>NZ_JAQFIL010000001.1:5442142-5760714 GCF_029504655.1 Catalinimonas alkaloidigena
CCTCCAACCAGAGTTATGCCCTGGATATCTTTCGTTCGGGCAAAGTTGAAGGGGGAGCTCAGCAACATGACTATTTCTACCATAACATTGGTCAGTCGCTAACGATCACTGATTGGGATAACTCACCGCTTGACCTAAAGCAGACCACCGAGCTGGGGTCAGAACATGGGGAACTGAAGGCATATGACTATTTCACCGATAAGAAAAAGGTAAGCACAGATGAGGATTTGAAGGCATTGTTTACCGTCCGGAGCGAAAATCAACCTGATCAGTTTATGCAGTTATGGGTGAAAGGAGAATCCGGTCAGCAAGTATTCAGCGTTAATGGTCCTGAGAGTAATGCGCTTTCAAGGGGTACTGCGCCACCGGAATTGATTGGGAAAGAGATACCAGCCCTGATGCTTAGGCGTCAGAAGTCAGCCTGGGAGAATCCGTTTGTCGTGCTGTTTAATCCTTACCGGAAGAGTGACCGCAATCCTATAGCCAGCGTGCATTTTGGTGGGGATGCGCTTGGGTCGCAACGTATCACCGTAGATTTGATGGATGAACAGCAGGACATCATTACCGTATGCAAGTCATCCGCAGCAATTATTGAAGATGAACAGCACTACCAGAAAGGCTTACTTTCGCTGGTACGAACAGCTAATGATACTGCTTTTGAATTTGTCTTTGTGGCAGGCATGAATGTTTTTAAGTGGAATGGCCTGGAGATCATTGCCACCGGCCAACCGGCCACGGTGAGTATTGAGCGTATAGGCAGTGAACTGTTAATACAAAATGACCAGCCAATTGTGCTTCGCTTGATGAAAAGCAGAGAATTTGAACCAAAAAGCCTGGTCGTATACGACAATGAGCAGGCATCGGAAACAAAGCAGGGAGTCGTGAGCAGAGACCATCCGGAGCAGCTTGAATTCAGACTGGCTCAGCCTTACGAAAAAGTCAAGATCGTAAAGTAAGTACCTCCCTATGGTGCGTGTTTGCAATTGAGCTGCTTGAAAAAAAGGGGCGGGCTGTAAAATCAGCTTACCTCAGCCTAAACTCGCTTACTTTACCCAGCAGCTTGCCATTTTTGTCAAATAAGCCTGCTTTGACAAGTGTTCCGGCTGCCGCCTTGAAGTTTCCTTCATACTTGCTTGAAGTAGGCTGAGGCTCACTTCCGTCAATGCTATAATAGATGGGGTAGCCCTCAGCTTCGGTATACAGATACACCTGAGCTTCTTCCTTTAAAGGATTTAGTGCAAAAGATGGATATACTGTATATATGCTTTTAGCATAATTGACATCAGCTCTGTCCAGCCTCTCAAAATGCGATTCTATAGCATGTTGAAAACGCTGCCAACTTTTTTGCTCAGGCAGACTCCATGATACTTCCGCACTGGCAATAGCTCTAGGGTACAGCATATACTCGCAATGCTCCTGGGTAGGCGTAAACTCTCCCCACAGGCAGGCTTCATTCCCGAGAATGCTGGATGCTTCTTCATCAGATAATTCTTCGGGGACAGGCTCATGACTATATACTTTGGACAAGGGTAGCACGACTTTGGGGCCTTCCGGTTCCATGCCTATCGGTCCCTGTACCTGGCTGATGTAGGAGTGCTGGTAAGAACTCATGATTGTAGGATAGCCTTCTCGTGGCGCTGTAATTTCGGGGGTAAACTTCCCTCGCCGCCAGGCCATAATGGTAGCCCCCTTAGCTCCTTTGCCGCTCAGAATTTCGTCCCAGCCGATCATAGTTTTGTGCTGGGCCTTCACCAGTTTATGTATCCTTTGTATAAAATGACTCTGTAGTTCTTCCTCATCTTGTAGCTTGTACTCAGATTTTACCTTTTGACAATACGGACACTTTTTCCAATTGGTCTTATTACATTCATCTCCGCCAATATGAAGGTATTCGGAAGGAAACAGCGCTGCTACTTCTTCTATTACCCCTGCTAAAAATTCGTAAGTGCTTTCTTTTCCCGCGCATACTGCATTATCAGGCGCTTTACCGCCAACAGCTACTTCAAAATTTGCGTCCGGATCATCATAACAAAACAAATGTGGGTAAGAGGCTACCAACGCTTTGCTATGGCCAGGCACATCAATTTCAGGTATGATTTCTACATTTCTAATCTTCGCATACGCAATAACTTCTTTGATGTCTTCCTGGGTATAATACCCTCCCACAGTTTTGGGTTCTTCTGCGGTGGCCGCCTGTCGCTTCCACCAGGGCACATCTTTTCTATCTGCCCTCCATGCTCCTTTCTTAACCAGCCTGGGGTACTTTTTGATCTCAACTCTCCAGCCCTGGTCGTCAGTCAGGTGCCAGTGAAACTTATTGATTTTATAGGATGATAGAACATCTATCTGCTTGAGGATAAATTCTTTGGGTTGAAAATGTCTGGCTACATCCAGCATAACACCCCTCCACTCAAACCTGGGGGCATCTTCTATCAGTAAAGATGGGATCTCAATAACTTTATCGGAAGTGCGGGGAAGCAGTTGCTTTAAGGTCTGAAAGCCGTTAAAAAGCCCCCCATAGTGAGCTGCTTTTATCTCTATCCTGGAGGGTGAGACCTCTAGTGTATATCCATCCTTATCTAAGGCAGACTCATCATCCAGGGTAAACTGAATATAATCTGAAGTACGTTTAGACACCCCTTTTTTAATGGCCGGTTCCAAACCAATGGCTTCCGTAAACTCGACAGACAGATATGGCTCAAAGTCATGACTTACCTTCCTGGGCACATACACTTCAGTAGACTCTGACAACTTAAAGACTCCCTCTTTCATCATCACTGACCGGGGCTGAGGTATCAGGTGTAAAGTATCAATTTCTGAAGCCTGTACGACCCCAAGACTTACCAAAAATACAATACTGGTAAAGAAAATTTTTATCAATTGCATATGCATAGTCGTGCTTTTCCTATACGAACTCTTAGTGCAGGTTTGCTTTAAAGTGGTTTCTAAAGACGGAGAGCAATACATAAGAGAAGTAGTACTTTTATCATGTTTCTCAATTAGCTATCCCAATGATGAGCAATAATCTCCTGTATTTCTTCATTGTCTTCATCCAGGTCACCGAGCATCTCTCTTTGCCTGAGAATTTCATCTTTCATCTCAGAAATGATGTCCTGATACTGAGGGTCATCGTATGCATTATGCAGTTCATGAGGGTCTTGCTGCAGGTCAAAAAACTCCCAGAATTTTTTAGGCTGACCTTCTTCAGTACTTTCGTTGCCCTCCAGGCCGTTACCGTAGTAAAAAGCCAGTTTGTAGCGCTTTCCTCTGATGCCAAAATGGCCCGGACGGTCTTCAGAATGATCCCAATATCGGTAGTAGCCATACGCTCGCCAGTCTGCAGGAGTATTTCCCTTCAAGTTTTCACGAAAGCTATGTCCCTGCATACTTTCAGGGTAATCAATTCCGGCATAATCAGCTAGCAGTGCGGAAAAGTCTACGTTTTCTATGATATCAGCATTGCGGCTGCCCGCCGGTATCTCTTTCGGATACCTGATGACAAAGGGCATATGTATGGACTCTTCGTAAATCATCCGCTTATCAAACCAGCCGTGCTCCCCTAGAAAGTAGCCCTGGTCGGCGGTATAGATCACGATTGTATTTTCTGCCAGGCCTGCTTCCTCGAGGTAGTCCAGAAGCTTTCCGATGTTGTCATCCACAGCAGCTCCTGATCGCATAAAATCCTTGACAAACTTCTGATAGGTTTTCATTCTGGCTTCATCCGGACTAAGACCATCCACGCTAAATGGCAATTCAGGATAAGCCATATAGTCATTGCGAAGCTCAGGATTGGCAGTAGCTTTAAGGTAGCGCGCTTGTAAGTTATCAATAGACTGCCCTCTGAACACTCTGGCAGTCGTGGCTGCCCCTCTGTCATAAAAGCTTTCCGGAACAGGAAGCTCATCGTCGCGATACAGATGGCTGAAACGCTCGGGATAATCAAAAGGCTCATGGGTAGCTTTGAAATGACAGAAAGCCATGAACGGCTTAGAGGTATCCCGATGGTCTATCCACTCAATAGTTTTGTCAGCGATGATATCTGTGCTGAAGCCCTCCACTACTTTGCCACCTCCATAATAATCCTCCCAATTGTCGGCGGTCTTCAATCGTGGATTCCAATAGTCGCCCTGCCCAGGCAATACTGCATAATAATCAAAGCCTGCCGGCTCCTGTTTGAGGTGCCACTTGCCGATGATAGAAGTTGAATAGCCCGCTTTCTGAAATTCTTTGGCAATATTGGGATAGGCTGGCGACAAGCCTGCCCCTAAGGTAGTCACTCCATTCACATGACTGTACTGCCCGGTAAGTATGGTAGCTCTGCTGGGGGTACATATAGAGTTAGACACTAAACAGTTTTCTAGTACGCAGCCTTCTGCTGCCAGCCGCTTGATATTTGGTGTATGTACGTAGTCCTCTAATATACCTCCATAAATCCCCCAGGCCTGTGCAGTATGGTCATCAGACATGATGAACAATATATTAGGCTTGGCAGACTCTGCTTCTGCAGCAGGTGTTTCCTTATCGTCCGCATGGTTCAGGAACAAGGCAGAAAATAATATGAGCAAATAGTGTTTAATAATCATCAATTTATGTTAGGCTTTTTTCAATTTTTCCTTTGCATTTTCCATTTAGCAACGTTTTCAGCAATGGCATAACTAAGTAATATTTTTTTTGAACAAAATAGTTATGCTTACCTCCTTTTAAGTTTCGTCAGTTACGGCCTTATAAGTCTCCTGCAAATTCAATGAGTCATTCATTTCTTTCTGTAACTCAATCAGCTCATCAAATAGTGATCGCACTTTTTCGGCATGACGTGGATCCGCTGCCAAATCATTCATTTCGTGGGGGTCATTTTCCAGGTCATACAACAGCACCTTATTGATTTTTGGATAAACCAGGAGTTTGAACCCATCTTTTCTGATCATGCGTTGAAAATCTATGTAGGCGCCGTAGATGGCATCATAATGTCCCGCTTCAGCATCACCATTGAGCATATCCACAAAGCTTTTGAACTCTACATAAGAAGGTTTTTCTACCCCTGCCAGTTGCAGACTGCTTGGCATAATATCCTGCAGATATACATCCTGATGGATTTTTTTACCTTCAGGCACATCAGGCCCCATCACCATCAGCGGCACGCGAATGCTATGATCGTACAGACTTTGTTTGCCCAGTAACCCATGATGCCCTACTGAAAGTCCATGATCGGAGGTCATGAATAGGTAGGTATTTTGCAGCTCACCTGATGCTTCCAGCGCATCCAGAATTTTACCGATCTGATCGTCCAGATGAGTAATGATGGCATAATACTCCTGGCGATGTTTCTTTACCGCATACTCTGTCCTGGGAAATGGAGCCAGCGCCTCATCGCGCAAACCGGGAGGGTTGCCAATAGCCTCTTTCCAGGGATACTCCGGCAAGAAGCTTTTAGGTAAAGCTATGTCTTCTAATGGGTACATATCCTGGTATTTCTGAGGAGCCTGACGGGGGTCATGCGGAGCATTAAAGGCCAGGTACATGAAAAAAGGATTTTCACGCTGGCTGGCATCATCAATAAACTCCAGTGCATCGTCACGCACCACTTCACTCCAGTGTTTACCGCCATCCCAGAATCCTCCATGGGTGGTATCTGTCGGCAGCCAGTCCGTATCTTGGGGGCTTAAAGGACGGCCATAGCCAAGCGGCATATAATCATTCCAGTCTTTCATATCCCCAGACTCCTGTTTCCACTTTTTCATTGCCGCACCAAGTTCACCTGCGTAGTCTTTGGGCATGCCCGGACGCACATGCTTAGCCGTGTCAAAAATTTCTTCGGCGGGAGCGGCTACATGCCATTTGCCGGTCATATACGTCTGATATCCCTGCTCACTCAGCAGCTGAGGCCAGGTCTGCTGAAGGGCTGCACTGTCTTTTGCACTCCATGCCCGGGCTTTTTCCTGCGCATTCCATATGTAAGCACCTGAAACCATCATTGACCTGGAAGCCACACAGACCGCTCCGTTCCATCCACCCATGTTATAGGCATGTGTAAAGGTGGTCCCCTTATTGACCAGCCTATCCAGGTTGGGCGTATGAATTTCGTCATGACCTAAAGCCTCTATAGAAGCATAGGTTTGATCATCAGTGAATAAAAGGACGATATTGGGTTTTTCTACTGGTTTCTGAGTAGTATCACCAGGCAGCTGGTTGCAGGCTGCTGCAAATAGAATAAGTAAAAGTAAAGATGAATTTATGATTTTCATGCTAGTTTGTTTTTAGTTTAGGTGACTGACTATTTTTTCTGTGCGACTGGTTCATGGGGGCCAAATTTTGCTTTTAGGTTTCAGACAAATCAATATTTAGTAATCATTACCATTAGCGCTGTTTAGCTGAGAGTCTTTCCACTTTCGCCAGTATTCTGTCATCTCCTTTAACTTATCGGGATGCTTCTCAGCCAAATCGTTTTGCTCGGCAGGGTCTTTCTGAATGTTGTAAAGCTCAAAATTTTCACCCTTATCTTTACTGTAAATTTTGTATTCATCACCAATCAGCGCCGCCTGAGCAAGATACTCAAAAGCCAGAGGTAGCTCACGTTGTTTTTTTTCACCCATCACATAGGGAAGTATGTCCTCTCCATCATAAGGACGCTCGTTTTCAGCAATATCCACTCCCAATATCTGAGCAATAGTAGGAAAATAGTCAGAGCTGAAACATGGGGTTTCTACTTGGGTTCCCGGCTTAACTTTACCGGGCCATTCCATGATCCCCGGCACCCTGATGCCTCCTTCATGCAAACTTCTTTTTCTTCCCCTCAAGCCATTCGTCAAACCCTGTGTCCTGCCTTCTACTGACCTGCCTTCGGGGCCATTATCACTCGTATAGAATAAAATAGTGTTATCCGCTACCCCCAGGTCTTTTAACTTTTTTCGCAGGCGGCCAAGCTGTTCGTCCAGAGCTGTCAATACACCATAATAATGCTGTTGGTCTTCTGAGAGATGAGCATAGGGCTTTCTAAACTCATCACCCGTCAGTACTGGCAGATGAGGGGTATGGAACCAGACGATACTCAGGAAGGGCTGCTCTTTTTCTACAGCACTTTCTATGAAAGGAATCACTCTATCCATAATCACCCTGGAATCGTCACCTCCCAGATTTTCGTTTGCTATCTGACCCGGTCCGGTCCAGTAGAAAGTGTTGAAATGTTCTCCCTCTACCAGCCTTCCATTCACATCTCCTGAAGACCTTGGCGGAGTGACCATCGGATTCCAGGTGGGGACTTTAGACTCCGTTACAAAACTCCGGTCAAAGCCATGCTCCCAGGGCGGGGCATAGTCACCATCAAACTTGGGTCTTCCTCCCCTATTTGCTTCAACGGTATCTCTCGTCAAAGTGCCAAGATGCCATTTCCCGAAATGTCCGGTGGTATATCCCTGCTCCTTCAACATTTCTCCCAAAGTGATCTCTTCCGCCTTAATATGGCCGCAGTTAGCATTGCAGATACCATATCGTAAGGGGTGCCTGCCGGTCATTATACTCCCTCTGGTAGGCGAGCATACAGCTGAAGCAGCGTAAAAACGTTCAAACACTGCTCCATTGGCAGCCATGGCATCCAGATTTGGTGTTTTAAGGTGTGGATGTCCATTATAGCCTACATCTCCCCAACCCTGGTCATCTGCCATGAGCAATATGATATTGGGTCTAGCTGAAGAAGCTGCTTCTTCCTGCTCTGATGACTGAGCTTCTCTACAGGCAAAGAGGGCATTGGCCATGAGTGTAGCCATCGCAATCATTCTAACACCTTTTTTTATCCAAAGCGTCTTTTTCAATAGCATTATGTTTTGGTCTATATAAATTCAGTTACGTTAGTTTCGGTTTTCAATTAAATGAGTTGAGACAAACATAAGCATTATTCAACATGTAGCCGTCCATTACCTGCCTGGATTCTGTTAAAAATCCGGATTGGCATCAATCATTGGGTTGCCAGTAGTGCCCCAACTAATCTAAGGAAAGCCAATATGTACGTACCCGGGCATCGCTAGCCTTTCAGCTAAAGTGAGTCCATTTATCAGGAAAATCCGGAATAGCAATTTTGCATGAAATTGCCTGTATGTTCAGCGGTAGATCAAAAATAGTTATTCGGCCTAGCCGATACTTTACTTCTTCCTTTTCGGCTATCCTTTCATCCAGGCCTACGCCCTTCACCCCTGTATCAGTAAAGGTATACCAGGGGTTTTCAATATTCTATTTTATTTCAGTTTGACGTACTCTTTTTCAAAGTCATTTAACTTAGCTCTCAGTTCACTGGCTATATCTTCATAATCCGGATCATCTATGACATTATTCTCCTCAAGGGAGTCTGCTCCTAACTTATAGAGCTGTTCAACCACCGGATGATTTTCGTGATACCTGATGAACTTATAACCCTGTGTTATGACAAATTTTGAGCGTATGGACTGATACTGCTCCGGATGCTCTACTTCGGAAGAAACCGGATAGTAGTCATCATAGTTATTTTCACCGTATACCGCTTCGTGTATTGTTTCCTGTTTTTGGTGAACGATAGGCATGAAACTGGTGCCGGGATAACTTTCAGGAGCTCTGATTCCGGCCATATCCAATATTGTCGGAGCAATATCAACATGAGAGATAAGTCCTTTTTCTTTTCTTAGCGCATCATTTTTTGGCAGAGCAGGGTCAAATACAATCATGGGGGCCTTTACAGATTCTTCGTAAAGGAGGGCTTTTCCCGTCAGTTGCCTGGAACCGGCAAAAAAACCGTTGTCAGAAGTGTAGATGATGATGGTATTTTGGTCCAAGCCTAGTTGCCTGAGTTCAGTGCGCAACCTACCCACTGTATGATCAATACCTGAGATGAGCGCGTAATAGTTTTTAATAAATTCCTGGTATATGCTGTCTACTTCTATGTGCCAGTCGTGCCGGTAGCCTATCTCCTGACCATAATAGTCTTCGGTTCTCCCAAAATACCAGCGGGCATTACGGCTTTTTTCTTTCACTACTTCGGGCAGTTTTGCATGGTACTCAGGCGCATCATTCCCCATTCGGGGAATTTCCTTGGCATCGTACTTTGCTCTGAATGCTTCAGCCGGACTAAAGGGAGCATGCGGAGCTTTGAAGCTTATGGATAGGCAGAAAGGCTTGTCCGATGCTTTGGCTTTTCGGAAGAACTCAATGGCCTGATATCCCATAAACTCAGTCAGATGGGAAGCATTCCACTGGTTTTCATACCCATTAAACTTTCCCTCTTTAGGGTGATAGCTTCCCTGTCCCGGAAAGCCGTTCCAGACATCAAAGTGATGAGTAGGCATATACTCAGCTTCATCCTGAAAATTCTGATTTCTTACCTTCTCCCCTTTTCCTACCGCGAAACCAAATTTTCCGATAAATCCGGTAAAATATCCATGCTCACCTAAAACTACTGGATAAGTGCTTCTGAATTCATCTTCTGTGATGATATAGTTGGTGGGGCGATTAAACCCAGACCGGTGAGTACCTAAATATTGCCCCGTCATCACAGAAGAACGGCTGGGCATGCAGATGGGAGCCACATGGTAGGCATTTTCAAATACCACTCCATCGGATGCCAGGCTATCTAAATTTGGGGTAATAATATGCGGGTTACCCATAAACCCAAAAGCATCAGCCCGTTGGTCATCCGCCATCAAAAAAATAATATTTGGCCTTTTATTATTTTCCGCAGTCTCGGACTGACAAGCATAAAAGAAAAGGGACAAGACAAATGGTAAAAAAAGCGGAAAACTTCGCCACGACAAAGCACTGCGTGATCCAAAAAAACTATTATTCATCAATTCTCTCAATGTAAACGTAATATGAAGGATACAATCTACCTACATCATCTTTTAACATGGCTGTCATATCGTATTTTCCGGCAGGTATATACTTTTCAAAAGTGACTTCTTCTTCCTGCCCCTCAATCGGTTTACTTTCACTAATATCGGCCAGATAAAAGATAGCTTCCTGTATGTTAATCTCATTATTACTGGCAGGCATCGGCTGATTGACTTCAAGAGAGCCTTCTTTTGCCGGAACGTTTTCGTTGATAGCCAAACCACTTTCGCGAGGATACCGCCGAAGGCTGATTCTATATGTACCTTCATGAGCTATCTCCACTTTCAGGATTCCAGTGCCGCTTACAGCTTCCAGCGCTCCATGTTGATGCCAGGCATTTTTAAAAGGATAGATGTGCATGTCGTGAGCACTAATACGGAGCGGGTTCTCATAAGGAGTTCCGGCCTTGATGTATGCATAGCGTTGATTGACTTTTTGCTCCTGCAATGAGGTCCACCATGCGTTGTAACTTTCCCGCAGGCGGGCTACCACTTCAGGGTTTTCAGGCGGCTACATTATTTTTTTGCCCTAAGTCCTCATTAATATTATAAAGTTCTTCTCCGTTAACCAATCGCCAGCGATCATCCATCACTGCAGATTTTCTCCACTTCACAAGGTTCAGGGTTCGCTGAGAGTCCACAATCAATGTACGCGCTTTCCAGTCCTCTGCCTGCCCACGCAGTAAAGGAGCAAAGCTTTTACCATCAATTTTTTTTGTTTCAGTCCAGGAAAGGTCAGCCAGATCCACAAGGGTAGGTAAAAGATCTATATGAGCAAGCAATTGATCAATTTCTTTATTGCCTTCAATGCCTCCTCCTTTCCAACGGATGGCAAAAGGCACTCTATGGCCACCCTCATATTCGCTATTTTTGGTGCCCCGGAGACCGGCATTATAACCGTATTCCTGCCCATCTCTTGTTGAATAACCTGCCGCAGTACCATTGTCGGTCATGAAGATCAGAATTGTATTCTCGTCCAATTCCAGTTCTTTAAGCTTTTGTTCTAAACGCTTAAGGTTATCATCAATATTGGTGATCATGCCATAAAAGCGTTTTTGCCTTTCCAGAAGCTGCTCTTCATCTTTATACATATTGTAATACTCCTCAGGTACATGGAAAGGGCCATGCGCAGCATTGAGGGCGATATATGTGAAAAATGGTTGCTCCTGATTAGCCTCAATAAACTTCATGCTCTCATCAAAAAACACATCGGTACAGTAGCCTTCATACCCCTGTAGCTCACCATTATGCCAGTAGGTATCATCAAAGTAGTCATTGCCCCAGTAATCCGGCCCCTGGGTGATCCCTCCTCCCCCATGCCTTACCACTTCCTGGAACCCCCGGTCTTCAGGTCTGAATGGATAATTATCTCCTAGATGCCATTTTCCAAACATGCCGGTTGCATAGCCATTTTCAGCGAAAATCTGTGGCAGTATTTTTTCATCTTCAAAAAGAAAACTTCTGCCGGCAATGGTGTGCCAGGACCCTACCCGGTTGGTATAGCGTCCGGTCATGAGGGCTCCGCGCGTGGGTGAGCAGGTAGGTGATACATGAAAGTTACTCGCATGGACGGATTCCTGAAAAAACTGATCTATTGTAGGTGTTTTAATGGTATTATTGCCATGAAAGCCAATATCACCATAGCCCTGATCATCCGTGATGATTACAATCACATTAGGTTTGGCAGAAGATTGGGGAGGGGTATGCCCCCCTCCTAATGTTATATTTGTGCTAAAAAAAAGTATCGCTAAAGTAGTGAATACCGCGCTTTGTAATTTCATAGGCTTTGAGAATTGATTAGCATAAAGATGCTGTTAATATCCAAGGTTTTGTTCTAGATTAGGGTTATTTCTTATTTCAGGTGTTGGAATCGGAAACAAAAGGTGGTGTTCTTCCAGTGTTTTTCCATCTACAAAAGTATGTCCTACGTAGTCGTTAAACTGTCCGTTGACATAATCAAAGGCTTTTTGGGTTCGTACCATGTCAAACCATATCTCCCCTTCAAAATACTGTTCGTGCCAGCGTTCTTTCCATATCGCCTCTCTGAAGCTGGCTTGATCCAGCCCTTCAAGTGCGGGAATGCCAGCCCTTCTCCTGATTTGGTTCACTGCCTCATAGGCTTCGGGTGTAGGACCGGATAACTCATTGGAAGCCTCTGCATAATCCAGCAGCACATCGGCATAGCGAATGATTTGCCAGTTAAGTCCGGACTGGGCCGTGTTGAGATGAGCATTCTCGTCAAAGAACTTATAGTTGTAGTAGTTTCCAAACTCTACTGTATCCGTTCGGCTAGACTCTGATGTGTATTTTGTAAAGAAGAACACACCTTCTTCAGCTCGCTTATCTCCGTTTTCATATGACGCCACAAATTCCCGTTGCGCATACGTAAAACCCTGCTCTGAAGAATAGGCAGACACGCCCAGCTTAAAGGGAGGCAGGCCAATCTGAAGCGCGTCAGAAGGCTGATCCAGTTCGTCAAATTGCACCATAAAAATATACTCCCCGGTATTGTCATAAGCTTTCTGTCGGAAAGCGTCGTATGAATCAAATAAAGAGTATTCCTGAGCGTCTATGACTTCTTGTGCTTTATCTCTGGCCAGTGTATAGTATTCTGCTCCCATCTGAAGGGGATAACCTGCCATCGTCATATACACATCTGCTAAAAGCGATTTGACTGCGCCAAGGGTTACCCTGCCACTTTCATCATTGAAAGGTAAGCCCGATGCTTCAGCTTTGGTCAGGTCTTCCAGTATCAGGTCATACACCTCATCTACGGGTGCACGGGCGGGATTCAGATCAGGGCTGCTGAGATCAACCGGTTGTAGAATAACAGGTACGTCACCAAAAATTCTTACCAGGTTAAAATAAAAGTAGGCTCGTAAAAAGTGTGCTTCCCCTAATAACCTGCTTTTCTGAGCTTCATCCATCGTAATGTCAGGTATGCGAAGTAAGGCCATATTGGCATTGCCAATGCCCTGATAATGGCTGTCCCATATATTTTCTACCGAAGGGTGGTCCGCACTCATATCCAGGTTCCTTACGATCTGAAAACTTGGAAAGCCGCCGTTCGCTGAAAAAGAAGAATTGGCTGCCCCGGTACGTAATTCGGTGATTAGCCAGGATTGCCCCGTATGCACCGGATACAGGCTCTGGTAGGTAGCATAGACGATAGACTCCGCATGTGAAGCTTTGGTGAAATAATTATCAGTATTAAAATTAGAGGGGTCGTTTTCGCTGAGAAAACTTTCACAGGCTGTCCCCGTAAGCAGCATTCCGCACAGTAGCCACAGATTTGTAAACTTTGTTATATCCATGATTGTATCGCTTTAGTTTGAGTAAAAAATTATAGGCCTATATTAAGCCCCAGTTGAAAAACTCTCGGCTTAGGATAGCTGTATAAATCTACCCCCTGAGCAAAATTCTCAGTTAAAGACGAAACTTCCGGATCATAGCCGGGATAGTCAGTGATCACGAAGAAGTTCTGTAGGGAAGCCTGAACCCTTACACTGCTTAGCCCCCATCTGTTTATCGTATTGGATGGGACACTATAGGCCAGCATCAGATTGCGGCCTCTGATAAAGGATCCGTCGTAAATCCTTCCTGTGGAGGTCTGCCGATCACGATAGGCGGCAGTGGGCCTGATTTCAGGTACGAAAGTATCCTGGTTTTCCGGTGTCCAGGCATTCAGTACGTCCGAGAATACGTTGGTAATACCTGTTCTGTCCTGAGAGGTGGCTTTCGTTCCGTAAGAAACATCATTTCCGTACATGAACTGTATATCCAGCATCAGCTCCAGGTTTTTGTAATTGAGGGTATTGATCAAGGCGCCATATCCATCGGGCAACCCGTTACCAATGATGACCCTATCCTGCTCGTTGATTGCCCCATCATCGTTCATATCCTGGTATCTGATATCTCCCGGAAGGCGATTATAAGTAGCCGCCTCATCAGCCTGATCGGTATTCCAGGTGCCTAGCTGCACAAAGCCATAAAAAGAGTTGATTGGCTCCCCTTCCCGGATAATTCGGTTACCTGTCACCGGATTACCGCCCTGAACAATGTCCTGGCCTCCGGTCAGGTGCAATACTTTATTTCGGTTCATTGAAATATTGAAGGAAGTGCTCCAGCTAAAATCGTTCTTTACAATATTGGATGTTCTCAAAGCAAACTCTACCCCACGATTTTCCATGCTTCCAATATTGCGGATGACGGTACTATAGGCGCTCGTTGCCGGCACAGGAGCGTTCAGCAACATATCATCAGCCCGTTTGTAATAAATATCCCCCTCAAACGATATTCTGCCATTGAACAAGCCTACTTCAATACCGAAATCAAACTGGCTGTTTTTTTCCCATTTGAGATCCGGATTGGCCATTCTATCCAAACCGATGCCCGATACGCGTTCTCCGTTGATGATATAGGCATAGTTGCCCAATCCGGCCACCGTACGGTAATTAGGGATTTCTGAGTTTCCGGTAATCCCATAACTTGAGCGCAGCTTCAGGTTAGAGATAAAGGAAACGCTTTGCATAAAATTCTCCTCCGATATTCTCCACCCTATGGCGCCAGAGGGAAAAAAAGCATATTGGTTATCTTGCGAGAAGCGGGAAGAACCGTCCATGCGACCGGTGAGGGTGAACAGGTACTTGCTATCGAGGGTATAGTTTAGTCTGGCAAAATAAGAGTTTAAGCTGTAGCCACTCGCATTGGAAGCTGGGGGCCTGGGGTTGGAGGCTATCCCTAAATTATTAAACTCGAAGTAGTCATCAATAAAGTTCTCCGCAGATGCAGAAGTGGAGAAGGTATTGACGCGCTGCCAGGATGTACCTAACAAGCCCGTTAGAGCATGCTTTTCTGCTAAAGTAGTAGTATAGGTCAAATAATTTTCAAATTGCCAGGAAGTATGTCGTTCATCTGAAGTTGAGGCTACGCCATTTTCTGAAATAAACTGAAGATCATGGCCCGCGTAATAGTTCACCTCCTGGTCAATAAGGCTTATCCCTACAGTAGACCTTAATTCTAAGCCATCTGCCAGCCTGATGTTAGTATATGCGTTACCAACGGTGTTGACACCATTCAATAGACGTTTGGTTTCATTGACCAGCCGTACCGGCTGGGCTCCTCCTTCCATTCCTGGGTAATCCAATGTTCTTCCAAAACTTCCATCAGGATATCTTACCGGAGTGATTGGAAGGGCCTGTAATATTGATCTGGTAGGCGTAATCCCTCCTGCGCCTACTGCTCTGGGCTGGCTCTCATTCTGCACACTATAATTGATGGATGCTCCGGTGGTCAACCATTCTTTAATCTGAGTATCAACCATCAAACGCCCTGAGAAACGTTCCAATGAAGATGTTAGCAGTATGCCCTCCTGGTTACGGTAGCCTAGACTCACCGCAAATGTATTGGTCTCATCTCCACCCGAATAGGATAAGTTATGGCTATTGCTAATGGCTGTACGAAAACCTTCTTCCTGCCAGTCTGTATCATATAGGGGGTTGCCGGCGGCATCAAAAAGGCGTGGGTCTGTTCTTTTGGTAGCAGGGTCTACGGCGCTGGCTCCCAATCCATACTTTTCAGCATTCTGGTAAGCAATGTCCTCAACCATTAAGAATTCCTTCGCGTTCAACAAGTCTACTTTAGAACGTAGTGTCCCCACGCTAAACGAACCATCATAGCTAAGCCTGCTGGCACTCCGATTCGCTGATTTAGTAGTTACCAATACCACTCCATTGGCAGCACGTGCTCCATAAATAGCTGTTGCCGAAGCATCTTTAAGCACTTCAACAGATTCAATATTACCAGGATCTAAAAAATCTATAGGGGAAGTGCCATTGGATAGGTTGGTAACCGGCAAGATTACCCCATCTATTACATAAAGGGGATCGTTTGAACCTGTGATAGAGGAGTTTCCACGGATTCTAATCGTAGGTCTGCCTCCCGGACGACCAGAATTCTGCGTAACATTAACACCAGACACTCTCCCCGCCAGTCCTTGCTGGAGGTTGGTCGGAGAGAGCTTCTGAAATACTTCTTTATCAACAGACCCCACAGATCCGGTCATATCAGATTTCTGTTGAGTACCGTATCCAACGACTACAATCTCGTCTAACGATTGTACATCGGGCAGTAAAGATATGCTGATGGTCGTCCGCCCATTAATCTCTTCCTCTTTTGACACATAGCCGATGGACGAAAAAACCAGGGTAGTCACATCATCACCTACTGTAAGCCTATAGTTTCCTTCAATGTCGGTGACGGTCCCCGAAGTAGTACCTTTGGCAAGTACATTGACTCCGGGCAGCGGCTCCCCGCTCTCTCCATCTTCCACTTTACCACTTATGGTCTGTTCCATAACTTTTAATGATTTAAGCATGGATAGCCGCTTTCTACCTATTGATTCCAGAACCTCAGAATTTCCTGGTTCTTTGGTTTTCATTTTTGGTAGTATGCTTTCTTCTTTTTTTTGCCTAATGACATAAGAGGCATCATCTATTTTTTTGAATACCAGTTCCAATGGCGTTAAAAGTGAGCTAAGCTTTGTTTCCAGCCCTTCCTTTCCCAACTGTGCATTTGCTATTTTACCTTCAAGAAGCGTTGGATCAAAGTAAAAACGAACTTCATATTCATGCTCAAGTTCTTTGAGCACAAGCTTAAGCTCTTGTTTTTTTCCCTGTTCAGGAGCAAAAGCAAAGACCCTTGTGACCGAAAGCTCATTTGGGTTAGCCTGTGAATCCTGAGCTTGTACAAATCCTCCTTCAAAAATCAAGAGGCAAAGAAGTATCATCATGCCAAGAAGATGTAGCTTTCCTCTGGCACCCCGAGTAATAAGGTGAATCATAGTTTTAGGTTTTTAGATTAAAAAAGCATTATTTTTTAAATATCAATGTATCATCTTGTTGAGTAATTTGGATTTGATGTGTTTCAGATAATGCTTCTAACAATAGTTTGATTTTTTGGGCACTGATCGTGCCACTAAACAGCAGGGCTTCTATGGTTTCTTCTTCAAATATGACTTGATAACCATAATTGTCTTCCAACAAAATTGCTATTTCTGATAAGGGTGCTGCCTCAAAAATCAGTTCATTATTTCTCCAGGAGGTAAGCAGTTCAGGATTTACTATCTTCTTCTCAATTTGCTTGGAATTTGTATCATAGCTGACCTGCTCACCCGGTTCCATCAAGACTTTCTCTTCTTGTACATGCAGCGCTACTTTTCCTGAACTCAATATCACTTCAGTACTACCCCTTCTTTCAGAAACATTGAAGCTGGTTCCCAATACTTCCACTGCCGCCTGCGAGGTATGTACAATAAACTTTTGACCATTACGGTGAGAGACTTCAAAGAAGCCTTCACCTTCCATCCAAACATTTCTATCTCCCCCAGCCTCTTGCCATCCGGAAAGGTAGGAGAGCCTGGAGTTGGCATTCAGCGTAACTAAAGTGCTATCCGGAAGCATGAGAGTGCGTGTTTCTCCAAAACCTGTGGAGAAATAGACTTTATCCTCTTGTTGACCTAATGTCCAATATCCCAATGCAGCAAGGATGATCAGCGCAATGCTTGCCGCTGCGTAGTACCACCTGAATGTAAGCTGTTTGTTTTCCATGCTTTCAGCTTGTGATACCGAGTGTTGGATCTTTTCCCAAACTTCTGCTTGTTCTTGATGACCGGCGATATTTTTCTCGCTGGAAAGCATACGGAGAATTTCAACTGCTTTCTCTATCTCTTCCTGTTTCTCCGGATGTGTAAGCCTCCATTCCTCCCAAAACTGAATCACCGCAGGATCCTTTTTGTGAACCCAGCTTTGGAATAATTCATCCATCACAAAATCCTTAGCTTCGTAATGCTGATAATTGTTCATGCTTTTAAGTGCTGTAAAAGGTGATCCTTTCTCTTTTATGATCAATACTGGAGAAGCTCTCTTTTCTCACCATTATTTTTCAACTATTTTTTCACTTTTTCAATCATTACAAGAAAATGAATCAATAGTTGAAAAATATCCAAAATTAAGAGACCTATATTAACAATAAGCGACAGGAGCCAGGAAGAGAATCAGCTCATCAGCGCAATGAGCAGCATTAGATTTACATAAGGAGTGTTCTTTCTCAACACTTCAATAGCCTTTGAGATCAGATTATAGACTGAGTTTACTGTCAATGACATTGCAGACGAGACTTCATCGTAAGAAAGGTTTTCAAAAAATTTGAGATAAATGGCTTCCCGCTGCCTTTTTGTTAAAGTATTGATCGCTTTCCTGAGGTGCTGATGTTGTTCGGCTGAGATATCCTCCTGAATCAGCAAAAATTCACTGGCTGGTTCTGAGAAATTAGTATCCCCAGCATCTAAAGCCCTATGGCGATCATCAGTCTTAAAGTGATCCAGTAGAATATTCCTCAAAGACTTGATAAGATAGTGACGAACCGATACTGGTGTACTTAATTTTTCTTTATGATCCCAGAGTTTAACAAACAGCTGATGTACTGCATCTTTAGCCTGTGATGCGTTTCCACAAAACCGGAAGCCATAGTTGTAGAGCGAAGAAAAATGAGTATTGTAAATCTGCGCAAACGCTCTTCTGTCACCTTCTTTGAAGCGGTCCCATATTACATGCTCGGCGTTTGACAACATATCCATTTTAAAATTTAATAAAAATATGTCTTGATACAGCATGCAGTTTACAATCTGTTTGGAAAAATAGCAATATGAGCCCGCAAATATGAAATCGCTTAGAAAAGTATCGGGGCTTCGCTATTGTAGATGAGTTATTTTCTTCCTGTGCTTACTTTGCAGGAAAGTGAGAGAGGTCATGCGCCTGTTTAAGTTAAACTTAACCTCTTTTTCTAATTGCACAGGATTTGGAGCTTCGTTGCTGGCGTCCCGGACTTGTGCCCCACTTCATTACAGAGCGGAATATTAGGGTTATCAAGCCGGAAGGCAGCGACACGCTATTTGCTGCTGAAAGCGCTGTCCTTGTGATAGCAGTTCATGCTCAGGCTGTCGACTATTTTCAAGCCCTTGCCTGCCTGCTGGTCAGGTTCATCTGTGCACTCCTGCAGTCAGCGCCCTGGATGATGATGGTAGCTTGCGGATTAAAAAAAACACAAAGTATGTAAGCGGGTTAGGTAAAAAGTAGACATGATGATAACAAATCAGAATACAGCATGATGTGTCTATGCGTCAATTAACAAATTACCTATGCGAGACATACTTCTTTTAGACGGGGGACTGGGTCAGGAAATATTTCAGCGTGCGGGAAAACCTGCTCACCCCTTATGGTCGGCCAGGGTCATGATGGACAATCCGGAAATTGTAAAAGAAGTCCATCAGGATTTTATTAAGGCAGGAGCCAAGATAATTACTGTCAACAGCTACTCCTGCACCCCAACTCGTTTGCTACGTGATGGTCAGCTTCAATGGTTTGAGAGATTGCAGCAGCTGGCACTGAAGATGGCATCGGAGGCCAGAGATGAACTAGGAGCCTTGGCAGAAAATGTACAAATCGCAGGATGTTTGCCGCCTTTGATAGGCAGCTACACTACAGATGAACGTTCTTTTCAAGAGCTTAAGGAGGAATACCGACAAATATCAACGATACAGGCAGCTGAAGTTGATATATTTATCATTGAAACCATCTCAAATATCAAAGAGGCAAGGGCGGCAACAGAAGCCGCGCTGGAATCCCGCAAACCTGTGATTTTAAGCTTCACCCTTTCTGATAAAATTCCCCATGTCCTGCGGTCGGGAGAGACCATTGAAGAGGCGCTTGACGCGATATCGGATTATCCTCTGAGTGGCCTGTCGTTCAATTGTTCATTCCCAGAAACAATATCTCAGGGGATGAAAGCCGTTCAACATCTGAAAATACCTTACGGAGGGTATGCGAATGGCTTTACTTCTGTAGAAGAATTGAAGCCCGGAGGGACGGTAAATGTACTAAGCGCAAGGGAAGATCTGGATGAAAAAAAATACGCGCATTATGCTATGGATTGGGTGCGGTCAGGAGCAGCTATCGTGGGGGGATGCTGTGAAGTAGGACCATCTTATATTAAGTACCTGCAAAATGAATTGCTGAAGCAAAATTATCATATAGTATCTCTCAAATAAGCGGTTGTTTCAGAAAAGCGATATATAATCAGGTAAGCACAAATAATAAATATCTTTATACTCCTGCTCTCACTTTACCTGCAATTAAATACTAAAATGTAAATACCGCCAAGAAAGCAATCACTTTCATTTTTAGTGTGCAAAAGCAGGTAGTGGCTTTATAGATTCTATCACTTTTTCTCCGATGGTGATCATTCGGGGAAAAGCTGCGGATGCCGCTCCTACGGCCGCTATGGTTTCTGCTGAAAGGGTAGCAGACACTGCGCCCGTATAAGCTGCCGCAGCAGCGGAGGCAGTTGCGATTTCCGGAAGTAGTAAAATAGCCAGCACCACTACCAGGGCTATACCCAAACCTGCTGAAATACAGAGCATTAGTTCTTGTTGTTCAGCCCTGTTGGATTTCCAGTAATTATTTAAAAAGGGGGTTAAGGTAAGTTCAAAAGTATATTGGCGCATTTGCTTTCTTAACTCACCAGCCACTTTTTCCAATACTCTTTTAGGAACCATTTCCGGAGTGCCTACCGAATGAATCTCATAAAGGATCAAGCCATCCTGCCCTTTGCCCTCATTGTATCTGAGGGTAGGTTTATAACAAATCCATTCAAACTTAACAGGTTTTGAAGCACCTACATTGGTGAGTAGCGGAATAATTAACTGATTTTTATTAGGCTTCCATTTAGAGTAAACAATATCGATACCCGCAGGCCCAATTGAGGTTCCTGTTCTGATCTGTGCATCATGAATCTCTTTCTCTATATTGGGCTTGACCGCATTCTCCAGTATTTCTTTTTTTGATTCAAGGTCGCCAATAATGGTTGATGAAGCCTGATCTGCTGAAGTTACTTCCAGCAGCTCAAAGACAATTTTATGATTACTAAAGCGTATTCCCAGCACATCTGGCTTGCGTAATCCTCCTTTCAGGGCATCTAAATTTTTCAGTTTTCTCTTCTGACTCTCTGAATACATATTTCTGAAGTCAGTACGAAGCCATTTGAGGATGATATTAAAAACTTTGCTATTGGGAACGCCCTTCAGGTAGTATTCAGTATACTTTCTCACGCCTTCGTACACACTACTACTAAGCTCTTCTACGCCTTTGAAAGCTGTGTTTCCTACATAGTCTTGTGTCAGGTAACTTAATCCTGTAATCACAAAGGTGTTGGAGTCGCCATACTGACTTTTGTAGTACTCCCTGAAAAATGTCCATATCCACATTTCTGCCTGAACGGCTTCCAGGTTTGGACGCTTATTATTCACAGCCCGGGTAGGAAGCAGGCAATAATCTTCAAAAAAATCAATAGCATTGCTCATAAGTATGCGGCTTAGTTGAAGGTAGGCAATTCAGCATTTTCTTGCAGATATACCAAAGTAGTAGGTAAAATGACCTCCCAGGGATCACCTTCCGGTTTAGCATTGGCTAAATCATCGGTTTGGTTCCTGAGTTCATCCGCGATGGAAATAAACATTTGATCATTCAGCCGGGGAGGCTCCCCTCCTTTCCAAATAGCACCATTACTCTCTAAAAAATACATGATAGCATCATTATATGCAGGATGTACCGGTAAAACTACTCTTGCCGAACCTGCCTGTAAGAATTGAGTAAAGAGGGGATCTGTATCGTAAGTATTGAGTTTACGTATCCACTCACTTCTTCTTGCCCAGAAATATGGATAAAAGAGATAGGTGAGATTCTCCCACTCAAAAGCCTGCTCAAAGAACTGAATCGTTTTGCCTTCTTCAAAGGCATCAAAAATATCATAGTCAGGAGGACTTGCAATACCGGTGGTTTTCATAGCATCAAAGGTCCCGTAGAGGTAGGTGTCCATAAGGCTTTTGATACACTGCTTTTTCAATTCTAATTTTTCTATACTTCGGTTGATGCGCGGGTTCTGTCCCTGGATTAAAATCCCTGCCTGTACCTCCTGTGCTGCTGATTTTTGCGCATACTCTACCTGCATAGCTTTATATGCCGTCATAATTTTTTCATAGGTTTGAATTTGCCAGAGCTCATACAATTCGGGAGTGCGTTCTACCAAGGCGTAGGCATTCATGGCAAAAGAGCCAATGTCGTATAGGTTAACTGAAATCTGAATAGGGTTAGCCGGCCAAAACCAGTGAAAAGGTACGGCAGCATTATCATGATTATTCGCCATCACACCTACTCCACCACCGCCTATTTCCAGGGGGCGGAATATTTTATTACCTATGATCACTTCTAATTTAGGGTAGTTCACAAAATAGGCAGAGCAATCAAACCAAACACCGACTTTAGAAATATAACCTTCTGGTACAAGCAGTTCTTTGATATTGACAACATGCGGGTTTCCGTCTATCGGCATACCCTCTTTGGCAATTGAGGCAGATATGGTTTTATAGGGTAAAGGGGGAGGCGTTATTCCCTGGGCATTATAATCTCTGATGTAAAGCTGATAATTTAATTCATTAATATCTTTATGGGTAATAATGCCATCGGCCATCCACTTTCCTTTTGTATCCAGTATCCATCTGTAAGGAGTTATTGGAGGTATAATATTTTTCTTGGGTTTATTTTGCTGGGCAAACTCATAAAAAGCGGAGGGCTCAGGAATGATAAACTCAAACATCAACCGCTTACCATAATTATATACCTGCGCTTCGTAATATTTATCTACCCAGCGATAAATGCCTACAGCATGACCCGCCTTATCTTTATTATCAATGCCATGGGTATTAATTTCTTCTACTTCATGTAATTTTTTGGTGCTACGCTCCTCTTTGGTCTTCTTCTGAATTTTAGAGACAGATTTATCAATCACTTCTCTGGCAAAGTTGGAGGCGTTCTTACTGGATTCTTTGCTGGACGTACTGTATGCAAAATCCCCATGTGCCCCAAAGGTCACCATACCGTAAGAACCTGAAACAGTAACCCCCGCCTGAATGCTCATCTTTTCTTCCAGGGTCTTCTCACTTTCTTTCTTAAGCTCAAAGCGCTCAGTGGTTTGGGTATCTTTGGTCGTTTCTTCATCAGTTTCATTGGTGACCGTAAAAATGTCTTCGGTTCTATCCAATACCCGATGTTTTCTTTCCTTGTACTCACCTCTCAGTACATTCTCTATATGGGCTACCTCGCCAGCTACATATTTTTTTAGCTTTTGTTTGACGACTTTCAAATCACCAATTCCCAGGGGGCGGATAAGTTTCCGAATATTAGTGGGTGGGTAATACGGTAAAAAAGGTATATCGATATACTTTTCAAACTTGCTCACAACAGCCGAAAGTCCGGGAAGAGATTTTGCCTCAAGTGGCATTTGTGTCAAAAAGAGTGGGTCATTAATGTTTGTAATGCTGGATATCGTATTGTTCAGATGAGTTTGTAACTGGGTATAAGCATCAGATTGATGTAAATTATTTTCTGATAAATTTAGCTGTTTGAACACTGATAAGGTGCTGGCATGCAAGCTTGCGAAACTCTTTTTGTTAACCATAAGATCATTTTTCACAGACGTCACCTTACCTTTTGCTTCTACCCCTGTTTCTTTGTTGGGCATGATTACGTTTTTCGTTACCGTACTAAGTTGGGTATCAAATCGTAAGTTTTTAACCTCTTCAACTGCCCGGTACGCATCTATCCACTGTGCCCAGAGCTTTTGATAAGCAGGTATATTTTCGGCACCAGAAGGATCATGCTCGGTAGGCTCAATACTGAGTAAAGGTTTGGGTAAATCTGTAAATAACTTAGCAATAAGCGGCTGTGCTGAGAGCACTGCCTGCCAGTTTTCATAGCTATTGAGAGGTGATTTGTAAGCGATAGATTGTAATAGATGAAAAGTCCTTAAGTGTTGGGTGAGCCCTTCCAGGCTGATGCTTTCAGTTTTGTTCAAGAGGTAGAAGGCATAGTATCTATCCCATATGCCATCCAACAGATTTTGTGTCTCTTTTATTTTCAGAAACTCAAGAGCCGTACTGGCCAGTGTATTCTCTATTTCTTCTGTCAACCGGTCTATGCTAAAATCATCTTTATTTACATGAGACGCGATAGTATGAATGATAAATAGTGTAGGCTCAGAAGCTATATCCGGATAAGCTATTTCATATTTATTGCTATCAATAAATCTTACCACTCGCTCAGGTATTTGAGTAGCCTCCTCGGACGTAAAGGATTTTACCAATTTACCTACCGGCGTGTCTTCCGCATTTCTCTGATCAGCAATGAAATTTAATTTTTCACTTGCTTTGTCTGCGGGTACGGGAGGCCGTAGCGCAACGAATTTAAAAACATCCGAGGATTGAGCTAGGGTGGCCATAATAGAAAGGTATTTAGTATTAGACGCTAGCTCACTTAGATAGTCACTTCACTGTAAAATAAATTTATGCAGAAGAACTAGGGCTCTCACTTCAGTGAGATATATATCCTGGATGAATTGTACGATTAGCTTGGGAAAACAGGCTCGCAGAAGGCTCATATTTCCGTGCACTTAGTCTGAAAAAAACTGACGGTCACAGGATATGCTAAAATCAGCTAAAGGTGTGATGTTTCGAAAGATTCATCACACCAATAACATGAGCTTGCTAATGATCATGCTCTCTTTTAGATAAATATGCATCTACATCCTTACTTGTAATAGCTGTTTTTCCTGGATATTGATCAACCCAAGCCCTAAAGTCATCTTTAATTTTTTCTGACCAGTCTCCATGTATCTCTCCGGTTAAGTATATATTCTCTTGCAATCTTACCCTCTCAAACTCATCGCGCAAAGCTGTCATTTCAGATGAGGTGACCAGATCTACTACCAGGTGTGCAGGAATAAATACTGTTCCGTATTTATTTGCCAGTACCACATCGCCGGGAAAAACTGTTACTGATCCTATTCTAATGGGTGCGTTTATCGAGGTGGGTGTCATATCTTTTATAGCGGAAGGGTGCTGCCCTTTTACCCAGCCGTTGAATCCTTTTGTATCGGTGAGTTCTTCCATATCCCTGACTGAGCCGTAGAATATTACCCCTTTGCCTGTTTTACCATATATAGCGTTACCCAGACTTGAACCTATCAAGGTACCATCTTTCACTTTGCCATACCCATCAGCAACATACACGTCGCCTTCTGACAGCACATCGATGGGCCAGGTATTGATTCCCCCTTTCTGGGAACGTCCCTCATCCTTACCCTGAGCTCTTACCAGACTATCTAAATCTGGTCTTGTAGGCATAAATTGAGCGGTTACTACACGGCCAGTCATGACCTGATCAGGCTGTATGATTATCCAATCTCCCTCAACCTGATTTTTATACCCTTTTCTTTGGAGGTACCCCCATGCTTGTTCAAGAGTGACATTTTGTAAACGTTCCAGGATTTCGTCAGAAACATTTGGACGTCCATCCGCTAGCCTTTCTCCCTTCCAGTGCGATGTTAATGCTTTAACATACTCAGGAGAAGAACCAATTTGCTGTGCTTGTACACAATAGCTTGTAATTAAAATGATGAAGATTAAAGGCAGGACTGTGTTTTTCATGGTTTCAGGTTTTGTATTAGTTTAATAGTATGACTCATTCTTATCCCATTGAAACCAAAATGATTTCAGTAGAAATGCTCAACTAACTGGTCTGATTTAAATGCCTGCCTGCTTTACTACCTCATGCCCTTCCCCTTTGATACCAGGTCGGTGAACGTCTTCTCAGAAAATATAAAGAATGTTTCAGGATCTGGCAAGTAGCATTGGCCTTCTGTATCATAATAGTGCTGAACCTGTAAATTTAATAATTGAGATATTTTCGTAATTCATAAAGATGAGACAAAATATTTTAAACAATTAAGAGTCAGATATCGCAGAAGTAAGAAGTTGTAGTCACCACTTATAAGCACTGATATCTATCCTATTTGTCTTCAACTACTCTTTTGTTAAGGAATTCTTCAAGTGATCAAACCACCATCGGATTCCAGGGTCTTCTTCAGTTCCACGGCCTGCCAGGTCATAGCGGGTTGGGTAGCCTTCGGAAGGGCCTTGCATCCAAACATTGGAATGCAGATGTACATGCAGACCAGGCCTTTTAAGAGCCTCCTCTATTTCCTGCGTATGAAGTTTCTTCCCTTCTTCCGTATAAACGCCTGGCGGGACAAACTGCCCGGTCCATCCACCAAACATCTCAACATTGATCATGGGTTTGTCAGGAACACCCATTTTTCTGAAGTAATCGTAGTGCCATCCACTATGCTGATTTTTTTCAACATCACCGCTGTAGGTGTCGAAGAGCAGAACATCAACATGTCTGGATTTACCGATGAGAACGTTCAGCGAATCATTATAACCACCGGCTCCAACAATTCTGTTTTTATCAAATCTTTTGACCCGCTTACAGAGCTTTATGATGTTCTTTGCTTCATTAAAGCTAAAGGGGGTAAACTTTTGATAGTAAAAAGAATTTTGCTCGTTCGCAATGTTGATGATTACGTTTTCATGCCCCTTCAGCGCCTTGGTTAACGTTTTAACCGCATTAAAGATATCTCTTTTGCTATGGAGGTTTCTTATAGAATCGGAAGCCAAGGTTCGTTGATAAAATATACCAACGATCACAACCATTGAGTGGTTTTGGCATTGTTCTATGATCCGCTCCAGCCTTTTCAAATGATCTTCACTGAGCTGTTTTCCTCCATGTTGGAAAGGGTCAGAATACCCTCCACTTGACCCTTGAAGGTAAACGCTTACGGCATTCAATCCGTGCTTTTTATATTCATCCAGGACAGAGATAAGCTGATCGGTATTACGCTCATTTTGCGTTGCACTGGCAGCCCTCAGACCCCACATTGGAAAGACTTTCCCATCTGCGTAGAATTGGTTGCCGTGAATGCTCAGGTTTTGTCCGGATGTGGCGCCTATTGATACAATAAAGAGAATGACAGAAAGCAAAATTTTTATTCGTTTCATGCTTGATGTTATGGGTATCTTATGGCTTGTTCGACCCTAAAAGTACATTTTTTTGCGTTGAGACCATACTGAGTTTCGCATTAAGTTAGGAAAGAACAGATTTTAACTATTCCAGCTAAGTAGTTTATCAATGGTTACCTTAGCGGTTTAAGTAACTGAGCCTACCTCATAAGATTTTTATTTGCTGTAAAAAGGTGGAAGTACAAAATTTTAGGTTTGGAATAAAATAGCAGCCAGAATAGCGATTTCCGGAATGGCGATTCCCCGAATGGCAATTCCCGGAATGGCAATTCCCGGCAGGGGTCGCTGGTGCTTAATCTTATCCTCTGTTTATCATAATTTTATATTACTAAGGGCTGGATCAGCCTCGTTGCCCCCGGTCCGTTGAAGCTCAGCCTTCATGGAGTTTTGTCCTGATAGCCTCCGGGCAGCTCCTACAAACTCTACTTTATTTTTCTATCTATGTGCTTCAGCAAATGATTTTTTAAAGTGTCCTGCACTAGTCTATATACTGACTTCCCGGCCATGTTGATCATTTCTCCGGGATCATTCTGAAGGTCAATCAGCATTTCTTCTCCATTGTCATACAGGGCATACTTATAGTGTTCATCTCTGGCCATATAGCCAAGCTCATTTTCCATATAGAGATACTTCCTGCCCGGGTAGGCTTCAGCATCCCCTTGCAGCAGAGGGGCAAAGGAAATACCCGGCAGCTCTGTGGGAACCTCGATTCCCGCCAACTCACAAAGCGTAGGATACAAGTCCAGTCCGTTAGAGATCAGATGTTCTTTGTCTACTTCTCCTCCCTGACGCATACCTTCATACCATACGATCAATGGCACATTAGAAGACTCCTCATAAAAAACTGTTTTATGCTCCAGCCGATGCGATCCATTCATTTCACCGTGGTCAGAAGTAAATATGACGATTGTGTTCTCCCCGACATCTGACTTTTTTAAAGCGTCCAGCACCTGACCAATTTGTTGATCAACTCTTTCTGTCAGGCGGTGATAAGCCCAGCGATGCATGCGCCACTCTTTTTCTGACCAGTTTTTACGGGCATCTATTGTAAAAGAATGCAGCGCTTTCAATTGCATAATGGCTTCCGGTTCATCATGCGTAGGCTCAAAATTAGCAGGCAAAGGAGGGCAGTAGCGAGAGAAGAAAACTTCTTCTGGTATAGAATCAGGTATGGTCATCGCCTCTGCCAAGGGTGAAGGCACCTGGGCTGGCGGTCGGTTTTGCGGAGGAAAGTCCCGGATGGCGGCATAACAAATGTCATGAGGGTTAATAAGATTTACTGCCGCAAAAAAAGGAGTAGCTGATTTCCTGTTTAACAAAAAGGCCGCAGTTTCTTCCGCCAGTTCATCACGCTCATCAAGGGAGATATGATGACCAAAGCCATAGCCACTAGCATCTTTCCCTCCCGCGGGTAAATGAGACTTTCCCCCATAGAAAGTTTCATAGCCTGCTTTTTTGAAGGTAAAGCCGACAGCCTCAGGAATAATCTCCTTTAGCATTTCCTGATCTAGCACACTGGCATTGTGCCTCATATCAATGGCGCTTGGGTACCTCCCGGTAAACATGCTGAACCTTGAAGGCGAGCAGACGGGATTGGTCACATAGGCTTTGGTAAACCTCATACCTTTTTCTGCCAGCCGGTCAATATTAGGCGTTTCCAGCCATCTGTTACCTGCGGAGCTCATCATATCAGCATGCTGCTGGTCTGTAATAATGAGTAAGATGTTGGGCTGTTCTGCCTGAGCAGAAAGCTGTGTGGGTATCCACCACCACATCAAAACCACTATGCCTGTAATAATAACTTTGTTCATACTTAGCTTTACAATAAAATTTACATGCTTCAGTGAGAAGTTTATCTGATTAGTTTGTTAAAATCAATCGCTTCGCCTTCCCAGTACCAGCTGCCCTCTTTGTTTTCCAGCACACGATGCTTACTTCCCGGGGCCAGCGGAGCATCCTTTTCTGGCAGCCAGTTGATTAGTTCTTTTTTGATATCTGCGTATTCAGTATGATCAGCCAGATTAGACCACTCTTCTTTATCCTGCCTATGGTCATATAGCTCTTCAGACCCATCAGCATAACGTATATAACGCCAATGTTCGGTGCGCACCGTATGGTTCCCGGGGTTATGCGTGGTTATGGCCGGGCGTTCCCGTACTGCATCAGCATTCTTAAGCTGAGGCATCAGGGACAGCCCTTCAACCTCATCTTTTTCAGGCAGGCCAGCCAGTGCTACCAAAGTCGGATACATATCCAGCAGTTCAGCGGGTTGTGATGACCTAGCGCCGGCAGTGACGCCTGGGCCTGCGAAGATAAGCGGTACACGGGTAGAACGTTCCCACAAGGTATTTTTTCCGGTAATGCCTTTTTCTCCCAGATGATATCCATGATCCGACCAGAACACAACGATGGTATTGTCATCCAGCCCCTGGGCTTCCAGGGCATCCAGCACTCTACCTACCTGCGCATCCATAAAGCTTATGGTCGCTAAATAGGCTCGTACTTTAGCACGCCACTGATGACTTTCTATCACCCAGGAGAGCCTGGGCTCCGGCAGGTACCAATGCAGATACCAGGCAAAATCTGGTATATCGTTGCGATCACCTTCCGGAGCAAGAGGTAAGAATACCTCCTCCTCAGGATATAGGTCAAACCATTGCTGTGTGGCATATAGGGGCACATGAGGTTTGTTGAAGCCCACAGCCATAAAAAATGGTTTTTCATCATCACCTTCTCCAAGTTCCTCCAGTTTATCTACCGCCCAGGAGGCTACTTTATAATCATCCATCAGAGAGTCTTCATGTTCAGGAAAAACTCCCCAATCTATCAACGGATGCTCTACCATATCCAAAGGTGTTTTTACGATCTTCTCCTCAGGAAATGGTTTATGCCCACCATCCGGCCCCCACTCCTGGAATTCAACTTCTCGCTCTTCCGGGCTGATCCCTCCATGAAAGACTTTGCCTGCCGACATGCTTCGGTAACCGTGGGCTGCAAAATACTGCGGCAAGGTGACGACATCCTGGGTTCGCTCCACCTGACGATGTCGTGGGGCAAGTCCGTAAATCCCTGTGGTAGAAGGGCGCAGC
This sequence comes from Catalinimonas alkaloidigena, assembly GCF_029504655.1. Lineage (NCBI taxonomy): Bacteria > Pseudomonadati > Bacteroidota > Cytophagia > Cytophagales > Catalimonadaceae > Catalinimonas > Catalinimonas alkaloidigena. The sequence continues at coordinate 5,472,103 of NZ_JAQFIL010000001.1, forward strand.
CCCGTCATGATGCTGACCCGGGAAGGGTTGCAGAGTGGAGCCTGCGTATGGGCATTGGTAAAGAGCGTTCCCCTTTTGGCAAGCCGGTCAATATTTGGGGTCAGCACCTGTGGATGCCCATTGAGCGCCCCCACCCAATCGTTGAGGTCGTCACTGGCGATGAACAGCACATTGGGTCGTCTGGCTTGCTGCTGGGCCTGTAAAAATGCCGTTGGCAAGCTGCAGAAGAGCAAGAATAAGATCGTACGATTGATATTCAGTTTATTTTTCACGTTCAATATTACTAATATTCAGAATTTTGTTTCAGCTTTGGATCAGTCTGGATGGCACTGGCCGGAATAGGGTATAAGACTTTGATGTCCCTGAATGCAGCATCACCAACATGTACCTCCGACCTGTTCTGTCTTTCGTTTTCACCATGCGCTTCCATGACTTCCAGAACTTTATCTGTTCTTACCAGTACGTCCCAGCGGTCAGCTTCTCCATAGAACTCCACCCTTCGCTGATGAATAATATCTTCCAGAGTTACAACGGAAGCTGCCGGTAAGCCGGCCCGAGCGCGTACCTGATTTACTAACATGAGAGGATCTCCACCACCAACTCTCAGATAACATTCAGCAAGCATAAGCAGTACATGCGGATAGCGGAAGAGCGGGAAATTGGCACCGGTCTGGAATTGTATGGCATGCTCCTGAGAGAGATTAATTTCAAAATTGTAACCATCCATCAGCTGTTCGCTTAGCGGCAACATTTTTTTCCTGCTCAGCTTGCGCAACAATCTGTTACGAAGTGCCTTGAACAGGTAAAACTTTATAGAATTGGTGTATTTAAGTTTTTCTCTCTTGACTCTTAGCGCTATAAACAGTTCCTGAATACAGTCTTCTACCATATTAGTGTCGACTGTAAACTGATGGCCGTATGCGTATAGGAGCTGAAAATAGCTGCGGTAGATAGCTATAAATACTTCTTCACTTCCTTCCTTAAATCGCTGCCAAAGGTCAGTATCCTGGGTAGCTTGAGCATTGCTTTCATGATGGGTTTTACCTAGAAACGCTTCAACATCCTTCTCGCTAACAGCTACATTTTGACTATCTTTTTTATCCAGATTCATATCCCAATTTTTAGTACATTTCCCGAATATAGGAATCCTAAGAGGGAATATATTACCTCGCGGGGGAATTAAAACATATTGAGGATGAAATGACTAGGTATTACTTTTTTCACTTTTCAGCATGTATAAACCAGGGCAACAATGTTTGAACGATAACTTCATGTCCCTTCTCATTAGGGTGATTGACGTGTGACATATAGGTTTCAAGCGTTTCTCCATTCTCCAGCAGCTTCTGAAACTGCGTAAAGGGATCAGCCAGCCCGATATGATATTGCTCTGCCAGTTCCCTGATCTGCTCCGCATGTTGAGCCAATGGGTTACCTATTTCCAGAATATCCACCCTTTGGTCAGGCGAAGGTGTGAGTAAGATGACTTTGACCTCCTGCTGCATCGCAGACTGTATCATCTTTTCCCAGGCTTCACGGGCTTTCTCCAGGCCCACACTGCGGTCGTTCAGGGCATAGTCTATCATCAACACATCCGGATTGTGTGTGAGTACTTCTCCTTCAAAGCGCATTTGCCCTTGTACGGAATTCTCACCGCCTATGGCCGTTACAATCACATTGATCACCGCATAGGGATATTGTGCTTTGAGTTGCTTCAATACCCTATTTGGATAGGATTCCAGGGTATGTACTTCATGATCGTGCCAGTAGCCAGCAGGAACAGAGTGGCCGTGAAAGACCAGATTGATTGTACGGTTATCCGGCCATACTTTATTTAACTCTTTTTTGACATCAGACAGATAGGTTGCAGTATCCGCAACAGCGGCAGACTGCGCCTCTGCAACGAAGTTTAGGGTGAACAATAGTGCTATCGAAAGTATTACTTTTTCCATGTATAAAAATCGTCATTGGTTTGATCAATCCAGTTGTCCAATTCTTTTTTAAACTCAGCTTTCAGTTCCTGATAGTTGGGTTCATAAGCCAGGTTTTGTGTTTCTCCCGGATCTTTCCAGAGGTCAAACAACTGCTCATTTCTCTCTCCCTGATTGTAAAGATTATACTTATACCTTCTGTTGCGGATCATTCTTCCGTGGCGGGTAGAGTCTTCTTTATCATCCGCCAGTTGTACCACCAGGTATTCACGGAGTCTGTCGTGGGCATTGTCCAGTATCGGCTTGATGCTTTTTCCTGTAAAAGCAGGTGGATTTTCAATCGCTGCGTAATCGCATATAGTAGGTGCCAGGTCAACGCCCGAAACCAGCTGCTCTCTGTCTATGACGCCTTGCGGGATGTGACCTTTCCAGCTGATAAGAAAAGGTACGGTAGCCGCTTCTTCGTACAAGCTCAGCTTGGCCGCCCAGCGATGTGCCGCTGCCCCATCCCCATGATCGCTGGTGAGTAAAATGATCGTGTTTTCGTCAAATCCATTCACTTCCAAAGCCTTTGTCACCCTGCCAATTTCAACATCCACCATTTCCATAAAGCGGTAATAGTGGTAGAGATAAGCCTGCCAGTCCTCTTCACTGTAATTTCTGGTCAATAACAGCTCATCGCCATAATGGTCCATCAAACGCTTTTCCTGCAGAAACTGTGGTTCGTTTGCCGCAATTTCAAAATTGGGCGGCAGAGGTGGCAGGGTATCTAGCTGATCCGCTTTGGCATACTCATCCGGCCTTCTGGGCACATGGCAGATGTCGTGAGGATTATGGAACTGTACCGTAAGCAGGAAGGGATTCTCCTCCTCATAGGTGTTTAAATAATTTACCGCAGCATCTGCTATGGGCGCATCGGTATCCTCTCCCAAAGCCCAGGATTCGTCTAACGAACGAAAGGGCAGGACTTTAAAGCCGGGAATAGAGTCTGCATCCTGCTGTTACGGATAGGATTCCGGCAGATGCCATTTCCCTGCCCAGGCAGTATTATATCCGGCTTTCTGAAAAATCTGACCCACGGTAGGATATTCAGGGTTGATATCGGTTGAATTCCAGACTACACCTGTCTCATGCGGCATACGCCCTGTGATGATACTGCTTCGGGCCGGGCCACATACGGGTGAGGTGCAGTAAGATTGTGTGAAATACACGCCACCAGCTGCCAACGCATCCATCGCCGGAGTATTCAGATTAGGGTTTCCCAGGTAGCTAAGCCCATCATTGATATGCTGATCGGTAAGAATGATCAGGATATTGGGCCGCTGCGCTTCCTCCTCAGTTTTGGCCTTAGTCTGGCAGCCTGCAGTCTGCAGTATCATCAATGATACGAAAAGCAGATTCTGCAGAGTACTATTCTTCATCATAAGCAATGGTGGTTGTAAAATTAAGTTGTACCGGCCCTAACAAACCGGATTCCAGCAAAGGAGCCTCCTCCCAGGGTATGCCTCTGTAAGCAGTGGAGATATTCGTTTTGGTATAATTTTCTCCGGTTTCGGTATCGCCAACAATGCGGTTAGACCAGGTGTTGGCTACCTCTATGGTAAGCTGATTTTCACCTTCACGGAGCAGATCAGTGACCTCAAAGGTATGGGGTTCAGACCAACTGATGCCTAATGACTGGCCATTCAACCATAGCTCTCCTACTTCGGATATTTTGCCCAAACCCAGCGTGATTCTGTCAAAGTCTTCGGCATCTTCGGGATTAAACTGAAAGCTTTTTTCGTAAGTAGCTGTTCCGGAGAAATAGCGGATACCTTCATCCTCGGCTTCCGTCCAGGATATGAGTGATGGAAACTCTGCCGAAGCAGGAGCACCCCAGTTTTGAGGAAAAGTAATTTGCCAGGCACCTTCAATAGGCTTTGTTTTCAACTGGCTCTTGACGCTTCTCGTATTGCCTCCTTGTACTAAGGTAAACTCACCTTCTTCTAAAAAGCTGATACCTTCATCTAGGTAAGCCAAACGAGGCGGATGTGGGCCAGCGCCAGTAATCTGTTCGTAATGAGATGATGAGCTTTGCGGCTTAAACACCAGCAGATAAGCACCATAAGGCGGCAGCGACAGTGGAACTTGTATACCCTGCTCTGTCTGTTGATAGACGCCTACCGGAATTACTTCACCAGTGACCGGATCCCATATCTCCGCTGTTTTATCCTGCTGGCGGAAAGTACATGTTCTGGACACCCACTGATCAGTAGTATTGCTAATCAGGTAAAAATCAAGTCCTTCACTTTGGTAGTGGGTGTAATCCAGTTGCCCTGAACTTTGGTCAGCATAGCTGAAGTCGGCAGGAATACTAAGTTTTTCCAGCATTTGACCGGGAGAAACATCAGAAAAAACACCTCCACTTTTAAGCTGTTCTGTCGTAAGATCCGCAGAAAAGGACTGCCAGAGGCTATCTGCCAGAGATGCTACTTTTTGCGAAGCCTCCGGTTGATTGCTCAGCCCAACGGACTTTTCGGGTTCCGGACCAACAATAATAGTTCCTTCCTCAGCCAGTTGCTCCAGTTTTTCCATCACCTCCGGATTGACTTTGCTATCTTCTCCCAGCGCCAGCATTCTGAAGCTTGCCCCATTGGATAAGGTCAGCTCTCCGTCTTCTACGGAAAGCTCATTGAGCAGAATTTCGGTATTGACCACTTCATACTCATGACCCGCTCCCGCGGAAAATCGCTGGTTCTTGGGTACTACAAAATTAGGTACCTGATCACCATAATAATACAGCACATCCGCCACAAAATCTGTTTCCTGCAGGATGTAGGAGATACGCGACAGATAATCGTTAAAGGGTTTGATTTTAGGCCACCACACCCTTTTGTCATTGTAGTGTGTACCCGCATGATATACGATGCCCGGATAGCCCATGCCCTCGGGATTATGCGAAAAGCCATGTACCACCACCCGGTTCATGCCCTCAGAAAATGCTTTGTTAGCCAAAGGCTTCAGGTCAAAAGGCCCTTCCTGCCAGTGCTGAAAACTGGTAAAAGACTCTTCCTCTACAATACCTCTCTGGTAAATGTGAGAAGCCGCAGCCACTTCTTTCACCAGCCAGAGTACATCCACGCTGTCTTCTGTATAAAAGTGGTGATTGACCCAGAACTCTCCGCGTGGCACATCCAGCGCACCCAGGGCTTTTAAAGCATCTACCGGAACATTGTGCAAAGGCGCTCCCGGCCCTCCCGACTCGGAAGTAATCTGTAAACCGTACTGATTGCAGATTTCTCTGGCTTTGCCGTAGTGATTTTGCGTGATGAGGTGCGACAAGGTCTTGTTAAAATCCTGCTGAAACTTCTGAGCGGTTGCTTCTGCTAAAAACTGTTCATCAAACAGGGCCGGAATGAATTTATCAATGGAGTAGCCATGGATCGCTTCAAAAGTAGCCGGTAAGGAGGAAGTCCAGACCGAGCCGGTCGCTTCATAGCTGGCGAGGTAGAAATTTTTTAAAGCCGTATTTTCAAAATCACCCAGGAGCGCTTGCAGTTTGTTGATGAAGTGCATGAAATGCGCACGGGTGGCTGCCGAATCATAATGATCTATGATAGGCGCCATGGAGTTGGGACTGGGCAGCTTGAGTTGCTCACCCGAGTTAGAACATACATAACGGTAGACCTCCCACTCCCCTGCTGGCGCCTCCCATTCCAGTTTTCCTCTCGCTGCATCAAAGTTGGCGCTCAGGCTAATGATTTCTGTAGTATCTGAAAAGCCGGTTTTATTGGCAGGAACGGCCAGCACCGCCACTTCTTCATAATAGAGCGGTTTACCGTCCTCACCAAACTCAATCAAACGCTGCTTGCCGCGATCGTCTGTCTTTGAAATTTCGGGGAAGGGCAAACTAATTTCCTGCGTAGAAGGCCCTTCTACTGAAGTTTTGGTAAAGTAAAGCGATTTGGCAGCATGTTCCGGCTTGATCCATGTACCCCCTGCATTCCAGCTGCTGGCCAGGTTGAGGCCGACTGCCAGGTCTAGTTTGGTAGCTTCTTCAATGGCCAGGCGGATGGTGTTCAATGACTCCTCTCCCATAAAAGCTGGTCCTGCCGGAACCATATTGCCCGGATTGCTGTATCGGGCAGTACCGATCTCAAAAATATCTACGCCACCAATGCCCGCCTCTTTGACAGCACGAAGCTCTTCTTTCAGGCGCACGGTATCTACATAGCCATTGAGCCACCACCAGTACACTTTTGGTTTCGCTCTGTTGGGCGGGTTCTGAAAACCTTCTTTCAGGCTTTCGTAAGTGCTGCTTCCCTCTTCTACAGCATCACTATCACAGGCGTAGAGCAGTAGTAAAAAACAGGTGCTAAAAAAAAATGAGATGGATTTCACGATAAACAGGTTTTATAAATATGCATACAATTGACCCATCAGGCCCATACCCATCTGAGATATGACCCGATAATCGCTGCGCTGCAACTCCTCTCCTCCTCTGTTACTCTGAGCTACACCGGAGAGCAGGCCGTCGGGCGTAAGAAATGGAAGTAGTCCCTTCCAGGTGGCTTTCGCTTTAGAAACAGGGACATTCAGCAACCCTTCCCTAATCCCTGTAGCAATAGCCGCACTAATTCCCGCTGAACCCGAAGTATCAACTGTGGTATCAGGATTGTCAAGAAAACAATTCCACAAGCCATTTTTCTGCTGATGGAGCAGCACAAATTGCGTTACCCGATCCAATTCTTCCAGCAGATCATCTACCTCGGCTGTATCTTTTAAAATAGAAAGTGTACGTACCAAGCCCAGCATATACCAGGCTAACCCTCTTGCCCAGTTTTTATAGGTTCTACTATCTTTTTCAGGATAATAACGGAGATAATTGTCTCCTTCAAAAACCAGTTTTTTTCGCAATCTCAGCTGATGCAGGGCCGCCTCAGCTAAATCTTTTCTATTCCAGGCTTCTGCCAGTACTGCCATAGGATAGGCAATGGTATAAGCACCTTCAGCCGTGATGGTAGCATTTATGTTTTGCTGATGCTTTTCCCAAAACTGTTCTACTTTTTTCAGGATAGGATGCTCAGGATACAGGCGGGCAAGTACAGCAAAAGGTAGTGTCGCTTCTATATTGTTTACTATATTATCAGCGATTCTACTTTTGGGGTCTTCCACAATGAGTCTGCCTTGATCATCAAAATACAAATCAAGATGCACCTTGATCGTATCCAGCGCCTTGGCATCCTTCTTACGGCTATATATTTGCCATAGGCCATCCAACACACATCCTTCCATCCAGTCGAAAGGTTGTAAAGCACCTAATGATTTCAGCTGGCCGAGGAATACATCCTGTGGTTTGTTATTTTGCTTATTGACCACCAACAGGTGAGGAAAGAGAAAATCATTCCCTCGCTCTTTCGCATTGGTATCAGAAAAAAAATAAGCAGGCAGATTACCTTTTACAAGCTTAATTTGCAGCCCCTTTTCTTCTATCTGCTCCAGATACTGCGTATCAATGACCAGTTCTGTAAGCTGCAATACCGGAGCGTACTTGCAGTCCAATATACCCAGTACTATGTCTGTATCAGGAATACTGACCTCTATCTCTTTTTCTTCCCGACTATCCAATGCGGTGGTCAGTCTTAACCTCAGCTCTTTGGTAGAACGTCCTACTTTGGCTTTCAAGCTTAGTTTAGTCATTCCTCCTTCCATTCCTAAACCAAAATAATTCCACGCAAAAGGCACTCTCAGTTGGGAAGGCAATGCTGTAGGGAAAGATGAACTCACTTCCAGTTCAACATAGGTGTAAGCCGCTTTTAAATTTACCATGCCCTGCAATGATATATCTGGGCTTACAAAAGGCAGAGCGCACCCTAACGACAGATATGTGATACTTTCTCTTCGGTTCATCTTACTTTTCATCCTGAGTTTTAAGTGTTGTATTTGCTATCTCTTAAGTTAGTATTTTACCAGGCAAACACCAGATCTAAACTACACTCTCCCACTAAATTAACGCCGGGCAATGCCTCTCCATCCTCTGAGGAGCTCACTGCCCCTCTTAGCTGAACCGTTTCTCCTGTCTGTGCATAAACGCCATTGACAGAGAAGACATAGCTCAGTATGACCAAAACAATCGTTGGGTTTAGGTATTTGACTGAATGTCTCATAGTGGTTGTTGTGTTTAGTAATGAATACTCGCTTGAGTTTTATTGAATAATGACTGACTCTATATTCAGATAATCAGCAATTTTCCGGATGGTGCGGGCATGATGCCCTACTCCTAACGCAAAGTGATGGGTAGGACCTGCCTTGATCCAGCGTTGCAAAAAAGTTCTCACATCCGGCTTAAAAAATCCCCGGGTATTGGTGTTGCCAGTGGGTGGTATCGGACCCTGTACTGATTCTCCTTCTGCAATGACGAACCTGAACTTACCTTCATAATCAGAGCTAATGCTCAGCATCGTAATTGGCCCTTCTTTGATCTTGAACTCCACACCGGCACCAAATCCAGGCTTTCCATGATACTTTTTCAGACTACGCAATACCGGCCTGCCTTCAGCGATGGCGATGTTATGCGGGCCATCATGGCCTACCAGCACAAAACCTTCGTTAAAATCTACCGGATGGAATTCCGCAAAGCTTCCTCCGATGTCCAGACGGTCCATGATCAGCATGGCAATGCAGGTCTTCATATCGGATTCCCCACACATAGGAAAACCGGAAGCCGTGAGCAAAGAATTTCCGACGATAAGGTTGGACATCACCAGTTGCGTCAGACTGTCGGGTTCGCCTTCATAGTAGTAGGCCAGTCCGTCCAGGTTTTTCTCTTCTTTAAATTTTTCCAGTGCTACACTTACCCGGGCCGCTACTTCCAGGTCTTCGTCTTTTAGTTTTTCAGAAATAGGATCGGATACCGGATCTGGCGTATCAAAAAAGTGCAGAATCCTGTTCCGGGCATGTTGAATCTCCTCTTCACTCACATTGCCATATTGGGTAACAATCTCGTTTTCCTCGCACTGAACCACGTGCAGACCAAAATGCGCGGTAAACATGCTCGCGTCAAAATGCATGTCCAGCATGGCTTCAATGGGGTGACCAATATGGCCGATGCGGGAATTTTTCAGATCATGCAGTACAGTGGCAATCCGACAGTATTCTTCAATTTCCGCCTCGGCCTGAGGGTCATCATGCAGCGTACCGATGATCATATCCGGTACTTTTTTGCCCATCCTTATGGCTACTCCGGCAAATTCGGGCAGAGAGCAGATGTCATCATTGTACAATTGCAGATAGGTAGAGGCTTTTTCGTAGTTCAAAGCCTTGTGGGGCTGTAAAGCTACCAGCACAATTGGGACATCCAGACTCTTAATGATTACGCCAAAGGTGCTGGAAGTGGCATAGGTAAGCATATCGCAGAAAATCAGATCCAGATTGGCCGCTTTCAGTTTACCTACCATTTCATAGGCATCTGAAGCTTTATCTACCATGCCAAAGTCGGTAACGTCTACCTCATATTTATTAAGCATTTCAATAAAGACGGTCTGCTTCTTCAGCATCTCATCCAACAGCCCCTCAAACTGCCCCCAGTATTTATGATAACCTACGCCAAAGACCCCAATTTTGGGGACGGTGGATTTTCGTCTTACAATTCCGTACTGCTCCTGATTTTCAAGTTCTTTTTTCATGAATATTATAATTTGTGCATGAATACTTTTTCTTTACGCACTAAGATTTCAAAGGCAAATTTTTTTGTTGATCTCATTTTTCAGATTCCATGATCATTCAGCAACATTATTTTTGTCTTTTCAGCTAGAGTGAGCTGTCATCTGAGTATGCATTGGCCTGATCTGCCGGACAAATAGTATAAAAATGATAAATGCCAGAGGGTACATCAAGCCGGAAGCAATCCACAGGGGCTGGTAGGAATAATTTTGGATGATCAGCCCAATCAAAGGATTGAGCAGCAAGCCTGAAACCGCTCCTGCTGTTCCTGACAAGCCCACCACGGTAGAAGTGGCCTGCTTTCCGAAAATATCTGAGATGGCTGTAATATAATTGGTAATCCAGAAACCGTGGGCAAACATGATCAGTGCCATCAGAGCAATAGCCACTTCCACTGTACTCACCCACTCTACAAAGGGAGCCACAATGGTCAGCAGGGCAGCAATGCCCATGACTACCTTTCTGGCCTTATTGACCGACATCTTCCTTGCCACCAGCTTATCGGAAAGCCAGCCGCCCATCACATTGGAAATTCCTAATGCCAGAAAAGGAATCCAGAATATATTGCCTACACTGTCAAAAGAAAGCCCTCTCTGTTCATTCAGGTATTTGGGTATCCAGAACATAAAGAAGTAAAAGACAGGGTCCAGCATAAAGCGGATCAGAATAAATATCCAGGCTTCTTTATTTTTGAGAATGGTCTTGAAAGGAAGTACTTCCTCTTTTTCGGGTTCAGTTAATCGTTCAGGAATAGCCTCAGCAGCCATACGTTTCTTCCAGGGGATCATCAGCCAGATCACAACCCATAGTAATCCCACCAGGCCGGGAATGACGAAGCCCCCTCTCCAGCCAAAATAATTGGCTACCCAGATGGTAAGCGGTGGAGCGATTACGGCACCTATGGCTGCACCACCAATCGCGATGCCATTGGCCAGGGCTCTTTCTTTTTCGCCAAACCACTCATAAACGGTGCGGGCAGCGCCCGGAAAACAACCGCCTTCTCCCATCCCCAGCAAAAAACGAAAAGCTACCAGCTGATAAAAACCCGTCATAAAGCCATGCAGCGTGTTGGCGACAGACCATAGCGCCACTGAAGCCCCCAGCCCTATTCTTGCCCCAACTACGTCAATCAGTCGCCCACCGAGGGTAAACATGATGGCGTAGCTGATCAGAAAGCTGGTATTGACTATACCGTACTGCACATCGGTGATATTGAACTCATCCTGAATTTTGATGATGGCAATAGAGAGCACCTGTCTGTCCAGAAAACTCAGACCAGTTGCGATAAATACCAGACTGACTACCAACCAACGTAAACAAGATTTTTTCATCATATCTTAACGCACTAAGTTAGGTTTTCAAATATAAAAACAAAGCAGACAGCAAAGCAAGCCATATGGCTCAAATAATATATTTTTATTATAATGAAAATATTATATCCGTTATTATCATCATTTATTCAATTTATTACATAAAATTTTCTCAATTTCGCATAAATACTCTAAGCAAAGCTTATTTATAGAACCCATACATCTTAGTGCGTTAAATCTGATTTTAGCAGATAATTTATCATCTTTAACAATTCTAGCTTATACTCGTGACAATCAATTTTACAGGATGAAGCCAAAATTTATTACCATCAGCGAAGAGATCATTGAAAGAATCAAGTCGGGAGAATTGCAGCCGGGTGATAAAATTCCTTCCGAGAATGAGCTGATCAAAACATATCAGGTCAGTAATACTACTGCCAGAAAAAGTCTGCTGGAAATTGAGCTGAAAGGATGGGGCAGAAGGATTAAAGGCAAAGGTACTTTTGTACTAAACCGTACGCCTGATCACCATCTGTTGCGAACGCTGGGCTCAATTACAGATACCCGTATAGGTTTTGATGAAAAGTTAAAAGCGGAGGGTTTCACTCCTAAACATATTATTCTGGAGAAAGTCATCTTGCCTGATGGTATCTCATCGGAGATCGGAGGCAAGCATTATATCATAGAAGGACCGGTAGTGAAAATTCACCAGCTCCGCTATGCTGATGAAACCATTATGAAAGATGAGGTAAAATACATTTCTCTGGACTTATGTCCTAAAATCAATCTTATGCCCACGGAAACCTCTTACTTCAGCATCTATGAAAACAAGTATCAGCAGAAGATTACTGATGTCAACCAAACACTGAGCGCTGACATTTTAAAACCCGGAGATGTGGAGAACAACTTTGAGATCACAGCTCCAATTCCGGTATTTCTTCTTGACAGCGCTGTCCTTAACAGTGCAAGTCAAACTATTGAAATTGAACGCTCGTACTACCGGGGAGATAAATATAAGTTCGCCATTCTGGCCCACCCTCATTTTAACGACATAAGCCACTGATTTTTTTGACCACTGTTAATTATTCAAATCCCAAAGTACCGGAACGATAAAATTTTAGGAGTTTAATACCAAAAAAGTATTCGTATTTGACGCGTGTTAAGTCCGAAGTGGCTTGCTCAAGCAGCCTTTTTGTTTGTATGAGATCCAGTGCACTGATCCTTCCCGCACGGAAGCTTGTTTTAGCCTTTGTATATACTTCTGTCAGTGAGCCTACCCGGCGCTGAGCTGCTGCATGGCTATCAGCAGCCGCCTTCGTTTTAAGATAGGCGAGCTCTATCGCTTGTCTGACTTCCTGCCTTAGCTGCATCGCATTGAGCCGGGCCTGATCCAGCCTGATGGAGGCATAGGAAGTCCTGGTCTTGGTCAGGGTGTTATTAAAAATAGGAATGCTCAGGTTGATGCTTATGTATCGCCTCAGGTTAAAGTCAAGCTGATTGATGTAATTGTTATCAGTATACTTAGCAGGGATTTCTGTTTCGGTGTATACCGGTATTTTTGTACCTTCTGTCAGGCCAGGTAGGTCAGCAGGAGACAGTACGAAACTGCCCGTTGGAATGATACGGCTCACATTGGCTATACCGGCCACGGGAATTTGCTCAGGCGCTATACTTGAGTACTGAGAATACAAACCTGCCCTCAAGGATAAATACGGGAAAAAGCCCGCTTTGGAAATTGAGATATCGTACTGAGCACTACGTAGCAGCATATCAGCGCTTAGGATCGCTGCCTGCTGTTCCAGTGCTGAGAGGTATACCTCTGCTGTAGAAAAAAGAGTTTCTGCTTTATCAGGGATTACCTTCTCCGGTGCTTCAATAGCAATAGACTGGTTGGCAGGTAGCTGCAAAATCTGCTTAAGGTGTAGCTGAGATATGGCGAGCTCACGCTTTGTTTCAATGACAGACTGTTGATCCTGAAATAGTTGTGCCTCTAACTGGGTTTCATCAGTGGGGACCAAGCTGCCAGCTCGTACTAGTTTTCTGGCACTGTTAAGCTGAGACTGTGTTGCCTGCCACTGTGTTTCTTTTAACGCGACTATCTCCTGGGCAAAAAGCACCTGCATATAAGCCTGAATTACCTCCAGCGTAATTTCCTGTTCAACTGCCTGCAAATCGTACTGACTAATACGCAGATACAGTTTATTTTTTCTGACCGTATTGATTTTTTTGAAGCCATCAAAAAGTGCTACTTCTGCGCTGATGCTCATGTTTTGTTGGCGCACAGGCCGGTCTACATATTCATTGGTAAACTGGTTGATGGTACGCCCAACGCTATAGCTCATCCCTGTATTGGCATTTACGGTAGGTAAAAGGTCCATGTAAGCGTGTTTTAGTGCTACCTTTTCTGAGCTGATGTTGAGTCGTTGGTGTCTGAGATTGAGATTTTGCTTCAGGGCATGAGCGATACAGTCATCCAGACTAAGGCTCAAACTACGCTTATCAGCGGTGGGCGCCTGCGCCTGTGTTTGTAAGCTGACGAACAGGCAGAAGCAAATGAGTAATTTTAAGATCGTAGAATTCATGATGTTTAATTTTTAGCTCCCTGATTTGAAGTATTGATCAGCGTGTTCTTTCCCGGAAGCGCATACCGCTCAGGCATGTGTGTTTGCCATGGGGCGTTCATGCATGTTAAGACTGGATAGTGCTTTCTGAATCACAAAGGCGATATAGGCTTCATCTCTGTTTAGTACCCCCAAGCGGTTATTTGTCATATGTACCAGGCTGCCTAATATATTCCAAAGCGTAGCCTCTTTTGGGTTTGACGCTTTAAGAAGATTTTTGTGCGGTGGAATGAGCTTAGCTTGTGCTTGCGCATCTTTTATCCTGCGGCGGAAATTACGCATCTCACTGACCCATAGGTTAAGCCAAGCCTGCTTAAAGGTTGAAGAAGTCTGTAAACCTTGCCAGAGACTGGCACAAACGGATACAATATGCTGTTCCTGTTGCTCATAAGCTGAGGAAAAGCAATGCATTACCTTTTGCTCCATCGCATATCTTTCTTCAGAAGAATAGTCCTTATCAGAAGCATAAGCCATAGAAAACCAGCTGCGACCCAGATAAGAAAAGAAACGTATCATTTCTGCGGGCGACATATGCAGTTCGTGAGCAAAGCTCAGGTGCATTTGTATGGCTACTCCCAGAGCACATGCCGCATGCCAGCCAGGCTTTTGGCTCATTGCCTCCAATACCACATGAGAAGAAGCCTCAAACTGTTTTTCCGCGATAGACAAACCATATGTACCTCCGTACCTTCGGGTTTCGGGGATATAATCAATAGTTTGTACGGAGTTATTTGGATATAGCTTTTGGGATCCCCGGGCTAGATGTACCTGATCTAAAGCCGAGCGGCAAGAAGGATAAGCGGTAGCAAACTGCCTGAAACGCTGCCTTATGTAAGGAGCTACATAGCTTTCCAGTGTTTTGGCTTCCCCTTTGACCCTTAGCCTAATATGTGGCCCATGCTCCCAGTACCTGATAAAGAAGTACTGACTGATGTGTTGCTTTTGATAAAGCGCTTCACAAACGGGCTTAACTAGCTGGAGGAGTAGAGGCTCCCAGGGCTCATTATAAAACATATGAAGTGATAACCACCTTTCCATACCTATTGAGTTTTTTGATTGAACTATTATGAATGGTACCACTGTAGCAGAAATTCTGTCACATATTTCTGCTCACCGATCCTGAGCATTTGGTCAGGCCTGGGGTACATCTCTTCTATGATCATGTGCTTTTTGACTCTCCCTATTGCTTTCTGAAAAAGGTTGATCAGCAAAGGGTTTCTGAAGTCTATGTATTGAGGTTTATAATCATCATTGGCAAATGCGGCTGCATCCTGATTGTTGGCTAGCGGGCTGATATCACTCACTTTCACAAACACTTCTTCCGGTAGCGATAATGATTGCTGCCACTGTCGTATTTTGCGATAATACTGCCAATCGGTTTCCTGCCCCTTCCTGTGCGGAAGTAGTTCCTGCGGTATTAACCAGCTTTTTCTTCTAATGATAATGTTGTCTTCATACATAATCCTGGGGCTTAGCCTGACATAAGGGTAGATCGCATCCGACGGTATATTTAAGCGGTCAACGACCTGCTTTAAGGGAGAGAGCATAATGGTATCACTATCGGAGAATTGACTCAACAGCTTGAAAAGCTCCGAGCGAAAGAAGTTAGCCTGAAAGCCCATATCAAAAGGAAGCACTTTCTTATTGCTTTTTTGGTGCCGGAGCTCCAAACATGCATGCTCCTGATGATAACAAACTTCAAGCTCTCCTAGCGGGATTTGCTGATCAGATGCCAGGCTATTATGGCTTCCGGGAGCGCTGATTTCATAAGGCATCAGGCTGGGGTGAATATTGGCGTTAAAATATGAACCATCACAATTTTCGGCCAGCAGTTCATCACTAGTAGCAGTATTTTCATTCCAACGTTTGGTGTCCTGATGCACCTGATCGGGAAAAATATGCATATACCTGCTCATAAATTTCCCATAGCCGGTAAGGTAGTTATTGAGCACACCTTTGAGTTCGGTTTTACCTTCAGCATTGGTCTCCTTAAACAGCTGAATAAAAGCCGCATTTGATGCTGGTTTTTCTGTAGCTTCAAAGCCTATAGTCTGGTTAATTTCTTCCAGCAGCTTGCCATCTAAACGTACATGCTTTTTTGTGTCATCCCGATCTCTCAACCTGATAAACAATTCCTGCCGCCACCTTTTGGTGAGCAGGTGCCTTCTTCTCAATTGCTCAGGCAACTGCTGTAGCGTAGCTTGTTTGTGCTTCGGATCAGATTCTAAAGTTTTTACTTCGCGGTAATAATCTTCGTAAAAGTTCAGTAAGTTGATGCGGGCTTTTTCATCGTATTTATTCAGGAAAAACTCCTGCATCTTTTGCTTCTCCAGTACTTCTATGTCAAACAGCCTAAGCTGATCCAGCAACTGACTGAGCTTTTGGGTCAGTGTGTGAAGGGCAGTATGATCTATGCTGATCTGAACATGCTTCCGGGTGTCCTCATAAAAGATGTTTTCTGCCCGGAAAGGAAAGTCTTCTGTAGGCAACTGTTTTTCCTGCAGGTCGCCCGGAGCTGCTTGCCTGGTCTTTTGCAGGGGTGAAGATAGACTATGCGCTGAACTTGCACCCGCCCCTATGGCCACCGGCTCAGCAAAGTCAGTCTCTTGCAGACTACTACAAATGCTTTGGTAGATTTGCAGGGTACTTTCCTGAATAGTCTTTCTATCAGTAGTACTGGCGGTGTTAGCGTATTTATCCGCATTATACCGCATCTGCCTCAGTTGAGTGAAGAGCGGTATTAACCCATGCTGATGAGCCAGGATGGGCTGTAGTTTTTCAATCAGCTTTTTGTCCCAATAAGGGTCTGTACCGGAAATGCCCAGGTGAAATTCCAGAAATCCCAACTGTATTATTTTAAAAAGGTAGGCTTTGATTTCATCTTCACCGGCATTCACATGCTGTTGCAGGTAGCTACATAAGCTTAGGGGGGTGATAGCAGCCGATGTATGAGATTGCAAATACTGATGGATACATGTAAGTACCTGGTTCTGCTGAAGATATTGAAATACATCTATCTGATTTTTATTGATCAGAAAGTTGTACTGCTTTTCTTTCAATGAAATAGTAGGGTTCAGGCGCAGGGTCAGATGCTGAGCGAGTGGCTCGTTGGCAAAAATAAGCTCCTTCAAATATTTGAAAAGATAGTTGTTGAAACGAATATGTGAGCTGAAAACAGCATCTGTTTTATTACAGAACACTCCTTTGATCAGCGCTTGCTCGGCACAGGCTTGCGCTATTGAAAGCTGGGTAAACGTACTGAAAGGGGATGTTTTGGTACAGGTACGTGTCAGGTACTTGAGCAAGCTCAGTTCTGCTTTAAGTGCTTTCTTACCCAGCTTCCCCTGCTTTTGAGCTATGTATTTTTCCACGTTTATCAGCAATGATTTACTGGAGAGTAGTAGTCCATGTTGTAAAGTGCTGTCAGTAGCCAGTGACTGCATCGCTGTTCTTAGCTTTTTTAGTGCTTTTGTATATTGCTCCTCCCCTTCCCGCTCAATTTTATCAATGGCGCTATGCGTAGATATGTATCGCTCCAGCATAGTATAGGTAGCCTGGGGTAGTAATGTCAGGCTGTGCTGTAGCACCTTATTTTTTACAGAACGGTTATTAAACACGTCTCTTCGCAGGTTAAGGAGAAAGTTTTGTGCGGCAGGATCGTCAGTGCGACCAATTAACGAATACAGATGATCACTCAACTCCTGCTTCAATTTCGCAGCGACGCTTTCCAACGCTATGACTTTCTTAGCAATATCCGGAAGCTTATCAGTCTGCATCTGCTCAAGACATTCGTATGGCTTTCCGCCTATTCGGGCGAGTATGTGAGGGAAAATCTCCATCGTAAAAAGGATTCTATAAAACTGATAAAAGAAAATGGATGAGCGCAACTTGCCCAGGTCAGTATAGCTTTTACACTGACCTGAGCCTTATGCTATAGCTGAACCTGCTCTTCCTGCAGCTTAAGGCTCAGATGTTGCGCGCAAGCCTGCAACAGAAACATGAGGTATCTTTCATTTTCGTGCAATACACCCAGCCGGTTATTCGTAGCATGAATGATTTCTTTATAAAAGAACCATAAGGGGTATCGCTCCAGTATCTTCACTTCACTTGATTCATCCTGAATGGGATCGGGCAGAAACAGTTTTTCTTCGGTATGGAAGAGGGTGATTTTCTCCCTGCTCATTTTCAGTTCACCAAGGTAAGTTGCTAAGGCTTCTTCCAAGTTACGTTGCCCTTCCGTTTCGGATTTCTCCCACAGGCTCCCCAGAAAGCCAAGCATTTGCTCTTGTTGCTGCTCAAACTTATCCTCAAACTTCTGGTACAGTTTATCCTCCACTTCCTGCTTTAATAAGGGCATAGGGCTGACCTTATCGTTGAAGATAAAAGGACCCGGTATAGTCGAGAACTGATAAGCTCCCCAATCTTTCCAGTAGTTTTCACAGAATAAGTTGATTTCCTGCAGACTCAGCCCAAGGGTGTGCAATACCAGCCAGTTAATTTTTATTACCTCGCCCAGCTTTTCATTGTAGTTAATTCCTGGCTTTTGAGAGATCAGGTCAAGCACAAATTTTGATGAGGAATGAAACTGCTCCTCTAAAAATTTTAACCCTTCTGACCCCATGTATTTCATCAGCTCTACTTCAAACTCATAGTACTGAAATGAATTATTGGGGAAAAGCTGAAACTTCTTGGGAAGGCGCTTGTACAGATCGGGAGTAACCCTCAGCGAAGGGTTCATGGATAGGTAGCTACCAAAAGTATTTTCTATATAGGGAAGAATATGTTCCTCAAAAATAGTTTTGTCTGTCACCAGGTAAAGGCTGATATGAGCACCATTCTTGTAGTTGCGCGTGAAAAAGACATTTTCTGCCCAGCCCATCTCGCTGAGGTTTTCAATGGATGGCTTGATCAATTCAATAAGCATTTCTTCCTGCGGTTCGGCATAGTACATGTCTACCATGAACCACTTTTTCACCTTATTATATTGCGGAGGTATCCCTGCCTCATAGGCTGCTGCTCTGTCATCAAGCTGCAATAGTACATTTTTCGTGAGGGTGATGACTTTATCTTTTCGCTGGTGCTGACAGAAATCGTCTATGGCTTTTTTGAGCTGCTCTCCCAGCTGCTTATCGTACTCCTCTACAGCCCTGAACTGCCACTTGCCCTGCCCCTTATTGGTCCACTGTCCATTGATGATCAGCATGACTTTGGTAAGAAAATAAAATAAGTTTGACAGGATAAAATAGCTTTCATGATAGTCGTCATTATCTACAAAATCTTCCAGCCGGTTATTGATAATGTAGTGATAAAGCGCTTTTTCATAAGGGGTATAGGGAAGAGGCCCCTGATCGTAAATTTCACCTGCTTCAGTTTGAAGGCTGGCAATCACCTGATCCGTATCTTTAATGATCACTCCTTTTACGATCAGGTCCAGGAATGCCTTATTTCTTCTTTTTCTGTCGTACGCCATGTTATCTCTGGACTGGCTGATCCGATGAACCATCGCTTCTATTTTCTGCCCTTCAAAATGGTATAGCTTACGGTAATGTGAATGAATGTCTTCATAGAATACCAGTAAATCCAGGTCGGAGTGTGGCTTCATTTCTCCAGTCACCGCACTGCCGCTCAATATGGCTCCCTGAGCATCCGGAAATTGCTGATCTATAAACCTTCTGGCAATTATTGTATAATCCATGATTTTCATATTTAGGTTGAAATAGTATTTGCGCATTGGTGAATGATGTAGAACAGATAGCACTCATCAGCATACCTGAGGCCGAGCTGATTGTTGAGCATGTGGGTGATATGCTTATAATTCATAAAGCTGTACTGGGTGAACTTATCCATCTCAATATGCCAGTTGGGACTTACCTCCGATAGCAGGAGCTGCTCCTGCTGATTTAACGCTGAAATGTTTTGCGTAAAGCCATTCATTTTATGATGCCATTCAGACTCTAGCTCTCCGGTAAATTCATGCTCCTGCAATTTCTGCCATATGCTCTGAATTGTAGCTTTGGTATTAGGCGCAGTGTGCTGATAATTAGCCTCCATTTTTTCGATAAAGTTTTTCCCTGTCTGTGCGTTGACTGTAGCACCGCAGGCATAGGGAATCAGCTCCTGTAGCTGAAACCAGGCAGAAACCTTCAGCTTATCTGTATCAATAGCAAGGGCATGAAAACTAAGCAGTGCCAGCTTCAGCGCTGCTCCCATGGCTTTGCGCTCTGACCAGCCTGAGTCCTGCTGAATGAGCCTGCCTATCCGCGATGAGGAAAAATCAAACAAATCTTCCATCAGTTTGGTGGCCGCGTTTCCACCGAACAATGCGGGTAAGATCTCTTTACGCTGGTATTGCAGGCTATTATCAGGAAACCACTGCTGCTCCTTAGGAAGATCCGCTACCCATGCGGGCGTTACTCTTACTGAAGGTGCCTTTTTGAAATAAGCCTCAAAACACTGATTCGCGAAGGGTTTGATAAGTGTATCAAATGTTTCTTCTTCAGTGATCAGAAAGAGGCTGAGGTGCGGGCCGTTTTCAGTATAACGGTTAAAGAAGCATCGCTCCACCCAGTTTTTTTGCCGCAGAAACTGAACAAAGGGGGGCACGGCTTCTGTGATCAGCCTGTTCTGGTCGCTTGCGTAGTAAATTTCAATTGAAAACCATTTCCTGCTCTGGTTCAACTCGGGAGGTACGCCATTTTTAAACCCACTCTTGAGGCGTCCGCCACTATAGCTAAGCTGCTCATGGACAAGCGTAGCAATGGCTTCTTTATCGGCTTGCTGATAAAACCCTTCCATGGCTGATATCAATGTGTGATAAATATCTTCATCGTATTGCTGTAGTGCTTTGATTTGCCATTTTCCGCTACCTTTATACGGCCATTTGCCGTGGGTGATCAGGATAAAGTCTAACAGATTAGTGAGCAGGTCGTTCAGGATAAAGCAGCTTATCGCGAAGCTTTCTGAGGTCATAAAATCATCCAGGCGATTGGTGATCACATACCTTTGCTTTTGAAGCTCACTATCCGATAATGGAGCGGGGCCCGCTTGGTATATTTTTTTTACTTCGCATCTTATCCTGGCTAAATGCCCCTCGGTATCTTTCAGTATTTTGCTTTTCAGACATAATTCTTTCAGGGCGTTTTTCCTTTTTTCTCCTTCAGCTACTATTTCATTCAAAAAAGTATGTGTAGGATATACCATAGCCTCAATTTCGTAACCTGCATAGGTGAACACCTCCCGATAACTGGACTGAATGCGGTCATAAAAGATCAGCAGGTCTATATCTGAGCGCTCATTAAAACTACCGTTTACCGCACTACCACATATGAGTAGCCCATCACTATCCGGAAACCTGGAATTTGTAGCGTTCAGTGCTATCTGGTCTATATTTTTTGTCTGATACATGGTTTGTTTTAGGTAATGTAGGTGTTGTAAAAGTGGAGAAAGAATGCTTTCACTGCCTTGGTCTGCGAACTGCTGTTGTAAAGCAGGCTGGTAATAAGCTGATGCAGCTATTACCAGCCAATGCAATCAACCTCCTGCGTACTGATCATCCTCTTTGCAATTCCACCAGCTTGAATCTTTGGTGATATCGTATGAGAGGGCACTAACTGCGGTTGCAGAGGCAACAGTAGCTGATACAGCAGACACACAAGGCACTGATGTTCCTCCTTTTTGGGCAGCCTGCTCCTCAGGGCTCAAAGAAGTCACGAAGCTTTCTACCTGGAGCTCTTCCAAATTGATTTTCTCGTTTGTCATGATAATAAAATTTAAAAGGTTAGAAAAAATGAAAGTTGTTCTTTAGTTTCCATAAGGAAGAGCCGCGTAACCTGAAAATAGCTGAGCATGAATGATCAGAGCGCTTAGTTGTCGTAGAGGTACACCACTTTCCCAAAGCGCTCCTGCTGATTGAAGGTCCTGTCAAAAAACGCTCTGATTTCTGTGCCTTTATACACACTGTCTATCACTACATGGGTTTTAATACTTTGGTAGTCATCTATGGCCCGAACCAGATCCTCATTACAACCCAGGCAATTGCCCACAATGCTTATATTATTCGTAAGTATGGTGTTCATCACGCTTTGGTAGTTATTCTGTTCATCGGAAAAAGGTTGGCCAATGTCTTCCAGATACTGATCATACAAGCCACAGGTGACATAACTACCTCCTGTTTTAATCAGAGGAACCACCTTCTCAAGGTACAGATCATAAAAGGGGTCAATCACATAATCAAACCCTTTCAGCATATGGATAGCTTCATGAAGACGCTGGCTTCCAATACTATTATGCTTTCTATCTACTATAAAAACATCACTGGCACCCAGAGCAGTTAACTGATCCGCGAAGCAGGCGGAAGTGGTGAGCGCATACACATTGGCTCCCTTTGATTTCAGGGTATTTAAGGCAAATAATGAAGTATTGGATGTAGCGGCAGTAAGCAACACATTGTTTCCTTCCTGAATCTTGAGCCGCCTGACGATACTGCCGATCGTTTGTCCGCCAATTGTGAACCCGGCGGCTACTTCATCCGACATGTTTTCAGGTATTCTGGCCAGCTTGCCATAATGGAATACTTCGTACTCTTTGGAAGCATTGTTGGTAGGCAGACCGGGAGTGGCACCCTCAAATCCTGAATCAGGATATGCTCCGTTGCCAATGACCCTGTCGCCTATTGCTAAACCTTTCACCGAAGTGCCGGCAGCCACTACTTCGCCTACGAACTCTGAGCCTATAGGAAAGTAGTAGTGCTTGTCCTGCCGGCTGTTACAGTACTTCAGCGACTTAAAGATGAGCGACTTGTCACGGTAGTTGAGCGAAAAGCCTTTTTTCTTCACCAGCACCTTCTGACTGTTAGCCGGGTCCTGACCGTCAAATATGATGTTTTCTGTCTCCAGTAGACCGATAGTAACTTCTACGCCATCCATTATCAGGGAAGTCACCAGCTGTTTATCTGATACTGCCTCTTTTAAATTGGGACTACATATAGCGACCTGCTTCATAATTTTATTGGTTAAAAATGTAGACGATATTTTCAAAAATCCGCTCCAGTAGATTACGTTCGTTGGTGACGACCTCGCCCATACCCACCATGTCATGCTTAAATTCCAGACTTTTGTTAAAGTTTGTTTTGAGTCCGTTAGGTAGACTTATGGTTATCAGGTAATAATTTTCTTTGCCCAGCAGGGTTACTTCCTCTTTGGTAAGAGGGGAGATGCTCTCCACTACGCCATGCACCGTACCAAACTCTTTATAAGGATAGTCTTCCAGGTTAATCATCACTCTCTGCCCCAGTTCTACCTTTCCCGCGCCATGGGTTGGCATTTCGGCATGACCCGTCAGCCCGGCATTATCCGGTATGATGCTGAACACTTCCTCTCCGCTTTTCACAAACTCATTGTCTTTCCAGAAATCCAAAAATTCAAGCGTACCATCTATGGGTGCTTTAAGCACATAAGTCTGTTCCCAGTCGGTGATGGCAGACATCAGATTGTTGTAGTGCTCCCATAAAGCCAACTCCAGCCTGATGAGGGTCTCAGTATCATCAAACTGTATTTCGTGGGTTTGATTGCTGAGTTCCAGAATTTGAGACTCTACCCTGATCATATCGGCTCTGAAGTTTTCAAAGTCTTCTGTTTTGTTCAAAAAAATAATTTTAGAGTCTTCATAGTCTTCCTCAGAAATTACCTTTTCCATAAACAGCTGTGAGTCTCTTTCCCATTTTTTCTTGAAAATAGACAGCTCTTCTTTTTTCACCCGTATGAGGGTTTCTTTCTTGTTTAGCAGCTTTTTGTAGTTACTGATCTGCTGATGAAGAAATGTCAACTGGCTGCCGTTGCGGTTTAGTTTATCCACCAGAATAATTTCCTGATAAGTTTTGAGGAAGTCGCTGAATAGAATCTGTAGGCTCCCCAGTGACAGGCTTTCAGGGAAAAAGTCCAGTCCAGCACTGTTGACTTCTTCATAATTGGCCTTGAAAGCAATGAGTTTTTCTCTAAGCGCAACGACATCCCGGGCATTGGCGGAATTTTCAATGACAGCGATGTACTGCCCCCTGCTGACCTTTTGACCGGGAGAAATCTGCTCTAACCTCAGATTACCGGGAGATTTGGCTACAATTTTCAAAGGCGGGTTGGTGGTGGTAATGCTTACTTCAGAGAGCACAACTTCCGGATACCTGATGAGCCAGGAAAAGGCAAACACCAGCAGAATGAGCATCAGTATTATGATCGTTCCCCACCTGATAAACCAATTGGGCATTCTGTCCATTACATCCTGAGTTTTTTCACTCCTCAGGCTGAGTTCACTGCTGTCTTGTAGTTGAGTTGCCATTACGCGCACATATTTAGTTGGTTTCTTACCAGGTTGAAGTATATGCCTTTCCTCTGGATGAGGCTATGGTGGTTGCCTACCTCCACTATTCTTCCCTGATTGAGTACCACGATCTGATCCGCGTTTTGTACAGTGCTCAGCCTATGGGCCACGATAAGTACCGTTTTACCTTCAAAAACAGAAGACAGGTTATGCATAATGCTCCTTTCGTTATATGCGTCAAGCGCATTGGTAGCTTCATCCAGAAACAGGTATTCCGGATCTTTGTAGAGGGCACGAGCTATCAGGATTCTCTGCTTCTGTCCCTGACTGAGACCTCTCCCCCCCTCACCCATCCTGGTATAAAATCCCAGGGGCAAAGCATCAATAAACTCCCGGGCATTGGCAATATTCACGCAGGCGTTCAGGCGATCTTTGTCAATACGCTCACTGTCCAGCACAATATTATTAAGGATGGTATCATTAAATATTTTGCTGTCCTGTAACACAATGCCACACTTTCGCCTCAAAAGCCTCAGACTGATGTTTTCAATATTAGCATTGCCTATGAAGATATTGCCGCCATGGTTGGGCTCATAAAAGCGCAGCAGGAGTTTCAGCAAGGTAGTCTTACCACTGCCGCTGCCCCCCACGATGGCCGTAACTTTACCTTCGGGAATTTCAAGTCTGATGTTATTCAGGATGTTAGGCTCGTTTCTCTGATACCGAAAGGATACATTCTGTAACTTCAGGCTTTTTTCTTCCGGGAAAAAATTATTGTTAAGGCTGCTTTCATTCTCCTCATCATCCATTTCGTTGATTTCATTGAGCCGGCGGAAACTGATCCCTGCCAGCTGGGCTGATTTGATAAAGCTGATCAATTGAACGATTGGCCCGTTTAGCTGCCCTACAATGTACTGGGCAGACATCATCATCCCCAGGGTCATCTCGCCATGTATGACTGATTTGACCGCATAAAAGGTGATAAGCATATTTTTGAGGGTATTGATCAGTTGCGCGCCAATATCCTGGGCCTGGTTTAACTTGAGGGTGCGTATGCTGAGCTTATACAAATCGGTCTGTATACCTTCCCAGGTCCACCTTTTCTGCTTCTCACAGTTGTTTACCTTGATATCCGGCATAGCCTGCAAGGTTTCTATCCACTGGCTCTGGTTTCTGGACTGCATCTCAAAGTGCATATAGTCCAGCTTGCGCCTCACCCTCAGGAAAAGCACAATCCACACTGCGTACAGTATGCTGCCCACGATAAAGATGACAAACAGAATGGTATTGTAGTACAGCAGGATAGCCCCGAACACCACTACATTGAGCATCGCAAAAACCAGGGTGAGCGAAGAAGACATGATGAAATTTTGTATCCGGTCGTGGTCTTTGGCCCTCTGCAGTATATCCCCGATCATTTTTTTCTCAAAAAAGGATACGGGCAGCTTCATGAGTTTGATGATGTAATCCGATAACAAGGCGATATTAACCCGCGCCGAGATGTGGAGTAACAACCAGTTGCGTATGTACTCCACCACAGTGGAACTGATGGTAAGCACGATAGTGGCGATCAGTAGTATGTTGACAAACTCCATATCCTGATTGCCTATGCCTACATCTACAATGGCCTGGGTAATGAAAGGAAAAAGCAGTTGTAGTAGTGTGGCTACCACCATACCGGCAAAAAGCTGAAGCAGAAAGCTTTTGTACTTGATGATATAGGAATAAAAATAGCGAAGCGTTCTTCCACTTTTCCTTTTGCTTTCATTCTGCTCATAAAAATGAGGGGTGCTTTCCAGGGCAAGCACTACCCCTTCATCCGTATCGGGATGTGTAGTGTCAAGCCAGCTCTCCACAAACTCTTTCTCTGTGTACTGCAGCAGCCCCCTTGCCGGGTCTGATGCATAGACCTTCCCCTTTCTGAATTTGTAGACGACAATGAAGTGGGTGTGATTCCAGTGCACGATGCAGGGCAGAGGAAGCTTGTCCCTGAGGTTGCAAAAGCTGGTTTTCAGGGCCAGGCTTTTAAAGCCTATGCTTTCCGCTGCCTGACTGATATCCAGAATGGAGACGCCCTCTCTGCCACCGTCACAGCGGTCACGCAGGAGTTGTAATGAAAAATATTTGCCATAGTACTTTGAGATAATCTGCAGACAAGTAGGCCCGCAATCCATCAAATCAAGCTGTTTGTAATGAGGAAATTTTTTCATCTGATCTCATAGGTAAAAAATAGCAATTCGTCTAAAACTTTAGACTATGTTTACCTGGGAGCAAGATTCGTAACCCTGTAATGATAATTTTTCTAAAAAAAAGACTATACAGACCTTCTTATTCCTCTTTCGCCTATGTTTTTAAGGGTTCTCTCTTTTCAGAAATGGCGATTCCTTGCAGATTCAAATTTTCGGAAGAGGGATATTTTATGTCTTTATCTAGTACCTTTTTTCTGTGCCGGTATAGATGGGGGGAAACTGACATCCATACTTCAAAGACAGGTTTTTAGCTTTCAAAGATCAGCTATGAAAAATATAAAATTAGATAATACAGCTTCGGTCTTTTTCATCTGAGGGAAGTTGCGAATCCATATTTTACATCTTTGCCTGATGACCGCTACTTAACGCTCTGTGAGACCATGCCTCGGGAAACTTACTACACTATCTGGTTCATTTTGAGTGAAACGGTAACTTGAACCTTTATTGTCTTTTATATTGAGGCTTTGTTGGAACATCACGGTTTGCCGGGGCGGCCCTAGCCGTGCGATTAATGATGTTCTTACACCTGCTCATCCCACTAAATCTGCGCTTTCAACGCCATCAGATAAATTACCATTTACATTAATTCCATGTCCCCAAAACAAATCTCCATCATCAAACCAGCTTTCAAAAGCCCCATCATCCCAGACACTTATGGAAGTTATCTTGATTCTTTTTTCAAACTCACTTTCAGTGAATGGCTCATCGTGTTCTTCTAACCAACTTTCATTCTTTAGAGGCAATAGCTCTTCAATGATGATTTGAATAAATTTCTTATTCCAATCTCGCTGCTTTTCAAATAAAGAAATGGCTACTTCTTCTGAGCGGATGGGCGGCGTATCTTCATCCATCAACATCAATTCTATTTCATGATCACACCATATCTGGGTTGAAACAAACCAGTTCGGACCTCTTTCTAAAGTGAATACCCCTAATCGCTCACTATGAAAGATGATGGGTTGCTTCCTCTTATTTCTTATAAGCTCAAACCTTTTGTCCTCTATATTAACTTGCTCAATGGATGAAAGTAGAATGCGCTGCTGACCATAATGCTCTATCTGTACTCCCTTAATGGTAATGATATCCAGTTGATTGATATTGCTCACATCATATTGAAAAGAAGGAATTTCTTTAGTAACGTATATATCTTCTTCAATAATCTCTGAATCATTCTTAGCATAGGCAAAAAAGCTAAACCCCAATGATACAGCATCGTCTGTACCCACTTTTGCGACACCATCTTCATCTACAATGCCTGTGAATGTATCAAGTTCTTCTTTCTTAAATATGCTCATAAGTTGCCGTAGCCTCATTAAAATATCTTATGCCTGTGATCAAAACGGTACTAATGCTTACCACATTTACGCTGCGCTAAACTTGCGGGAGAGTGAGGAGTAGTTTAATTAAGTGTTATCAACAAATACCCCAATTTGACAATTAAAGTTTGATGGACTTGTTGGTGAATATATATTTGTGCCATAATTATTGTCCACTTCAAATAATTGTTTTTCCATTTTAAAATTTATTTTTCTCACAACATATTCTTCACCTTCATATTCTAAAGTATTCCCAATTTCTATAAATTGAGATTCGTCATATGTATGCTTTTTAATATTAAGCAAGTCAAACGATTCTCGATTGTAGAAGTATGCAATTGTTGCCCCTTGAACATGTTGAAGTAAAATTCTCACTTGTAATTGTTCCATACAATATATTATTGTTAAAATTTTCAATTGTTTGTAAAGAAAAGGACAGCATATCCTATTGCAGATAACGGATTTGTATGAACTACTATCCTGGTGAAACATCATTAATGAGCTTCTTTGCTTACCACAAGTTACACTGCGCTAAACTTGCGATAGAGGTATAGAGGGGATATGACATATATACAATTTTAGGCAACGTTTTATTTTTTCTTTTGCTCTCTTAATATTCGGTTTATCAGTTGAATCTTATCAAGATTTTCCATCACAGAATTGGAGTCAGTCAAATCAATTGATTCTTTGCCTTCTATTTTAAAATTAGGTATTAATGAATAGCTCATTATTTCATAATCATCGTTACTTAAGTCTAATTCTTTTAGTTCAATTGGCATATAATCAATTCTACTCACATTCTCATTTTCGTCAAAACTTACCGCTCCTATTAATCGTTCCTCTTCCGCAACTGCGCCATATTTGGTTAGATAACTTAATTTTAATATCAGAACTAAATTATCAAAAACGGTAATTGATGAATATTCAAACTCAGTCTCGTTAATATATTGAATTGTTCCAAACATATAATCTCTATAGTTGCCAGCAATTCTTATTGTTTTATAATCACCTGGTGAGAGGATGACATATGCTTCTTTATTGTTCATGGGACTAATTCTTTTGAAGAAGCCTCCGCTAGTATCTTTTACTTCCAGATGTAACTCTGCATTCAACAACACTTCTGTTTGATTGCCTGTATTTTTAATTAAAAGTGGTATAACTATTTCATCCTTTTTTAATTCAGGAGTCAGGGTGGTGTAGAATAAAGAATGTTTTATGTTAAAGAATTGAAAATAAAAACTAAATCCTGAAATTAATAATGCTATAATACTAATCAGTAAACTGGGTGTTCTAATGATTTTTGTTGCCTTTTTCCAATACTTACTGTTCAATGCTTTTTATGATTAGTGTGTTTTTTTAATGTTGCTTAACAACAAGTCGCCGCAAATTTACGGCTATCTACAATCTATCATCTTAAAAGTAATACTACAATTTAACTTTTATCAGTTTAACTATCAATAAAACCTCTTTTTTGAGTATTTCCCAATAATAATTAGTAAATATTTTTTACTTACCTTGTGAAATCACACCTAATTTAAAGGCAATCTCCAATATATACCTACTCAAAATCATCCTATGATTCTGGCACTAAGTGTTGATATTCAGTCCGTAAGGCTTAAGCTGTAGGTAAGGCTTACCATAAGGGTAATGCAGTGTTTTATTCATGTTTTTTATATTTTCCTCTGGAAACCATTCCTTTTCCTCTAAAGCTTACCTGCTGTGTTCGCTGCTGCTAACTTGGGTTGGCTGGCTTAAGCTTTCTAGGCGGGCTTTCCCTTACATTTCGCACTCAGGCAAAACTGTTTGTGCAGGCCGGCAGAAAAGCTTTTTTGTGTCAATGATTGCTTGTGCGGCTGGTACACAGTCCTGTATTCCCGGTCAAAGCTCATTGTGCAGCCTTGCACAATGACATCTGCCAGGGCAAATATTACATTGCAGCACCAAAATATCAGTTTTGACCAGGTCGGAAAGACTGTGCAGCCCGGAAAAATCGTTGCTGCCACCCAAAAAGTCTTTGGGATGTAAGTGCAATGTAAGTTCTGCCCGGCAGGAATCTTTGTGCAGCAGCACGCACTCATTCCTGCCACCTCCTGAGTGTTTGTGCAACCCGACAGAGGCAGTCCAAAATTGTGCGAATATTTACACTTCCTTGCATGCTCTATGAAAAGTCTCATCATCTCACTTTTGCGGCGCTTCCTGCGCCCAAATTTGTTGAGAGATGCTAAAAATATGTAAAACCCTAATAATCTGATTGTTATGCAAAAACGAACAGTTTCCGCCGAAGTAGCGCAGGCAAACATCGCCATTGAGAACGCTCTGAACAATGAACATATCATGAAAAAGCTGGCGGCTTTTAATTACAACCTGAAGCGTATGCAGGAAGGTAAAGTTTTGAAGGAAGAGCTGGAAATGCTGGAGTCGGTCAAGCAGGATAAATACGGTCAGCAGTTTGGCAAGGACCGATAGTATTTACGCGCAGCAAAAGGAGATCATGCAACGCTATACGCGGCATTGCAAAAAGGCACGCCTGGCCTTTGAAGGGCAGCGCGGTATACTGGAACAATTACAACTCCCGGGTAAGCGTAAGGGCGATATACATGGTCTGATGAGCCAGATCAATGCCTTCTATAGCAAAATAGAGCAGTATGCGGAGCAAATCAGCAAATTTGATATCAGCCAGGAAGAAGTAGCCCAGACCAAAGCCATGCTGGAAGCCCTGGCTGCCGCCCGGCTGCAACAGATAGAGAGCAAAGGTGAAGCGCAGCATGCCACGCACCAACGGGATGCCAGCCGCAAGGAGCTGAGAAAGTGGATGGCACAGTTCCGAAAAGTAGCCCGCATCGCCCTGGCCGATGAACCGCAACTGCTGGAAAGCCTGGGCATTGTAGTGCCTACGCAGAAGGTGTAAAATTGGAGATTACAAATTGCAGATTTAAAATTGATAACCTGCTAACCTTCAGGTCATCCCGCAGCAAAGCGGCCTCCATGAATGGAGGGAGCTTTACCATATCCCAAAGCTTCTGAAATTCAGGATGGTTAAGATTCCTGGTCCCCAGCGGCTCCGCTGCGCTACGGAATGACCCACCCTCGCTTCAGTCCGGGACGCGTAGTCCGGGACTTGCCAGTCCGGGACTGAAGCTAGTAATTACGTTTGTAGCGTACGGCGTGTAACGTACGGCGTGTGACGCAGGGCGTGAAACATGTATACTTTTTACTTTGGAGGCTTTACTCCCCTTCCAGTCTCACACTTTCGTAGCCGACACAACTGATGTGCAGGTCCTGGGATGCATCGGCTTTCAGTTTGAAAGTCCCATCCAGATCAGATACGGTTCCGCTGGTAGTACCGGCTACCAGAATATTGACTCCGGGAAGCGCACCGCCCTCTTCATCGTAGACCGTACCGGACCACATACCCCCGGCATAGTGGGCATCTACTTTGAGCTTGTTGTTTTTTTGCTCCACTTCCTCAACAATAACCATCCCCTGTGTGCTGTTGTCAGGATTTGTCTTGCCTTCATTCAGCTTAAAGACAATGGGCATCACCATCCTCACCCTTACCGGCTTCCCTCTCTGTTTTCCGGGTTTGAAGGCAGGAGCATTCCGGATGACTCTTACCGCTTCAGCATCACAGTCTTCACTAATGCCTCTGACTGCTTTTACCTCTGTGAGAGAGCCATCTCTCTCCACCACAAACTGCACGAATACGCGTCCTTCAATACCCTGCTGCCGTGCCTGCAAGGGATAGCTGATCTCATTTCCAATATAACGGTAGAAAGCGTCCATCCCTCCTACAAATTCAGGCTGCTCCTCCACTACGGTAAAGAGCTCTCCTTCCATTTTGGACTGCTCAGAAAGATAGTCAAAGTTGGCTCCGTCCTTTTTGAGGGCGATGTAAATGGCTCGGTTCGCCTTATCCACATTGATCAAATGGATCAGTTCAGGGTCAAGGTTTTGCAGTTCTTCTATATCGGACATTTCATCATCCTCAGGCACATCTACTTTCATAAAGGATAATTCATCCCTGAGCTCTACAAGCCCCTGCTGCATGGAGGCAGGTAGCTGATCAAAGGGAATCGCGTTGCTCTGGCTGCCCATCTCTTTGATTTCCTGGTCCATCTCTTCGGTACAGGCAAATACGATGAAGAGTAATGCGCATAGTGCTGCCAGTGTCCCCAGTTTCCAGGGGCTCACATTTTTTGCTTTTTGTTTCATTGCTGTTAGTCGTTTAAAAATTAAACCATCATGAAACGAGCTGGCCAGGCTCAGTCCATTGGATTTCAGAGTAGAACTGATCAGTATAGACGAATACTGGTCAATGTGATATGACTCAAGGGCATACGCATCAGCCTGATATTCGTGTATTTTTTTCATTTCCTTTATGATAAACCATGCCGTAGGCAGCCACCAGAAACATATTTTGAACAGCTCAAAGAATAGTATGTCGTAGGTATGTCCCAAAGAAGCGTGTGCCCTCTCATGCGTCAGCAACACCTCATAATCCTGCTGGTTTTTATCAATATCATCACTTATAAAAATCCAGTTAAAAAAGGTAAAGCTGCCTTCAATATCCCGGATTTTACGGATGTACAGTTCATTAAATTTCTCATAGCTACTCTTGCGTTCCAAGCAGATAAGGTAGCACACACTGTTCAGGAATTTTAGCAGAAAGCATAGGCTGATGGCCAGGTACAGCCAGATCAACAGTTCGTAATTCCAGATTGAGGTATCAGCCGGAGAGGAAACGGTCATCGCTTCCAGGGGAATGGCTTCCATAGCAACGGCAGTAGTGGGTTCGCTGGCGGAAAAGAACAGTTTTGGTAGTTTGAGTAATGGAATGCTCAAAGCGAGAAATGTAGCGCCTAAAAGATAAAATCTCATTTTGGCATACTGTCGCTCTTTGCTGAGGAAGCACCAATACCCCAGCAGTAGTGCGATATGGATCAGCGAAAGTTCTACTAGATAATTGCTCATGCGTCTTTGTCTTTAAGTTCTTTGATAAGTTGCTCCAGTTCATTGAGGCTGAGTTTTTCCTCTTTGGTAAAGAAGGAAACCATTTGCTGATAGGACCCGCTGAAATATCTTTTTACAAATCCTTTCATAAAGGACCTGGTATAGGCCTCTTTGGTAATCACAGGATAATATTTATGAGACTTACCATGTATCTCATGGCCTACAAATCCTTTCTGTTGCAGAATTCTTACGATGGTAGAAACAGTATTGTAGGCAGGTTTGGGTTCGGGCAGCTTTTCAATCATGTCCTTTACAAATGCTGCGTCCAACGCCCAGAGTACCTGCATGATTTCTTCTTCGGCTTTCGTTAATTCTTTCATTGATGAGACTGTTCTATCCGGGTATAAACTAAATGCTTAGTTAAAACTAAAGAATTAGTTTATGATCTCCTAATCTTTGAACTAAAAAATTAGTTAGTGAATGATTGGGAGTTCATGCAGAGGAATGTATTCAGCTTGTCAGCATAGCTGACGCTTAAGTTTGCTGTTCTGTTTTGAGCTAAAAAATTATGAACTGAGGAAGAGGAATTTATCAAACGACAGGTCTGCCTGGCCTCAGCTGTATTTGTTATTTTTTAATTGCCCAAAGCTGTCTCATATTCCTCCAGACATTCATTGAGCGGATTTCCATCTGTGTGGATGCATTGGCAGAACGCATTTCCTGCCTCTGCATCATGGGTACCTTCAAATTGTTTTACGCAATCCTTGAGTGAATTTCTGGGCATTACCGCATACATATTGAAGGTTACTACCGCAGCAATCACAATAACAACGGTCGCGGCAAAAGCGATAAAATACTTAAACGGAAATTCTTTTTGGTATGCGCTGGTTTCTTTGTGCCCCTGCTGAAAAGGGTAGTTCTTAACGGGAAGAATAAATTTCAACTTATCATAGTTCCAAGCAAGCAGGTACAGGTTCGCCAGCACCATCAATGGTGCGGTAAGCAGTGAGCCATCAAAGCGGACGGCGAAGGAAAGGATACAGATATTCAGAATGATCGGAAAGTAGATCAAAGCGCCCAGCGTCACGCTACGCGGTATGAGTAAAAGAATGCCTGCTGCGATTTGAGCAATGCCGATAAAAGTATAATAGTAAGCCGTAAAATGTAGTGCTTCCAGATAATGTCCCATAGGATGCACCACAGACAGGCCGCTGGCAAAGCGCTCCCCTATTACTTTAGTGATCCCTGCGGGTATAAAACCTGCTGCCAGCACTATCCGGTTGAATACAGAGAAGTAATACAACCATAAATTTTGTCTGGCTTGTGAGTGTGCCTTGTCAAGTCTATCTAAAATATCCAAGCTGGTTTTTTTTACTACTGTTACTCAGCCGCAAAAGCAGGCTCTGTATAAATTTAGTATTTCTACCAATAGTATTATGTCTCTCTTTCCATCTCCAAAAATTTACAAAATATATTTTTTCTTGGGATAGTAAAGTAGATAAAAGCCTGGCTATCTCAAGTTGTATGTGCGTTTCATTATAATCGTCTGAATAGCACAATGGATGAAGCAATCATCCAGCTCATGCCTACCGGTATGATTAAAAATCCATAAGTCGTCAGCCCGCCTGCATACATAGCTAAGGCATTGAGTATGCCCGTAAACAAGCAAATAATACTCCAGATGAGTAGCCATTTGGGAACCCAGTCGTCTTTTCCGGCAAATGAAATTAAAAGCGGCCCGGTACCCAATATAAGGATGGTTGCTATCCAATCAGCTCTTGTGGCAAACCATCCTACCGCCTCGGCTATTGCTGCCACAGATGGTGAGTTATTCGGTGCAAGCCTAACGACAACCGCCAGCCAGGCTACATAAGACACAACTACTATGGGAATAGCGATCCAATAGTTATACTGTGCTATTTTTGCGATGATCAAACGTTTGGTGCTAATGCTTAGCATCATCGTTGCCCCGACACCGAGGAGCATAACGCCACAAATCCAAACAGATAAGTTAGCGATAAGTAGAGTGCTTTTTTCATGGGCTGTTGTCAGGTAGTTTTCTAATTCAGCGGTATCAAGTGCTGCGTCAAGGTCGGCACCCGAGCTGCCCCATAGGGCAGCTCCGCATAGCATACACAAAGATCCAATCAGGGTAGTATATGCCCCTATTTTAGTAGCTGTAAGTATGTTTTGTTTTTCCATCTGACCGGTAATTTTAGTTGATAGTTCTTTATCTGATCCTGCTACCCGGATGGGATTATCGCAGGCCGGATTTTTAAACAGGAGTACCTCCACCACTTGCCTTCAGAGAACAGTACTTTGCCAGTTTTATAAGATTTTCTCCGGCGTAATTCCAGTATTGTTCGTTGAGCCTTAGCGGTCTATCGCCATTCTTAAGCAGCAGCGCCCCCCGGCAGGGAATTGCCATTCCGGGAATTACCATTCCGGGAGCTATTTTATTCAGCAATTAAAATACTACATATCAACCTTTTACAGCAAACAAATATCTTATAACGTATGCTCAGCTACTTAACTAATGCTATTGGATTCCCATTTTGCCCGAACATCAGGTTGAAACCTGTTTTTACATGATTCAGTTGAGCAGATCTAAGAATGTCATAAAGCTTTATTCCATCCTTAGCATGAAATACTTTTGTGCTTAGGTTTTCCTCCCTTTCTTCCTGAGGGTGAGTACCAAGGTAGTGCGAGAGTAGAAGCACTTCACTTTCAATTGGGCCTTATGTTTGTTAATGTTTGATCAATATAACTTGAGTCGTTTAAAACATATTACGTTTGTACATACAATACTGTGTGAAGTATTGATTACAGGTTTCGTTTATTAGCTTCAATCGTGATGAATTCCGGTAAATAATTAGGTGTACATCCTTTAGATACCATTTCACCTTTGTAAAGCCCCGTTTTCTCCCCAAGTTTTATACAACGGCTACGATATTTTTCATCAAAAACACCAATCCACCCGGCTACAAAGTTCATCGCCCACTGAACTTCAGGTTCTTCATCTGTAATTTCAGCTTCTATTTTAGAAAGCAAGACCGCGGTATTGTCAGGGGGTGTCTGGCCGGTCCACCTTAGTCGTCCCTGATAATACCAATAAGCTCGTCTTTGGAGGGAAGAAGGACTATTTTCCCACGATTCCATCAGTTCAATTTTCTCTCTGGATTTGGTAAGCTGATTAGCCATTAACCAATCCATTAATTGGTTTCGTTTGTCGGATGTGTGGGTCTGAATATCTTGATCAAGCTTATTAAGCAAATCTGATGACAGAAGTTTGTTATCGAAAACTAAAATTGCCAAAAGTCTCGGCAAAACTTCTCCTGTCGACCACAATTCCATCGCTAGCGCATGGTCCTTTTTAATTTCTTTTGCAATTTTACGCAGGTCTCCTAGTTTGGTATCGTGATTAATTTGTCCTAGAATATGCGCTGCTTTCGAGGAAAGTTTCATATTTGCCATCAGGATTTTACTTTTAATTTTCACACAAAAACCTACTGAAATTGTGCTTTTTTACAATATAGGTTTTCCTCTTAAACCTCGCAAGAGAGTATTTCAGTGGCGTTTAAGCAGCAGCGCCCCCTCGCCAGGAATCACCATTCCGGGAATTACCATTCCGGGAATCGCTATTCCAGATGCTTTTCAAATTTGACATTAGAACCTGCCACCAGAAAACCATAGGAGAGCTGGTGCTTATGCACCGCCCGCATCAGCCGATCTATATCCTCTCGCTGCAGTGCCACCCGCCTCTAGCCCATCATACCCGCTGCATTTAGCTCTGGCGCAGGATGCCTCCCGGCTTTCCTGAAAGCCCCAATTTGTCGCCATGACCTTGATGGAAAGATCCGCAGGAACAGGAAAATCCAGCAGAGAGTTTTCTTCCGGGAGTGTGGTATTGAATCATAATCCGCCACCCAGCGCACCCCTTAAGGGATGCGAAATATCCCCCAGCTTTACGATACGAAAGCAAAGAGATGCATGGACTGATTACTGTGTACATTTTGATGGTACCAAAACCGAACTTTTAAAAAACCACTTTGACAAGAAAACAAGGATTCCGGCACATCATACGAGGGATGAAGATTTTCGCATGGCTCTTGTTAAGGCACTTAATCCACGCTTTATGTATGGGCTAAGTCAAATCACATCTTGAATATGCAAGTATGAGTTTTCAGCGATTGCTCGCCTCTTGCTTATACCCTGCTCAGTTTATGCATTATCAAAATGTACAGGATACCGATGTGATTTCTAATAATATCACTTTCATGAAAGAATATGCAGGTGAAGTTTTAACCTTCTGAAAACTGGCTGAACAGAGTAGTTTGCCCGTAGCCCGCCATTCTAAATTATTTACGCAAAAGACAGTTTTCTCACCCGTTGATCATTTTATTCAATTAAAGATTCAGTATGCCGGTCCATGGCTTGGCTATATCTCGATTTTATGAGAAAGAGGTAGCTCATATGGCAGGTTATCAGGACGCTCTTATTATTTTTCCAGGATATTTGAAAAGCCAATGCAGATGTCGCCCATTGAATTTAGAAAAGAGATAGGCAAAAAACTAATACTACAGGCAAGCAAATAGATTGAAATAATGCAGCATAGACGAACTGAAAAAGCATTTCGAGCAACATTATCCACGCTGATTTAGCATTTATTGGCTTTTAATAGAATCCATATTAGTAATGCTATGAGCTTAGAGATGGCTGAGGTTAAGAATTTATAAAATATTGTCGTATAATTTGGAGATTTCACTATTTAAGTAAAATGATACCTTATCAATCTTATGGTATTTCCCCAAACAATAAGTATTATTTGATTTTTGTCTCAGAGCAGTAATAAGTAAGTATGTAGGATAAGATGGATAGCACATCAAAAAAATTAATTCAGGATTGGCTAGATGAATTTGCCCAGGGCAATGAAAACGCCTACAAGCTGTTATTTCATCAATATTACAACCCATTATTACTGTATGGGATCACAATTACCAAACACCAGCACATTGTTGAAGATCAGATTCAGGAAATATTCATATGGTTATATCAGCACCCTCAAAAGTGTCGTTCTATTCAAAACCTAGAAACATATCTCTTTATAGCGCTCAAAAAAAACATTCTTTCATCGCTCCGGAAGGAAACTAACTTGCAAAATCGCGAGCGTGAATATACTTATGATCAAAATCGTGAATCCAATGGCGTTGAGGAAAAATGGATTCATTCAGATAGTCAAAAACAGCAGTATCATTGGTTAGCAAAGCAAATAGACCAACTTCCACCTCGTATGAGAGAAGTTGTATTTCTGCGTTATTATCAAAGTTTAGGCTTTAATGAAATCGCACATATCATGTCGGTTACTCCTCAGGTTGCGCAGAACTTTGCTTTACGCGCGCTGAAGAAAATGCGCAAGTCTTTACCTCTCCTTCAACGTTTACTCTCTTTTACTCTCACTGTATTGATCGCTAATTAGCGCATTAGCTATCCAGCGAATAAAAAAAAATAGTTTTCAAAGGTTATATCCGTAAGGTGGCGTCATCCTTAATACAAACAGTAAACTTTGCCTCAACACTTTATCAATGACAATGAACGAAAGCAACTACCTTCACTATACAGTTGATGATTATGCAGTAGATCCTTCCTTCAGAAAATGGTGTCTGTCAGAGGGTGAGACAGGAAGCGCATTTTGGGAAACTTTTTTACTCCGTCACCCTGAGAAAGCAGAAGAGATAGAAGCAGCCCGTAGAATTGTATTGGGAGTAGATCAGCATTTTGCCAGCCGGGAAGCTAGCCCCGCTAGCATTGAAAGCCATTATCTACAAACTTTAAAAACAGCACAACAAAGAGAACGTACTATTAAGCTAAAGCGACAAAAATTACAATTTGCGGCTGCCATTACTTTGCTTATCGCTGCAGCTATTTCATTTACTTATTACACCTTCTCCTCATCGGATGAATCCAGCCTCCTTGTATATCGCACCGATTACGGAGAGCAAAAGACGATTCAGCTGCCTGACAGTTCCCTCGTCAGGCTTAACGCCAATTCTAAACTCATTATAAATCCCACATGGGAGATAGATTCACTACGTGAGGTCTGGCTGGAAGGAGAGGCATACTTCTCCGTAGCAAAGAAGCCTGCGCATCATACAAAATTTGTAGTGCATGCGCAAGAATTGAATGTGGAAGTACTCGGCACTCAATTTAACGTAAATACCATGGAAGGAGCTACCGAGGTGGTATTGGATGAAGGAAAAATCAAACTGTCTAAAAGTGATAATACGGAAACAATAACCATGTCACCTGGAGAAATGGCGACCTTTTCCGTAAGTACCCGCAGAATAACAAAAAAACAAGTCAACCCACAGTTATACAGAAGCTGGAAGGAAGGATACCTAACCTATGAAGAAGCAAGATTGTCCGAAGTTTTGAAGGACGTACAGCAAACATTTGGGTATACCATAGTGGTAAAAGACTCGCTTTTGCTGGAAGAAACCATTAGCGGAGCATTATCCTCCAATGACCTGGATTCATTGCTTATCGTGCTGAAAGATATCATACCGAAGATTTCTTTTACACAAAATGATCAGCAGCTGATTGTGACTAAGAAAAAATAAAAAATCAAGCGAACATCTTTTGCCCAGCAAAGGGTAATGAGGGTTCATTATACTTTTTCTACTAATCCACATAATTATGAGAAAACTTAAACAATCTATTACACTCACGGTGATACTTTGCTGCTGGAGCATTATTCCACTAGCAGCTCAAAATTTTGCTACAAGTCAACAACTAACTACCTTTTCTTCAGGTGAAAAAAACGAAAGCAGTCAGGGTGAAGAGAAAATTTATATCATTCAAGCATTGGATGAATTAAGCAAAACGTATCAGGTATTTTTCACTTATAATACCGCTCTCCTGAAGACTTATCGGGTCAGCACTGAATATCGTCAGGTTAAAAATGTAAAGGCTAGTCTGGAGACTTTGTTGAAGCAAACCCACTTCAGCTTTAAGAAGCGAGGTAGAGATAACTTCGTGATTGTTGAGAAAGAAAAAGAACGAATAGGGAATATAGCACCTGACCTTATCTCGCCAAAAAACTCTTCTAACATCTCTGTTCGGCAGGTAAGGGTTGTCTTAGCTAACATTTCTGGTAAGGTAACAGCCATATCTGACAATTCAGCTCTACCCGGCGTCAATGTGCTGGTTAAAGGCACCAATAATGGTACTGTTACCGATGTCGAGGGCAACTATACGCTTAACGTACCTAATCAAAACGATACGCTCATTTTTTCTTCTATCGGTTATGTTTCCGAAGAAATACCTGTCAACGGACGTACAAGCATCAATGTGGCTATGGCAGAAGATATACAGAGCCTCAATGAGGTAGTGGTGGTAGGTTATGGCACCCAGAAAAAAAGCGACCTGACCGGAGCCATAGCGACAGTGACAGCCGAAGATTTTGCGCCAGGTACCAATTCTGATGCTGTTCAATTGTTGAATGGCTCAGCACCCGGTGTAAAGGTGAGCCAGGTAAGCTCAGCACCTGGAGGAGGCATCAAGATTCAAATCCGAGGAGCGGGCTCAATCAACAGTTCAAATGAGGTCCTTTTTGTGGTGGACGGATTGCCCGGGGTTGACCCATCATCGCTTAGCCCCCAGGATATTGAGTCTATTGATGTGCTGAAAGATGCATCAGCAGCAGCCATTTATGGTACCCGAGCAGCCAATGGCGTAGTGCTTATTACCACTAAAAAAGGGAAGGCGGGGCAAACCACATTTAGTTACGATGCTTATTATGGTACACAATCGGTTTCCAAACAGCTGGATGTCTTGGGAGGAGCTGATTATATGCAACTCATTAATCTTAGAAGTACTAATCCGGTGTATACTGATGAAGAAATCGCTAGTATAGGAGAAGGCACCAACTGGCAAGATGAGATATTTACACGCGCTCCCATACAAAACCATCAGCTTTCTATGTCAGGAGGAAATGATAATGGCAATTACTATATCGGACTCAATTACTTTGATCAGGAGGGCATTGTAAAAACATCGTCTAATAAAAAATATAATGCCAGGATTAACGCCCAGACCAGCCCCTTGGAAAACCTGCTTATTTCGGCTAATATGAATTTTACCCGGGAGAATACCCAGGAAATATTGTTTTCTAATGCTGCCAACGATTTTGCCGGACCTATCAATACAGCAATACAGTTTGACCCTAGCTTACCTCCGAGCCTCAATGATCAGGGCAGGTATTACCTTAATCCGACCATCGCCCTGGACAATCCAGTCGCCCTTATTGAAGGTATTGACGAACAGAACCTTTCTACACGGTTCTATGGTTCCCTCTCAGCAGATTATGAGGTGGTAAATAATCTTACAGCCACGGTGCGACTAGGGGCAGAGATAAGAAATGCAAGGAATGATTTTTATCGTAGCCGGGTAGCTGATCTGGGTAGAGCCAATGGCGGCATTGGTAATGTTGGCTCTACTGAATTTACCCACTGGGTTACCGACTATTTGTTAAAATACGAAAACACTTTCAATGGCATTCACGATTTTTCAATTTTGGGTGGGGCTACTTTTGAAGAATTTATCACACGTGGTGTATCTGCTAGTTCCGCGGGCTTTCTATCTGACGTTACCCAAACCAATCTGCTGCAGAGTGGTGATGGTGAGTTGCGGGATAATGTATCCAGTTCTCAATTCAAAAACCAGCTCAATGGATTTTTAGGAAGAATGACCTATGGGTATGAAGGTAAATATTTATTGACGGCATCGTTTCGTGTGGATGGTTCTTCCAGATTTTCAGAAGATAATAAGTATGCTTTTTTCCCTTCAGCATCTGTGGGCTGGCGGATAAGTGAGGAGGCTTTTATGGAAGGTATTCAGTGGGTAGACAACCTGAAACTCAGAGCAGGATATGGTGAGTTGGGGAACCAGGGCATCAATAATTTTGAAACGATACAGACATTAGTGGCAGGTGGAAACTCTGTCTTTGGAGGTGCTATTTACCAAGGTGTGGTTCCTGCCCGGCTGCCTAATCCTGATTTGAAGTGGGAAACTACCGCTGAAGTAAACTTAGGACTTGACTTCGCTTTTGTAAACGGAAGAATTTCTGGTAGTATAGACTACTTCAACCGCAAAACTACTGATCAGTTATTTGTAAAGCCCTTACCCTCAGTCGTAGGCTTCTCATCAGTAAGAACTAACCTGGGAGAAGTAAAGAACAGCGGAGTGGATTTTGGACTGCAAACTGTGAATGTTACCGGTAAGTTTAGCTGGAACAGCTCACTCAATATGTCCTTCCTGAAAAATGAAGTGACTAAATTGCCAGAATTCACTCAGGAGATTATCGGTGGCCAAATTGGCACCTTTATAAGTAATTATACCATAGTACAGGAAGGAGCTCCTTTACTTTCTTACTATGGTTATGAAATCAATGGTATATTTCAGGAAGGTGACGATATTGAAAGTGCCCCCACTCCCGATGTGAGTGGCTATGCTGCCGGGATGCCACGCTTTGTAGACCAAAACGAGGACGGAGTGATAGATGATGATGACCGGGTTATTCTGGGCGATCCCTTTCCCGACTTTAGTTTCGGCTTCAACAATAGATTCAGATATCAGGGTATTTCATTAGATGTGTATATTTTAGGGGTACAAGGCATCGAGACACTGGACGCTAATGTGACTGAGTCTTTATACCCTACCAACGATGCGAGAAACTCAATCTCCCGATACTATCTGAACCGCTGGACTCCTGAGAACCCTTCCAACGAATTACCGTCGGGCATCAATCCCAGTTTGTACGGAGGGGCCCGCATTGTCAATACACTGACAGTGGCAGATGCATCTTTTGTCAGGTTAAAAAATATTACGCTTGGCTATGATATTCCTCTGGAAACAAGTGGAGCGCTCTCTTCTCTGAGAGTTTATCTGGCTGCCGAAAATTTGTTGACGATTACCGATTTTGAAGGTTATGATCCGGACGCCAGTGCAGCTGGTGAAAATAACGTAACCAAAGTAAATTACAACAGCTACCCTCTGGCTCGTACTTTTCGTGTGGGTGTAAATGTTCAATTTTAAAAATTAAACGGAAATGAAAATATATAGCAATAGAACCAGCCTTTTTGTAGCATTCCTGATGGTAATATGGGGGACGGCCTGCAAAGATTTTTTAGAAGAGGAAACATTTACCGAATATGATCCCAATGAGTTTTTGCAGGATGAATCCGGTGTAGATGCACTACTGACTGGAGCTTATTCTGCCATTAACATTACAGGCTATAATATGCGAAATAACTACTTTATCCTGGGAGAATTCCCTACCGACATGACCTGGGAGACTGGTGGGGGGCTTAACAGACTGGTAGTTCCGATGATACAATTTAACTGGGATGCCTCCATAGGTTTTTTCAATGGGGAGTACAATGGATATTATAGCGCCATTTCCAGAGCAAATAATGTGCTTCTGGTTTCCCGCTCATTATCCGATATCCCCCAAGAAACCATTAACAAAATTGAAGGTGAAGCAAGGTTTATCAGGGCGTTCTCATATTATATGTTGCATAACTTGTTTGGCCCTACTCCTATTATTGAAATCCCTGAAGGCGCCAGTCTGGACGAAATTGAGGCGATAGGTAAAGAGACACCACGGGCGACTGAAGAAGAGTATAGGGCATATGTAGAAGCAGACCTCTTGTTTGCTGCTGA
Organism: Catalinimonas alkaloidigena; assembly: GCF_029504655.1. Lineage (NCBI taxonomy): Bacteria > Pseudomonadati > Bacteroidota > Cytophagia > Cytophagales > Catalimonadaceae > Catalinimonas > Catalinimonas alkaloidigena. The sequence continues at coordinate 5,515,208 of NZ_JAQFIL010000001.1, forward strand.
TAATCTGGAAGCCGGAGGTTTTTCAAGCAGAGGAAATAAAGGAAATGCACTGGCCCTCTTAACCAAGTTTTACCTGAATAATAAGGAGTGGCAAAAGGCGGCCGATGTTGCTCAACAAGTCTTAGGTATGGATTACACACTGTACGAAGATTATACCCAGCTATTTTCCATAGAAGGGGAAGATAATAATGAATTTATCTTTAGATTTGAGTGCTTGTTAGGAAGTAATCAGATAAATGTATATATGCCACACGCGTTTCCCCCTAATTATCCTATTCAAAACAATTGGATAAACTTTGGCGCCATGTTCAGGACTTATACAGCATTTTACGAAACCTTTGAAGAGCAAGATATCAGACGACAGCTTTTTGTATCTGAATATGTAGAGATAGGAAATACTGAGCCAACCCAACTCAACAGGGATAGCGAAGGCAACCCACTGGACGACGTGAGAAGCTTCAAGTATTTGCCAGATCCCAATGCTATCGGTCAGGAAAATGGCAACGATATTCCTTATATCAGACTTGCTGATATTATTCTCACCAGGGCTGAAGCACTGAATGAAATCAGCGGTCCTACTCCCGAGGCTATTGACTTGATCAACCAGGTTCGGAATCGTGCCAATGCTACGCCTATCACATTGGCTCAGTATCCTGATAAAGAAAGCCTGCGCGATTTTATATTAGCGGAAAGAGGAAGGGAATTCTACTCAGAAGGTCTGCGTAGGGAAGATCTTATCCGTCATGGAAAGTTCATCCAACAAGCCCTGGACAGAGGCATAGCTGCTGAAGACTATCAGGTACTCTATCCGCTTCCTCAACCTCAGCTTGATAACAATCCTAATCTAGAACAAAACCCCGGATATTGATTAAAACTTTATGAAACGACACACTAATACATTGATTATAACCTCTTTATCTCTTTTAAGCTTTGTATTTGTTGCCTGTAACAATCAAAGTGAAAACGAAAATGAAGCGGTAAAGCCTAATGTTGTATTTATTTTAGTAGATGATCTTGGCGTACATGATTTAAGCTTTACCGGCAGCGAATATTACGAAACCCCCAATGTAGACCGCATTGCCCGGGAAGGCAGCGTTTTTACCCAGGGCTACGCTGCCAGCAGGGTTTGTAGCCCCTCAAGGGCAAGTATTATGCTAGGGGAGTTCACTGCCAGGCACGGCATCACGGATTGGATAGGGGCAAAATCCGGGACTGAGTGGCGAGCTCTGGGCAGGAATGACAAGCTGCTGCCCGCAGCATATGTACACAATCTTCCTCAGGCAGACACTACCCTGGCTGAGGCAATGCGTGCGCATGGTTATAAAACTTTTTTTGCCGGTAAATGGCATCTGGGCAGTGATGGTTCTCATCCTGAAGATCATGGATTTGATATCAATAAGGGGGGCTGGGATGTAGGCAGCCCTATAGGCGGCTATTTTTCGCCCTGGGAAAATCCCAAGCTGGACAATACCACCCAAGGCGAAAACCTGTCAATGCGGCTGGCTAAGGAGACCGCTAATTTTATAGAGGAAAATAAGGACTCCACCTTTTTTGCTTATCTGTCTTTTTATGCTGTACATGGCCCCATACAAACCACAGAAATAAAGTGGGAAAAGTACCGGGACAAAGCTGAACAGATGGGCATACAGGATCATGGTTACGAAATGGAACGCGTCCTGCCGATAAGAACTGTACAGGACAATCCAATTTATGGGGGACTGGTAGAACAGATGGATGATGCCGTCGGGCTGGTGCTGGATAAGCTTGACTCCCTGGGCCTGGAAGATAATACTATTGTCGTTTTTACCTCTGACAATGGGGGTGTAGCTTCAGGTGACGCTTTCTCTACTACCAACCTGCCCCTTCGTGGTGGTAAAGGATATCAGTGGGAAGGCGGCATTCGGGAGCCTTATTTTATCAAGGTACCCTGGTTGGAAAACAGCAGCAAAACCATTGACTATCCGGTGACCGGAACTGATTTTTTTCCTACCATACTTGATCTGGCCAATCTGCCTTTGATGCCCGGTCAACATGTGGATGGCGTTAGTCTTAAACCTTTACTGGAAGGGAAAACAGTAGCAGAGCGTCCATTATTCTGGCATTACCCGCACTACGGGAACCAGGGGGGTGAGCCGGCCTCAATCATCAGAGACAAGGCCTGGAAGCTGATTCATTATTGGGAAGATGATAGAAACGAACTGTATAATCTGGAGGAAGATCCGGGAGAGAAGCAAAATGTAGCTGATGCATATCCTGAGGTCACCGAAAGGCTTCATGAACAGTTGCAGGCTTTTCTGAAGAGTGTTGACGCGAACCTACCGGCCCGTGACACTACCTTCAGCGCTGAACTTGCCGTAGAAAAACATAGAGAAAAAGTAGAAGTGCTTATGCCCAGGCTTGAGCAGCAAAGAAAACAGTTTTTGCAGAAAGACTTTACCCCCAATGAAGACTGGTGGGGCAGTAAAGTAACGAAAGATTAAGCAGCAGGGCTTTTTAATGAAAGAAATCGGGCTGTGTACAAAACGTATACAGCCCGATTGATGATGTAAGACAGCCTGGCAAAGCAGTTAAGATCGGTAAAGCCTGCATGCTCATCTGGCATTCAACTATCATGTTCAAGACCATCCTGATGTGCTCAGCAGCTTCAGGCCCAGCTTTCTGATAAAGCACTCATGCTGAACCCGCCATTCACCAGTATCTCTGCCATTAGGCCCTTACTAGTCATGAGCATTGATAAGTTGGTTATGCAGTTGTTTCATCTGTGCTTCATCAAACTTGATTACTTTTCGGTCGTAGGTCATCAGGCCGTTGGTTTCCACTTCCACATCGGTGGTCTGGGTGTAGATGGCTGCTGACAGTCCTTTGGAAATCAGAGGCATAAGATCGTTCATCAGCTTTTTGTAACGTGCTCCCAGCTCCTGCTGGTTTTTGAAGCTCTGATAACCCCAGTTGTCTTTCTCCTGCCAGGTATGTCCCTCTTCGGGTAAGCCTAAGCCTCCAAACTCTCCCAGCACTATGATCCTGTCTTCACCAAAAAACGCTGGATCGGGCATAGCTGGGTCAGGGTAGTTATGCAGATCTATGATGTGCCCTACGGGAAAGAAGTTCCCCCCGCTGGCTGAGTTAACCAGACGGCTGGGATCATGTTCCATGGTCCAGTTGGTGATTTCTTCGGTCTTGAACTGCCCCCAGGCTTCGTTGAAAGGAACCCAAACTACGATGGATGGAAAGTTGTGAAAGTCATCCATGATCTCCTGCCATTCGGTACGGAAGATCGCTTCTGATTCAGGGGTTCTTTCTCTTTCGGTTTCTATACCCATCACTACACCGGGGCGCTGGTTCCAGAAGTTGCCCATATCTCCACTGGGCATATCCTGCCAGACCAGCATGCCCAGCTGATCGCAGTGGTAGTACCAGCGGGCAGGCTCTACTTTTACATGCTTTCTGATCATGTTAAAGCCCAGGTCCTGTGTCTTCTCAATGTCAAACTTCAGTGCTTCATCAGTGGGGGCAGTATATAAGCCATCCGGCCACCAGCCCTGATCCAGAGGACCGTACTGGAAAACAAATTCATTGTTGAGCATCATGCGCTGTATGCCGTTTTCATCAGCTTCAATGCTGATCTTACGCATAGCGCTATAGGTTTCTACTTCGTCTACTACCCTTCCATTATGCAAGAGGGCTACTTCTATGTCGTAGAGGTGAGGACTTCCCGGCTCCCAAAGCGTAGGATTGTCAATGGATAGAACTGCTTCTTCACTGGCGCCTACGGTTCGTTCGGCCACTGTATTTCCTCCATCCATCACACGCACTCTGATTTGATCACCGTTATGGGCATTGGCGACTTCAGCGCTTACTTTGAATGCATTATTGTCCAGATCAGGCGTGTTTTTGGTAGACTGGATATAGCTGTCGGGCACCGCTTCCAGCCAAACGGTTTGCCAGATACCCGTCACTGGGGTGTACCAGATCCCTCGCGGGTCTTTGACCTGCTTTCCTCTGGGCTGGGGGCCATCATTGGTGGGATCCCAGACTCTAAGGGCCAGCTCCTGTGCTCCCCTGCCCTGCAAGGCTTCACTGATGTCAAAAGCAAAAGGATCATAGCCTCCCCGGTGGATGCCTACACTCTGACCGTTGACAAAGACTTCTGCTTCCCAGTCAACCGCACCAAAGTGTAGCAGCACAGTTTTTCTTCGCATGCTGCGGGGCAGCTCAAAAGTAGTGTGGTACCAGAGTTCATGCGCTTCTCCTACTCTTTTGCCCACGCCTGACAGAGCGGATTCTATGGCAAAGGGCACCAGGATTTTTCCTTCATAGGAAGAGGGGGCTTCACTGCCTTTACTTTGGACGGCATAGTCCCAGAGGCCATTGAGATTATGCCAGTCTTCCCGAACCATTTGCGGACGGGGGTATTCCGGCAATGGATTTTCAGGCTCTACTGCTGCAGCCCAGTCGGTCATTATTTTACCTTGTACCGCTTCCCATTCCGCATTCTGGGCTTGTAAGACAGTACATATACAAAAAATAAAGAGTGTAGTAATTAGTTGTTGTTTCATAGTTATAATAGTGTAGCAAAAACAAATGGGTTAATAATATTGCACAGATAAAATAAAGACTGAAACCAATGTCATAATTTATTATTAAAAATGCATACATCTGTCTCTGCCTGCCTATCAATATTTGTGGTTTTGCATTCCCACTGGCAAAACAGGGCAAGGGTCATAATTACTTAAACAGAATTGATATACATTTTCCTCGCTGAAAACGAAATAAAATAATAGGGTTTAGCATCTTAGATTGGTGTATTCATTTCTTGGGCATGAGATAGTTTTTTATAAATTCCTACATACTGAGGCAGCTATTTCCACTTGTTCATTCATGCTATCTCATTATAAATAACTGGCATTTTTCCTTTCCACTGCTTCCAGATATTATCATCCGTTATTAAGCTGGCCATGAAATGCCCCACATTAATACGGCTAGTTTTACCCGGATCAAAGATGGCACTTCTTGTAGGAGAAGCGTAAAGCTCGTACTTCGTCACTTTGTCATTGTCTATTAAGGAATCAGGACGAACGACTACCCATTCTACTGAAGAGTCCTTCTGGCCTACCTCTACGCTTAGGTAGTCTGCGGCTTTTTCATTATCCTGATGAGGAGGCAACAGTATCCTAAGCAGGCCAATAACCAGCCTTTGCCAAAAAGAGATAGGCTCGTCAAGATCCCTGTTTCTGTTGCCTGCGGTATTCATCAGCACAAATTTTACGGGAGCTTTCGGGGAGTTCATTTGGATGGCGTGACAAAGCAAACTAACAGCATCCGTCACTAATTTTTTGGGCTTGCCATAGATTCCTTTCAAAGTAGGACTATGACCGAGGCAAGAAGCCACAGCATGACAGTCTTTAACATAATTGACCCTATCTTGCTCACTGACATCCAATATACTGGCTTCAATTATTGAAATTTGGGAATTGTTTTTCCATGCGTCAGGCAGTTTTTCAGGAGAGCGCACAATTACTTTAACCTGCTCTCCCTTGTTCAAAAGTTGAGTAACCAAATGTTTCCCCGTTGAGCCGCTTGCACCCACTACCAAAGTTGTATCCTTGTTCATCTATTATGTTAGGTATATATCCGTGTTTTTAACTTGCCTTGCCTAAACGCTATATAGGGTATGAGATTCAAACCTGCGATTAGCGATATGCATGGGTCTTTTGGTTTCCCCGCTGTGGTAGGCAGTAAGAGCGAATTCAGTATACAGGCTTCGCTTCAACAGTTCATGCCTGTCCGTAGATGCACTTTTTTGTGCGGCTGCCTTACATTGCAGCCCACAAGCTATTGTCATTAGGGCTTACCTTTACGCTCCAACTCCTTATCAATAATTTCAGGTAGCTGTACCTTAAATGTAGTACCTTCACCATAAGTAGACTCCACTTCGATATTGCCACCCAGCTTATCAAGGGTTTCTTTTACTAAATACAAGCCCAGGCCTGTACCTGATTTGCGGTCTGTCGCTCGGTAGAACATTTCAAAAATTTTGGGCAGATGTACCTCTTGTATACCAATACCATTGTCGCTTACACTCATGGTAAGTGTAGCGTTCTCAACGCTAACTTTCACCTGGGCGAAAGGCCTTTCACGTCGTAAAAAACTATATTTCAAGGCATTGGAAACAAGGTTATTCAAAATAATCTTAAGGCGCCTTCGGTCAGAATAAAACTTCTCATCTTGTCTGACCTCTACGTCAATGTCTATCTTCTCCGCCTCCGTACCATACTTTTGAGATTCTATCACCTCATGTATGACTTCTTTGAAATCAATTTCGCTGACTTCTAAATCCGTACGTACGTTCTTGGAGAGCAGAATAATATCCTGGATAAAGGCATCCAGCTTTCGAAGATTATCATTTATGATTCGGATATACTCTTCTTGCTGCAGGGGCTGTTTTTCCATTTGCAGCAATGTTAATAAACCCATAGCTGATGTAAGGGGGGCTCTTAGGTCGTGGGAGACACTATAGGCAAAATGATCCAGTTCCGCATTGACCTTTCTCAAATGTTGGTTTTGATGTTCTAACTGTTCTTCATACTTCTTTTTGGTACTTATATCCAGAATCACGCCTTCCAGTACAATGCCATTCTCCTGTTCGATAGCCACCCCATGCTCTTTCACCCAGGTATAATGCCCCTGCTTATGCTTGAGGCGGTAGACAAAATGGTAAGCGCTTTGCTTTTGCTGTGCCTCTATAAAATCCTGCCTTACCCCTTCTATATCCTCAGGGTGTATTAAATCTTTGATACTTCGTTCCTCCCTCAAAAATACTTCAGCGGGGTAACCCGTGAAAAACTCAACCTTATTACTGATAAAAAGGGACTTATACTTGGGCCTCAAGCGAGTGATATATACTATTCCGGGGATATTTTCAGCCAGGGCTTTAAATTTCACTTCCTGCTTCTGTGCATAACTTAAGGCTTTCCGAAAGTCAGTTACATCGTGAACAAAGAAAGTGATGCCGATCACTTTTTTATCAGTGTCAAACACCGGGTTCAAAGAGACCCGGATAGATATATCCTTAAACCTGAAAGGATAATGGATCTCAGTGGTAACTTTTTCACCCTGCAAAGCACGCTCCTGGCACTTCTGCCACTGCTGTAAATACAGAATAGGCTGGGCATCCCTGCGATAGGGAAGCATAAAATTTTCGTAAGTGACCTGCTCATGAATTTTTTGCCCAGCTTTAATATCGGTTTTGTAAAGACGCTTGATAGCCTGATAAAAAGCTGAATTAGCCATCATGAGCGTATTTTCAGTATCTACTGACCAAATGGCGTCGTCCACATTCTCTATCAGTGATTCCAGCTGAGCCTTTTGATATTGTACTTCCCTCAGGGCTTTTTTCTGATCCGTGATGTTTTGTAAAAAAACCAGTATTTGTTCAACCTTCCCATGCCGATAAATAAGCGGTAGGGTGTGGATGATGTAGGCATTCGTATTGAATGAAATTTCCAGCTTACAGCTCTTACCTTGCAGTGTGGCATGCAGTGTCTGATGTAGTTTCTTTTCAACTTCAGCACTTACAGGAAGTACCACTATTGCTTTTCCCAAAAAATCCTCAGGGGTCTTCCCTAATTTTTGCAGCTCCTTTCCGGCAACAAATTGATACCGTCCTTTTCTATCTACTATGGCAATGGCACCATTAGGAAAGTTTTCTGCTACCAGCTGATAAAAATAAGCCTGATCCGCTGTATCTATATGTGTTTGCCTGTGTTGACCTTCATGTGCTGACGCCGAATCATTACGATTGGCAGATGCATGCTCATGTTTATCCAGCAATAGTTTGATCAGTTCCTGCTTGGATAGCTTTTCAAGTGCTTCACGAGAGTAAGAATCTACTTCCATAACTAGGGCTACTACGAAAAGGGCAGCAGTGGTTGGTTAAGTAAAGTAATGGAGTTGTACGTTTAATATAGTAAAATAATACTTATATAACATTTAAAATATTCCTGCACATTGCAGCAGATGATACGGTTTAAAGTTAACGGCCATGTTAAATGCAATGAATACGTACGAAAATGAGCAGAATTCAGCACAAGCGCTACTAGTCCGTGATCGGTCGCCTGGTATTTTTCCTTTCTTGAGAAGTAAATAAAAAATGCATGCTTCAAGTTTTTCACCTAAAACAGATGGTTCTTATGGAGAATGAACAAAAGTCTGTGTAGGACTACTTTATGCTTTTCCTATTATCACTCCACCAGCATAGCAGTACTGGATACCTGTAAAATAACAAAAGGAAGATGGTGCCAGCTAATATTATTAGCCAATAGAAAAAGCATGCTCATACTCTATATGGATGCATACTTGCTCTTTTTTGACCTAAGTATTACCCAAATCAATAGGGATAGCATGAGCGTTACTAAAGCAAATGATTTCTCAAAATTCGTTTTTGCCAGCATGTTCCCAACAGTGTTCAATACGAACAGGGCAAAAAACACCCATAAGCTAATGTTCACGATGCTTGAAGCAAGGTACTGTCTGATAAACTTGCCTCTGATCAAAAGAATAAAACCCAGGTAGAGATTAATTAGCAGTGAAACGGTTTCAAAAACATACATTTCAGTATCGTTGGTTAACCGTCCTCCCCATGTTATTTCGTAGGGAATGATTTTTAAAAGAATGCACAGGTGAAAAATGATCAGGGCAAAAACGATTGACAGAAGAATTTTCAGGGCTACTCTAGGACTCATCTTTTTGTTTTTTACAATATATTCATTCAAGCGATTTTTGTGCTGCTGTTTAAGTTTGAAAAATCAGAATTTTACCGTCAGGACTCACCTTTCGGACTCTCGCTTTATTTTGTCGGGAAAACTCCAAAACCCACAGGCTGCTATCTGAAGCTACTAATCCCCCTGTGGGTGACCAGTTTTCGGGCGCTTCTAATACAGTTTCTACCTTACCCTCTGGTGTAATTCTTTTAACTTTTCTTGCTCCAAAAACAGCTACATAAATATACGCTTCAGCATCTGTCCAGACCCCCATCAGGTAGTGATGATCACTTACTGAAAAAAACGGTGGGGAAGATTCTTTTAGGTTGTCCGTAATGTTGACTACCTGCCCCTTTGCGCTTACTTTTTTCAGTGTCAGATGGTCAATCACATAGAGGTCCTTCCCTTCCCGGGATGTACATATCCAGCGAATGTCCTGAAACCTATGATCCGTATGTAAATCTATTTCACCATTTGCTGTTTTCTTCTTTATCACTTCATGCGTACCGAACTTTTCAGTCCAGTATTCATTACTTTCATGGTCTCTTATCAGGGTATTATTGACGGGCAGGCCTTCTGTCCGGGGCACAGTATACTCCAACTCACCATCATTGTTCAGCCGCCATATGTAATGCCCCCATTGGTCAGTTGCTTCTCCCTCATACCAGCTATGTTCTCCGTAGAGATTATCCTCTTTGTCAAGGTATAATTGATGGGTATGCACATTCTTTACAGCAATGGTATGCGACCCATCGGGGGATATTTTCCAGACATGGAGCAGATCAGTGTAATATACCACGCCCTTACTGTCCATAACAATCCCGATAGCAGGATGTGCTGATGCCAGCTTTACCAACAGCAGAAAGTAGCATAAAATGAGTGTTACAGCCTTAGCTTTCATATCTCCTTATCGTAAAAGTGGTTAAAGTTCCCGGCATCAGGAACCAAAGAAATCCCAGCCTTAAGCTTTTCACATGTCGCACCGCTTATGCGCCTGACTATCGTTTATTCATCAGCAATCTGTATCTCCCACCTGCTCTCCAATGCTCGATTGCTGTATTGATAAATTCACTTAAGCGTGTTTCAGAGAGCTTAGTAGTCTTCTTTATTCTAATGCAGCCTTTGCCCCTGTCAAATCCTTGCAGTAATTCATGAGCATTTTCAATCTTACTGATATTTCCCACATACAGGCTCACGTATCCCTTTTGCGCATTCAGGTGAAACAGGGTTTTCTTTGCGTTACCATAGCTCAACATCTTGTATTCTATGCCTTCATGAAGCGTTGAACCACTTTGTAGAATCATGTTGCGTACCTGCAGAAGCTTATCTTTTCTCCAGTCTTTTTCTAGTTCTTCTACATATGCCGCGGGTGTGTCTGCCTTATATTGCATTTCGGCTGTATCTGTTTTTATTGCTCAGGATTGATATTGCGCATCACAATATTTGCGTAAAGCCATTGCTTTTACTAGCCAGTTCTTACCATCTGCCTATGCGCTACATATCCTGATTAAGATACAGAAACTGTCAACCCTTAGCAATCTGTATGCAAGGAATGAGTCTAGCTGTTGATCCGCTACGCTAAACCTGACCTGCCGCATTTGGAGCGCACAAGCCCTGGAAGAGCAACTTTCAACTCTTGTAAACCTGTTTTCTTTTTGCCGGAGGTAAAGTGAAAAAGCGCTGCACAGCTACCAAATTCACTCAACAGAAAGTCTGTCAAGTTAGCATGAGAGTTGCGTAGCAATCGCCTTCCTTGGCAGTATGTGCTTTTTGAGCTTATAATATGAAAACCCAATGTCGTGCTTGTCCACACAATAATGGGCCAAATCCTATTTGTTTGCCAGTGTTACTTTGCCTGAATTGGGGCTTTCTTAAACCTTCCCCAGGCAACAAAAACAGCAAGCGCAAACAGAATAATATTTGGGAGAAACGTTTCGCTATGCATCACGTGGTAAGTCGTAGCCAATACCATAATGATGGCAACTCCAACTGCTGCAATGGGTGTCAAAACCGGTTTGATACGCAATGCGGCAGGAAGGATCAGCCCTAAAGCTCCAAGCACTTCGCTGATACCAATGAAGCGTACCATGCCAGCTTCAAATGAGTTTACGAAAGACATACCCCCTTCTGCCAATTGATCAATTGGTGTTGCTATTTTCATAAATCCGGCAAATCCGAATGCCGCTGCTAATAATACCTGTGCAACCCACAGCCCTATGTGAAGTCCTTTTGATTTTTTCTGTTCGGCCATTTTACTTTTTGTTTTCATTTGTTCGAATAGTGATGCAAATTACATAATATTGCTTACCTATTGTAATCAGCTACCTTTTGGTAATCAAAAAAAATTAACAATGAAAAAGAAAGAGCATAAAGAATGTCTTTCGGCACTGGTGCCTGTAAGAGACACACTGGATGTCATTGGCGGCAAATGGAAAATATTAATACTGATTTCTGTATGGGAAGGCAATAAACACTTTAGGGAAATCGAGCGAAGTATTCCAAAGTTAAGTACCAAAGTACTGTCAAAAGAGCTGAAGGAACTGGAAGCCAATCAGTTAGTAACCCGCACTGTCGTCAATGGTTTTCCTGTCAGAACAGAATACACACCAACGGAATATTCCAAAACTTTGAAAAAGGTCATTTTAGAATTACAGCATTGGGGGATCAACCACAGAAAAAAGATTTTTGGCAAATAGTCGTCCTTTGTTGTCTTGTCAGATGAATGCTGTTTCGAGGGGAGCATTTTAGCGATACTGCCAATGGTCTCGGGTATGAAACGCAGGGCATTTCGGAGCTGCCTACCTGTCCACCGAGCCTAAGGCTGCCAAGAACCGAAACTTACGTAAACCACTGAAAGTAGTTTTTATTCATTTTCCTCAAACCATTTTACTATTGAGGGCATATTTCGTTCAAATCCTCCTGGAATAAAAAAGTTTAAGACTCCTGTTTTCCGGTCGGTTTTGTTTTTAAAGTCGTGCATGGTTCTGGACGGAATTCTCAAAAAGGTTCCTTTTTCAGCGTCAATCCATTCATCCCCCACGAGTATTGAGGTTGTGCCCTCCAAAACATAAAACACTTCATCATTGTCCTCGTGTTGGTGAGCACCCGGACCATCAGACTTAGGTTCAAGCCACCATTCGGAGATGCTATATTTTTCATTTGTTTCGTTTTCGTCAGCCTTAAATATAGCTGTCATGGTTCCACAGTTGTAAACCCGCCCTTTCCCGTATGGAAGAATCAAAGCGTCGGTATGATTGTCTTGATGTTTCATTACTCGTTTTGTTTTTTTAGATATTGCCAACTTTAATAATAAAAATATGTAGCCGGAAGCTCTTTCCTCTCAGGTCGCAATAAAGATGAAACAGGCTAAGCTGTTTAGTTCAGTACTTCCCCTACCACAAGTTTGAGTACAGGGGAAACTTATGGTATATTACAAACTCATTTCCCAACTTACGCTTCGCTAAACTTGAGAGAGAGATGTCTTTTGTTTTAATTTTATTCATTTAAAACGTAAAAGTGGAGTTTTGGCAGATCAGATTCACCGATCTTTCGGTTTTCCCTTCAGCCCACATTGCGTATAAATTTATTAGGCACTGGCTTTTTCTTATATCAGTTATTTTGAATTTAGTTTTGAGATTCAATTAATTAAGTGTCTGAACTTTTAACTCCTTCTTTTTTCAGAATATCCAAAATAAAATCTGTTTTCCCGTCAACATAAGCATCTATATCATAAAGAAATTTCCATAAGGTACTTTTTTAAAGCAAGGTGATTAGCCAATCCAATACTTTCTTTTTTACCGATGATCACATGATTTTCTCCCCAGTGCCAGTAACCTAAATGGTAAGGTATTTCTATAGCTTCTCACGCTCATCTTTCTTTATTTGGACTAAAAAAGCATAGTAGACCCGATGTTCAGGTAATATCATTTCATAGCTTGAAAACATCAGCTTGTTATGTTGGGCAACTGTGGTTAATGAATCTAGTAGCTTGGCAGGGAAAAGCGCTAGCTGCTCTGGTTCCTGTTCTTGCCTTAGATGTGTTTGCTCTATTTTTAGTGAAGTATTTAATAGCCCCAATCAAGGAGTCTTTTAGTAAAAATAAGCGCTTGTCAATAGCCCCTCGAAAGCCTGTAGAATTGTCCCCGGCAAAGGTTGAGGACAATGCTTCTTTTCAGAAATGTATTTTTGCCCCTAAAGACATACTTTTTTCAATTAGAAACGCTACGCCTTTGAGTTCAAATGGAACCGAAGGCCAAAGTACAGTTTTGCAAGACCTTCCTTAAAGCTTATCCCGAACATGAAACGTACAGCATTCATCAGGAAAAGGTAGGTGAGCTTCTTATTCAATAGAAAGTTTAGCCAGGAAGTGCTAACTGGCTCAAACAAAACTCCTGAGAGAAGCGTTAAAAGAACATGAAAAAAGCCTGGCGAGATGCCAGGCCTTTGTTCATTTCCATCAAGTAAACAGCCCGATTGTTTTTCCAGTGGCCGCCGAAGCGGTAATTGTAGTTTAAAAAATAATAATGCTCTAGTTCAAAAAATCTGGAATCACAATTCTATCCAAACAGTTTCCAATACCGTGCCTAATGGCACAAGTGCCAGAAATGAGCCTTTTTCTAATATTTTAAAGAGATAATTCCCCATAGCTGTGGAAAATCCCCATCAATTCCCCAATAAAAATACCTTGAAATAGGATAGAGAAACCTTATGGACTGTAAGTCTTTCTGAAACTTGTAATTATGTAAAAAAGGAAGGGCTTTTTTATAACTTTTCATTAACAAAAACAGGAACTCAAAGGAAACGTAAGGCTTTCCATGAAGGGAAGCGGTTTTATCTGACTAACCCGTAAAGAAAGCAGTTAGACTGAATTCCAAAGCACAGAGTATAACTCTCTGCCATTAATGGAGTTAACTCCTCATGCAAAAAGACAATCAAATTTTGGGTACAGGTACAGTATTAGTGGCACTCGCAGCACTATGCTGGGGGGTATCAGGTGGCATTGGCGGCATTCTCTTATCTAACGGATGGAATGCATTCGTGGTATCACTATACCGGGGGGCTATCGGGCTAGTGTTCGTGCTTATCTGGTTGCTACTGCGTTCGCAGGCTAGCGGAATAATAAATCGCCGATTATGGTTTTGGGCTACAGTTGCCGGTCTTGGAGTAGCCGGCAACTTCGCATTTTACTTTGTAAGTATCTCGGAGGGCAGCGTAGCGGTGGCTGCCACGTTGATGTACTGCGCACCTGTGTTCGTTTATCTCGTCTCGTTTGCACTTAAACTTGAGCGTTCCACTCCGCTTAAGTGGGGTGGGATCGGAGTAGTGATCCTCGGCATTATATTACTTACTGGTATTTACAAGGTCGGCGAAAGTGGTGTCACGCCAATTGGCATTGGCTCAGGGCTACTTGCGGGACTTTCCTATGCAGTATTCATTTTTGGCTTTAAGTACGCAGCAAAATACGGCAGCCCGCAGGCAATTCTTGTCATAGCGTTTGCTGTACTGGTTATTATCCTGATCTGGCCGAGTGATGTCAGCCAGGCTATTGAAGTCTTTAGCACGCCAGATTGGCTACTTTTTACGACCCTGGGGGTACTGGGTGCGGGTTTGTCGTTTATTCTTTATGTTGCAGGCCTCAATAATACTGCACCAACTGTAGCCTCTATCGTGGCGATGATTGAGCCGGTCACCGCATCTCTGTTTGGCGTATTGGTTCTGAATGAAAGTCTGGAGAGCTTACAGCTTGTAGGCATGGGACTGATTTTGATCACCGTAACCGCACTAAGCGTATACTCAAATAACTAACGCTATATTCCTGATTAAGCTACTCGCAAAATTCTTTTAGGTCTATGCATCCTGTCGGTTATTGGTACCAACTTGCTAAACATATTGCCTAAAGAATTAAAAAATTGGATAGGAGGTGAAGTATAAGAAAGAGAGTTATTTTGATACAGGATAATACAGCATTAAGGGAGCTGGTGTGAAGATGAAAGGCCTTAGTCTCACCGACCTTATGTAAAATACTATGTGGCTATTTTGGTAAAATTTTAAAAACTCAATAATAAGTAGCTTTATATTGTATTTCATTTTACAATTTCTTAAAATGAAATAACACTTAATCCAATATCTGATGAGCCACTCCTCAAGTCAATGGGAAGATTATTCTAATCTTAGTGATGAGGAAGTTTGGAAGCGATTAAGAGGAGGGCACCATGCTGCTCTCGAGTATCTGTATCGCACCTATGCAATGGCGCTGTTCAATTACGGAATGAAGCTATACGGTAAAAACGAATGGGTGCAGGATACATTACAGGACTTGTTTGTAGACCTTTGGAAGCAACATCAGAGCTTGACGGCAGTCAAAGCAGTAAAGACCTATCTTTTTAAAGCCTTCACTTATAAACTGCACCGATACTGTAAAAAAGAAAAGCGCTGGTTGTATCAAATGAATTATGACAGGCTTCCCGAAATGGATGTTGCCTTGCCGGTAGAACATACAATGATTGCAGAACAACTTTCCCGGGAACAGAAACTCAGGCTTGCAAGCGCTATGGAAAAACTGCCTCCCCGACAAAAGGAAGTTCTTCATCTGCTTTTTGAAGAAGAAATGCAGTATGAAGAAGTTTCCCAGATTATGCAGATCAATGTCAGGTCGGTATACACATTGGCATGGAAAGGAATTAGTTCTTTGCGAAAACTTGTCATTGACTTTCTTTTTGTGGTTGTATCCTCTTATATAAGTTGTTTTTTGGTTTAAGTTATTGATCATGAGACCATAACAATTTTTCATAAAAATTTTTCTTAAAAAGAAGAGTAACTTTTACCATTTGATGTCACTGTAATATTGAAATGGCATCAATATGGACTATAGCCGATTTACCGTAGAAGACTTTGTGCTGGATAAGCCCTTCAGGCAGTGGATAATTTCTCCTGACCAGGAAAGCAATCTTTTTTGGCAGGATTGGATACAACAACATCCAAAACAAAAATCCACTTTGCAGGAGGCAAGGGCGATCATTCTCAGATACCCTCACATTCATTATGGATGGAATAAAAAAATTGAGAATGATTTGTGGCAATCCATTGCCCGGAAAACACTGATAAACTCTCATGAACCTATGTTTTCCTCAGCTGATAGTCCAACAAAAATAATCCCTTTGAATGCCCGGGCAGTTTTGGGGCACAGTTATGAAAAGCATGAAAAAATGCTTTGGACTTATCAAAAGATGAGTAGAGCCATAGCCATTCTGCTTTTAGGGCTTTGTGTAGGACTTGCTGCCTATTTTGGAAACAAAGATAAGGTCCAAGGACCTACCGAAATGGCTTATGTCAGCAAAGTAACTCCTCTTGGAACAAAATTGCATTTTAAGCTTCCTGATGGGACAAAAGTAAATTTAAATGCTGGTAGTGTCCTCCATTATCCCGAGCAATTCTCTGCTCAGCAAAGACTTGTGAAGCTGCAGGGAGAAGCCTTTTTTGAAGTTGTAAAAGACAGCAAAAGACCTTTTAGGGTAAAAACAGATGCCGTAATGACAGAAGCATTGGGTACAGCTTTTAATATCAAACATGAAGATGGAATATTGGAAATTGCACTGATGGAAGGTAAAGTCAGTGTAAGTAATGAGGCAGGGGATACTAATAAGGATAAACTCATTCTTTTACCTGGAGAGCAGGCTACCCTTCATCGTAATAATCAACTCATCAAGGAAAAAGTCAATATAGATGAAGTAACTGCCTGGAAAAACGAGGTGATACTTTTTCAGGGGGCCACAGAGGGTGAAGTGATCCATACACTGGAAAAGTGGTATGGAGTAAAGATTTTGGTGGAAGGCAACTCCCCTAAAGACTGGCGCTTTTCCGGAAGATTTGAGCGTAAAAATCTTGAAAATGTGCTTAGGTCCATAGGCTATAGTATGGACTTTCAGTATAGCATGGAGGAAAAAGAAGTGAAGATCATTTATGTAAACTAATGCATATGTAATCAGGCTCTGTTACTCTCTGCTCTTTAAAGACTAACTAATATACAATCAGACTAACACAACAAAACCTTTGAAACATGTTTACTATTTTTCAACAACCGGACGGGTATTGGCGTATCTGCCTCACCCTGCTGCTCATCGGAGTCTTACCCTCAGGCACCTTATCTGCTTCCGAACACTTGGGCCAGGCAGGTAAAAGCGTTAAAGACGTATATACAACATTGAAACTGAAGAATGAAGATGTCATACTGGCATTCGAGCGAATAGAAAATGCTACTGGCTTTAGTTTTACTTACAATTTGAATGATGTAGAAAAAAAGAAGGTAAGTGGAAATTATGAAAATCAATCACTCTTCAATATTCTTCTGGATTTTTCCCGACAGGCGGACCTGAAATTTCGCCAGTACAATGATGTTATCAATGTAAAGCCCAAAGAAAAAGATGAAAAGACTGAAGATGTGGAGGTTGCTCCGGCAGGGTTTATGGTGGAAGGCAGCGTGATAGATCAGAAAAGTGGTGAGGCATTACCGGGAGTCAATGTGCTGGTCAAAGAAACCACTATTGGTACTGTAACCGATATAGAAGGTAAGTACCAAATTGAAGTGCCCGATGCAGAAAGCACCTTGATTTATAGTTCTATCGGATATGTCCCCCAGGAGATAGCTGTCAATGGTCAATCGGTGATAGATGTATCCCTGGCTACGGATGTTACATCCTTAGAAGAAATTGTTGTGATTGGTTATGGCACCAATAAAAAGCAGGCGATCACCGGAGCAGTAGCAGAAGCTGACCTGGAGACCTTCAGAAATGTGCCAGTGAACAATGTGTTGGAAAGTGTAAAGGGAAGTGTGCCCGGGCTAAACGTTGGAGGCACCAATTCTGCCGGACAGGTGGCTGGTTTGAGTGTAAGGGGACAAAACTCTACCGCTGCGAGTAACTCTCCCCTCATCGTTGTGGATGGTGCTATTTTCCGAGGCTCACTGGCAGATATTCCTGCTAATGATATAGCAAGCCTTACCGTCTTGAAAGATGCCAGCGCTGCAGCAGTTTATGGTTCTCGTTCAGCCAATGGTGTAATTCTGATAGAAACCAAAAGGGGCAGTGGTATAAACGGCAAACCTAAATTTGAAATAAAGGTCAGCAGTGGAATTAGTAATCAGTTGGAGCCATTAAGAGTATATGATGCCGACGGCTATATCCAGCGATTGCTTGATATCCGGAGCTTAGAGGGTATGGATGCTGATCCAAATAACATTAGTATTTATCTGCAGGCCGAAGAGCAAAAAAATTATGAAGCCACTTCAGATCACCGACCTACTTTAGAAGACCCTTATGACCTGATCAGTCAGCAGGGGAGAAACCTGAATGCCAATTTCAGCATCTCTAATAGTACGGAAAAAACAGATTTTTATATTTCTACTTCATTGATCAATCAGCAGGGCGTAGTATTGAATGACAAGTACAAAAGCATTTCAGGAAGGCTTAATATTAATAGTGATCTGACCGACTGGCTTAATTTGGGAATCAATAGCATGTATACGCTAAGGGATTATTCCGGTGATTCTCCCAGTATGTACCGGGCAACGCACTTCAGCCCCTACGCTTCGGTGTATAATGAAGACGGTACTTACAAGCAGTTTCCGCAGACTACCACTTCTTTTAACAGTCCGTTCTGGGAAATAGCCACTGAAGATATTGACCTTAACAATAATCTTAATGCTACGCTCAGGAGCATCATTAAGGTGCCCTGGATAGAGGGTTTGACTTATCAGACGACTTTTTCAAACTCTATCATCTGGAACGAACGCAACTGGTACTTTAATGAATTTACCATTGATGGAAAAGGTAAGAATGGTATTGGTCAGCGAGAGTACCACCGCAACAATTATATGTTGTTTGATAACCTGATTAAGTATAACCATACCTTTGCCACTAAGCACAATGTAGATGTGACCTTACTATATTCTCGGGAGCAAACCCGTTGGGAAGACCTGGTAGGGTATGCAGAAAACTTTGACAACACAGTGTTAGGTACTTATAAACTTGAGAATGGGAAAGTGCAGACCGTAGAAACAGGAGGGGGAGAAACCCATGCTATCGGCCTGATGGCTCGTACCACTTATACTTTTGATGAAAAGTATTCAATTACAGGTACGATTCGTCGTGATGGCTATTCTGCGTTTAGCAAAAACAAAAAATGGGGCATGTTTCCTTCCCTGGGAGTCAACTGGAATATCTCAGAGGAAGATTTTATGAATAACATTGAGCCGCTGGATGTACTTTCAATAAGAGCATCTTACGGTACCAATGGGAATCAGTCCATTTCTGCCTATAGTACCCTGGCCAAGATGGGTACCGACAAATATGTATTTGCCAGGGACCCCTCATACGCGGTAACACAGTACATTTCCACTTTAGCCAATAATGATTTAGGCTGGGAGACAACTACTGGTCTTAATGTAGGGCTTGATTTTGCATTGCTTGGAAATCGTATTGGTGGTTCCATTGATGCTTATCATACCAAAACCAGTGATTTGATGTTTAGTCTCGCGCTGCCCCGTACCTCAGGGCATAGTAGTATCACTTCAAACATTGGAGAGATAGAAAATAAAGGTATTGAGCTTAACCTGCATACGATTAATATCAGCCGTCAGAATTTTAGTTGGACCTCTGGTGTGGCGTTTTCTCTAAACCGAAATAAAGTAGTGACCATCTTCGGTGAAGATAATGATGGAGATGGCAAGGAAGATGATCTGATCAGTTCAGGATATTTTATCGGCAGGCCATTGGGGACTATTTATAACTACAAAGTGAATGGTATGTGGCAGGAGGCTGACGGAGAAACTATTATGGAAGGCATGAGGCCGGGCGATTATAAGCTGGAAGATGTAGATGGTGATGGAGCCATCACATCAGAAAATGACCGACAGTTTTTGGGCAATAGCAAAGAAAATTTTCGCTGGAGCTGGACCAACACTTTTGATTACAAAGATTTGTCGCTCATGGTCTACCTTTATTCCATATGGGGTGGCGACGGATGGTATATGTCTGGTAATAATACCCCTTACCATGATGGGTATGTGAGTGCGCCTCATATCAACCGACCGGTATATGATTACTGGACCCCTTCAAACACTAGTGCCATGTTCCCTCGCCCTGATTATAGAAATGCAGCTTATAAGGGCACAATGTTTATAGACAGGAGCTTTATCAAACTACAAAAAATATCCTTATCCTATAATGCCTCCCGCCTGGTAGAGCCCTGGGGAATCAATAATTTAAATCTGGCAGTGAGTGCGGATAATTTACTCACCTATGCCCCTCACTGGGTAGGCTTGGATCCCGAGACAGACAGTGGTCTGAAAGACAATGCTTTGCCCTCCCTGCGTACCTACATGCTCACCTTATCATTTAATTTTTAATGCGATCGTCATGAAAAAAACACTTTATATCACCATCATACTGACTTCTTCAATATGGTCATCATGCGATTTTGATGATGTACTTACTGAAATTCCCAAAGACTTTCAAAGCCCCGAAAACTCCTTTTCTAACATCAGGGATTTTGAATCCTCACTAGCCAATATTTACCTCACCATCCGGACCGATATGTATGCAAATTCTGATAGCTGGCAAAATTTTGATATGCTGGGGGTGGATATTGACTATGCAGCCAGCAGAGTTGATAATGATACCTATAATGAATATTTCTATTGGAACACACTCAATGCAGATAATGGTTTTGTGAGCAAATGGTGGGAACGTCTGTATGATTGGGTTTATCAGGCTAATGTCATCATAGCCCGGGCCGAAGGGGAAGAGGTACAGTGGGATACAGAGGAGGACAAAAATAAAATTATAGCCGAAGCCAGATTTCTGAGAGCTTTTGCCTACCATTTCCTGGCAAATCTATGGGGTGGGGTTCCTTTGATTTTGGAAGAAACTTCAGGGCCCAAGTTTGATTACCAGCGGGCAAGCCAGACTCAAGTGTATGAACAGTGCAAAACGGACCTGGAATATGCAGTGCAATGGATGAAAACGGTTGACGAAATCAAAGGAGGCATGGCTCCTCGTGCAGCGGCCTATCACCTGCTCTCAGAGGTCCTGATCAGCTTGGGAGATTACAATGGAGCTGTAGAAGCTGCATCTATGGTCATTGACGACCCTAATTTTAAGCTGATGACCGAACGCTTTGGACGATTTGCTGATTTTAGCTTTAATGGATATGATTACCAGGGCTCCTACGACTCCTGGGGTGATGTGTATTGGGACCTTTTTAGAGAAGGTAATTTTAACTGGCAGGATGGAAACAGCGAAGCCATCTGGAATGTACAATTTGACCAGGCCATGCTGGGCGGTGGCAATGTAGGTCAGTGGGGAGGTAATTTCGGCCTGGAACGCTGGTGGGCTCCCGGATGGTGGGGCATCAAAGATATTGATGGCGTAAGTAACTGGCTGAAAGATACTCTTAGTGGCAGGCCGGTAGGCGCGCTCTCTGCTACCGAATATGCCAGTCAGACGCTATGGGAGTTCAAAGATGACTGGGACAATGATATCAGAAATTCTGAATACAATATTCAAAGGACTTACTACTGGACAAATCCTGAAAGTGCCTTTTATGGACAGCCCGTAACTTTAGAAAATATTGGTGATCCTTCCAGTTTCTATAGCAGAACAGCTCCCTATTTCAAAAAGGCGGCAGGGTGTCTTCATTACAATCAGTTTCAAGATTCACAAAGTGGTCAGGGACATGATAATGGTAGAATCTACAAAGACTGGTACCTCATGAGGTTAGCAGAAACCTATTTGCTGCGGGGAGAAGCACATCTGTTGAATGGAAATATTACGGCAGCAGCAGAAGACATCAATGTAATACGCAACAGAGCCCAGGCGAGTCTGGTTGCTCCCGATGAAGTCAACATTGATTTGATACTTGACGAAAGGGCCAGGGAATTGTATATGGAGGAGTTTCGCATGAGCACTTTGACGCGCCTCAACAAACTGTCTGAATATCTTATGAAGTATAATCCCGCAGTGATACAAAATGGATATGTGCTAGATGAGCATTTGAACAAATTGCCGATTCCTCGTTCTGAAATTGAAGCTAATAAAGAAGTTATGATGGAGCAGAATCCAGGTTACTGATCATCATTGAATCAACCCAATAAAATTTTATAACTTGTTGGGTTGGTTCTGCTTGCTTTATACAACTGTTATATTTTTCTAATCCAGTCTCAAATAATAATGAAAGTATTATTAAGCCTCATTGTAAATCTGAGCATCTGCATCAGTGCTCTTAGTCAAAGCATTAGCGTAAGCTCTCCTAATAATCAGCTAAGCTTTTATTTTGATGTTCAAAACCCCAAGGATGGACGAAAAGGAGTGATGTATTACCATATAAAATATAATGAGCAAACAGTCATTTTACCTTCCGAACTGGGCATCGTCATGAAGGAAGGTATTGACTGGACAGAAAATATTAAGTTCAAAGATTCACATACATCATCTGTGGATACAGTTTGGCATCCAATTTATGGAGAGCGAAGCGAAATTCCGGATCAATACAATGAACTCATATTAAACCTGAGCCGCGCTGACGCAAATGCTTATGAATTACAGCTTATAGTCAGGGCTTATAATGAAGGTATCGCTTTTCAATATCATTGGCCGGAAAAGCATAATAGCCAGCATATTTGGATAGAAGAAGAGAATACACAGTTTAATTTTCCGAACAAAACGCAGGCATGGTATACGCCCCGGGCTCAGGCAACCTATGATCCTGTACTTATCAAAGAATGGGAAAGGCCTGCGGAAATGCCGCTTACCCTTAGTCTGCCTGATGATTTGTATGCCTGTGTAGCAGAGGCGCATATGGTGAATTATGCACGCTCCAGACTAATGACTGTTAATAAAAAAGAAAACGCTCTGGTTACCACTTTGGCTGGAGAAATACTGGAAACTTCTCCTTTTAGTACTCCCTGGCGAGTAGTGATGGTGGCTGAGGAAGTGGGTAAACTACTGGAGCATAACTACCTGATATTGAACTTAAACCCACCCAATGCAATTGAAAATCCCTGGTGGATCAAACCGGGAAAGGCCATCCGTGAGACTACGCTTTCAACAGAAGGAGCCAAAAATCTGGTAGACTTTGCAAAAGCACATGGACTGGACTATATACATTTTGACGCCGGATGGTATGGCTATGAGTATGTGGTGAGTTCAGATGCTACTACTGTCACAGTAGATCCCCGCCGGAATCCAAAAGGTGATTTAGATCTCAAAGAGGCAATCAGATATGCAAAAAGCAAGGGTTTGGGAGTAACAGTATACGTAAACCATCGTGCGCTGGAAAAACAGCTGGACGAAATTTTACCATTGTATAAAGCGTGGGGAGTAGATGGTGTCAAATACGGATTTGTTCATGTAGGTACACATCGTTGGACGAACTGGCTCTATGATGCTGTAAGGAAAGCTGCTGAAAATCAGTTGATGGTAAATATTCATGATGAATTTCGGCCTACAGGTTATTCACGTACTTACCCTAATCTTATGACACAGGAGGGAATACTGGGTAATGAAGGCATGCCTGATGCAAGACATAATACCATACTTCCTTTTACCCGTTTTGTTGCTGGAGCTGCGGATTATACACCAGCATACTACCATAGAAAAGGCTTTAAAAATATTGATAGATATATTCAGAATACTCCAGCGCACCAACTGGCACTACCCGTGATATATTACAGCCCCCTGCAGTGGTTATATTGGTACGATGTGCCATCCAGAGATTATCAGGGAGAGCCTGAAGTAGAGTTCTGGGCGAACTGTCCTACCGTATGGGATGAAACCAAAGTACTACAAGGGGAAATAGGTGAATACATTGTGACCGCCAGAAAAAAAGACGATGATTGGTATCTGGGAGCCATCACCAACACTCAAAGCAGAGAAGTTGACCTTTCTTTTGATTTTCTGCCTGAAAAAACATCATTCGTTGCCCATATTTACAGTGACGGGGGAGAAACGATCAAAACACGTACTCATGTAAAAATTGAAAGAAAGATTGTCAATGCCAAGACCAACATCCAGCTAAAGTTAAAAGAAAGTGGTGGCCTGGCGATACGCATGGTTCCTGCTACTCCTAATGATATGGAAAAATATGCTGCTCTTGATTAAATTAAAGTCTTCCCATTTCTAGGACAGTCACTTTTGAACTGTCCTGTTTTTTTGGGAGAAGTTCAGGTCAAAAATAAAGCAGTAGAATAGGAGAATGCGATACAAGACAATGCATTTATGCTTTGAATATTCAATGGATAGTGTAAAAAGAGTGATTGCAAAATCTCTCCTTGTTTTTGGCGCTGTATGAGAAGTTTGCGCGAACATGTTTGTAGAAGCTTGTGCAAGTTGAAAATTCGGTAATCTTCATGCGACTAAGCCTACCTCACTTAAAGCTAAAAGCTGGTTTGCCAGTTAAATCTGAACTGGCAAAACTCGGACACCAGTATTTTTCTATATGCGCAATGACCAACTCGGTACCTTCAACATGGCTGACCTGTGGCTCCATCTCAGGATTGTACATGGTATCTGTCATGTCACGCATCAGTACTACGTTTTTTCCCTGTTGTACCATTTGCCGGATACCAAAGGGGCGGCCCAGTACACACATATTCAGATGCACGCCCAGCAGTACTACATTCTCAATTTCATGCTGTGCCAGTAGGTTAAATGTTTCTTGTCCGTTATCTGTAATGGCGTCATCTGGGGCGATTTCAATGCTGGCTATTTGTCGGGTCCAGGCATCACGAATCTCACATTTTACAGCACAATCGCAGCCCATATCAGAGTCATCTATGGGCAAAGCTTCCTCTCTGGTCTCATCCGGCCAACACCAGGCTGTACCCCATCGTTGAGAAGTAGATAGTGGCTTAGGCGTTTTAACAAATGCTGCCTGTCTGGCTTTCTGGCGTTGAGGGGTGTCCTCATAAAAAGATGTCACGCTGCTGGGAGCATGGATGATCAAAGACCCCTGCTTACGTACCTCCTTGATGATTTCATTCATTGGTCCTGCCAATTCTCCCACTCTCCGGTTGGCTGATTTACACCAATGCTTATCCCACATATCACAGATGATAAATGCGGTTTTTCTTGGCTCCCAAATGACTTCTTTTTCCTCAAGATTGAAGGTACCATCTTCAGCTTCGGTTCTTGAGCGCAAATTCAAGTGATATTTTTCCTCTTCCTTATCAATCCATCCGGAGTCAGTCATTTCCGTGGCAGTTAACATGATTAGCGTAAAATGCAGGACGAGTTGTAACATGCTCATATTCATTTTATTGAAGTATACTCAGTGAGAGTAACCTTTATCAAAAGATATTAACATCACATGGCAAATCCACATAAATCCATCAAAAATTAATGATCCAAATAACGATGGAAAAGTTCTCAGTAAGAGAAAGGTTCCTTCTGAGGGACAGAACAATGAATCAATGTCTATTGACAAAAAGGGTACTACTTTTTGATGGCTTAGCTGTTGTGCTTTCTGGCAGTTATAGCTTATCTTCTTTCGTTAGTGCGTTTTTGATGAAGATGAATAAAGTTTTACTTTAGGGCTGAAATACAGCAGTCATGATCAAAACACACCTTCACTAACTATTTATCTATACACTGTAAACATGAATAAGAAAATTCTGAGTTTGCCTCTGCTACTGTTGGTAATCTTTGCCTGTACGACAGAGAATAATGCAGATCAATCGGAAACAACTACTGGAAACGCTCCCAATCCTGATGATTGGATTTACCTCTTTGATGGTAGCAGTACTGAAGGTTGGCGTGCATACAATGGCGATGCGCTCCCGCCCGGCTGGATTGTCAGAAATGGAGAACTTACTTTCGACCCAAAGATAGCTTTAGAACAAGACTATGAAGGGGGGAAAGATATCATCTATGGCGCAGCGGAGTTTGATAACTTTGAGCTTTACCTGGAGTGGAAACTTCCTGAGGGAGGCAACAGTGGTATATTCTATCACCTCAAAGAAGGCTATGATAGTCCACCCCAGGTGGCACCCGAATACCAGCTTATTGATGATGAAAATTACGCAAAACTACACGATCTGACTGCCTATAACTTGAGTCTGGGCTATACTGAAAAACCTGAAGAACTGAAACCTCTGCAACGCACCGGATCAGACTACGCCATGCATCCCGCCGATTCTACCGAAAAGCTCCTACACCCCACCGGCGAGTGGAATTCATCCAGGATTGTTTTTACTCCCGAAAAAGTAGAACACTGGCTCAATGGAAAAAAACTACTATCTTTTGTACCCTGGGACGAAGCCTGGAAGGAGAAAAAAAACTCAGATAAATGGAAGAATAGCCCTGATTACGGAAAATTTAAAACAGGATATATCGGTCTGCAAGACCACTCCAGCCCCATTTGGTTTAGAAATATTAAAATTAAAAAACTTTAACGGATACCTGTCAAGATGAATAAAAGAGAATTTCTAAAAAGTGCTTCAGCTTTATCTTCAATCGCTTTCTTGCCTTCAGGAGCCTGGGGCTTTTGCCAGGGAAAAAAGACTTCGTACCGCCCACATCGGGGTTGGCAATATGGGGGCCGCAGACCTAAAAGCTATTTCTTCTCACAGCCTGGTAGATGTTGTTGCCCTCTGTGATGTTGATGCCAACAATCTGGCAGCGGCGCATAAAGCACACCCAAAGGCCAGCACCTATACCGATTACCGGGTATTATTTGAAGAAATGGGAAAAAAGATTGATGCTGTGATCGTATCAACGCCCGACCATACGCATGCTCCCGCCTCCATGATGGCCATGCAAATGGATAAGCCTGTCTACTGTCAAAAGCCATTGACCCATCACGTAAGCGAAGCGAGAGCCATGAAGAAGCTGGCTGCAGACAAGAAGCTGGTCACCCAAATGGGCATTCAGGTACATTCCTTCTACGACTATAAGCTGGCGACAAAGATGATACAGTCGGGCATTGTGGGTAAAGTACATACTGTGCGGGCCTGGTCTCCAAAGAATTGGGGATACGACGGGCCATTGCCCCAGGGGAAAGATCCCGTACCCGAAGACTTAAACTGGAACTTGTGGCTGGGAACCTCGGCGGAAAGACCCTACAAAGAAGGTGTTTATCATCCGGGCAACTGGCGTAAGCTGTTAGATTACGGTTGTGGAACGCTGGGCGATATGGGGGTGCATATCTTTGATACACCCTACAATGCATTGGCGCTGGATGTGCCCAAAACTATTACAAACAACTGCAGGAAACCTAACGGCTTTGGCTATCCCGAAAAAAACATGGTCACCTATGAGTTCCCAGGCACAAAATATACCACCGATACGCTAAAATGGGTTTGGTATGATGGTGCCGGTGCCGACCAGCAGCGAGAAGACCTTATGCTACCCGGAGGTGAGGCATTACACAATCAGGGGGCTATGTTTGTTGGAGAGAAAGGAAGGTTGTACCTACCCCATTTTCAGATACTTCCTCGGCTGATTGTTGATGGAGAATATCAGGATGTGGACGTTTCCAGGTATAACATGGGTGAACCGCTGCGTGATTACGAAAGTGAAGGTAAAAAGCACTATCATCAGTTTGTAGATGCCTGTTTGGGCAAAGCTGATACCAGTGCGCCGTTTTCTTATGCTGCTAAATTAACTGAAACAATTCTTTTAGGCGTTATAGCCGGTCGTTTTCCCAATCAGACACTGCACTGGGATGCCAGCTCCGCTAAGTTTGCTGAAGAAAAGGCTAACAAATATCTGGAGGGAGAATACCGTTCGTTTTAACGCTTGCGGGATCTTCTACATAAATGTTAGCTGACGCTCGGTAGGACAGTAGGATAATGAAGTATAGTGTCATATTGAAATGATGAGACATGTAAAGACTCAAATAAAGATCTTATTTAGAAGTACTTTCCGTTTCTCAAACCAATCACTTGAATATGACATGAGGTAAGCTAAGGGAGGAATGCTTTGAGTGATACCAGAAAGCTCTTTCATTACTGGAAATACAATCAAAAAAGTAACCTCTGATCTAAATCGTAAGCTTCAGCATCTACAATTTTTACGGAATTGACTTCCTGATGTAATGGATTGATCAGGAAGTTACTGCCTTTGAGCGTTACAGTTGAAGGAATACTGATGAAGAGCTTGCTCTTAAAAATGTCAGTAGCCTCTATTTCTTCAAAAAATGAGTTATAGGGAGGGAGTTTGTGCCATTGCTCTTTGAGGTTAAAGCGGATTTACAAAACGATTTTGAGCTTAGCTTCAGGATGTGGAGCTAAGGCAAGTCTCACAAAAGCAGTTGAGCCTAGTGGAGCACCACCTATATTTCCAGGGACATATTTTATTATTAATGGATGAAAAATAATCTATACCACCTGTTCAATAGAGGCAGCAAATTACAGACACAAAAAAAGGCTTGATCAGAAACAAGATCGTCTGCTGGAGAAATAACCTTACTCCAGCAGTCAGCGCTAGCCTTGTCATTGCATGATGTCGTATCTATTTCCCTGAGCTCTGCGAATTTGGGTTCAAATATCAACGGATTCTCTACAGGTAGCCATCACCCAAAACCATCATTTCGGATTAAATATACATTTTGCGAAAATCCGATGTACGGTAATCAACAGATGATCAGGGTCCTCAGCCATAAGCCATGAAACATTTTTCTTAAATTGAGCTAAAACATAAAATTGTTTTGCTCTGCCTAATCGCTGGTATTTCGGACTTCCTCCAGTTCTTCCAACTTCCTTTTCAATAGCTTTTCCTTTTCCAGGCTCTCATGCTGAAGGCGCTCGTAATGCTCCTGCGTTGCCTGTAGTTCTTCCATATTCTGACGCATCTCTTCCTCCTGGGCCCGCATCTCTTCGGCCTGCTCCCTTGACTGGGTAAGCAGTATTTGTGTCTGTTCATTGGTACGAACAATAGAGATGGAGGAAGCGATGATTTCTCCAACGCTTTCCAGAAAACTTATTTCAAAGGTGGCCAACTCACGGAAAGAGGCAATTTCCAGCACTCCTAACACCACATCATTGAATTTCAAGGGAATAATGACCAGGTAGGAAGGAGTAGCTTCGCCAAGCCCGGAAGTGATCCGCACATAATCAGAAGGCACCTGATTGAGGCAGGTAGTCTTTTTTTCAAGATACACCTGTCCTACCAGTCCCTGACCAGGCTTCACAGCTTTTTGTACAAATTTTTTCTTATCATAAGCATAACAGGCCGCTAAGGATAGATAGATTTCATCCGGTTCATCGTCATTCAAAATGAATAAGCCTCCCTGATTCGCTTGTATGTACTTGACAATATAGGCTATCAATTGATCACCTAAAGTGCTCAGGTTGTTTTGATGGGTTCGGGCTATCTCTGCCACTTTGCCCTCTCCTTCGGTCATCCACAGACGTTGCTCGTCTTCCTGCTTCATCTGCTTCATTTTATCCTGCATCTGTAGCAGTTCACCTACTAAAGTTCCCTTATTTAAAGTACGCTGTTCCATGTTGATTTCTTCCCACTGAGCATGCTTCTCGTCCTGCGTAATGCTTCGGATAAAACCCATTATTTTTTCCAAATTGTTCGTCAGTCTTTTTACAACCTGGGCTTGATCCTGACTATCGTGGACATGTCCGTCGTTATAGACAAACTCTCGGTTGCTATCGTCTAGTTGCTGCAACAGTTGATGACGAAACTTCTTCTCACGTCGCAGGCGAACCAGCACCAACCCCAATACGGGAATACCGATTAAGAATAGGATGCCTTGCACTAGATTAGAAAAGTGCAAGGCATCCTCATATCTTTGCTGAGCTTCTTGTTCCAACTGATTAACATAAGCCAGCACATCCTGATTGAATTTATCATAAACAAGCCACACCTCGTAACCCGGATCGCCCTTAAAGATCGTAAGTGCTTCTTCTTCTTTGCCCTGGCGTGCCAATTCTACCATATGCCCTACCAGATTAATATAGTTATGAATAGAGCTTGCATTGGCTTGAATGAGCTCTTTGTCAGGATAAGCCTGTTCCTCGAGATATTGAGCCAATGAATCTAAATGCGAATGATAGTGAGTGGTAGCTTTTAGATAAGGTTCTAAAAACTGCTCCTCCTTCATCAGCGCATATCCCCGGTAGCCCATATCCGCAGTATTCACCCAGCGCCAGACCTGGTCCAGACAGGCAGGTATCTTGGATAATTCATTCTTTTTTTGTTGGTACTGATCAATGACATGATTGTTGTAAAATGCTGTAACTGAGCTGCAAAAGATGATAAGGATAATAAATCCGATAAATAGCTGAATGCTTTTTTTTCTTATAAGACTGAGTGGTGAGGTCATATTGACATAGATTTTGTGCTAAATGAAACTGCCATTATCATGCTTGACCAGGACTTAGATAATAGATTTCTGAAAAAAAAAGCACGTAGTACAGTTTTGAAGTTAGTATTTCGGCATTTGCTGTCTCAATGTAAGGTGTTGATATTGAGACGCTGAGTTCGTATGCATAAATAGTTTGCCCCATTGCGGCAAAAATCCCGGCCTCTAAAACTCGGCAGCATCAAACTTTTTCTGTCATCTAAGAATGAATGCTATAAGCTTCAAAAGCCAGGGTGTATGAAACTTTTCTAAATCAGGCTGCTATCCTTCCAAATTGAGCAATATTGATGACTTTATGCCAGCGGTTACTTTTTTTTGGTAAGCCGGAGTTGGGCTATCTGTTGTGCTCCTGTTTTAGACCATCTTTGTCCAGATCTTTTAAGTCTATGCTGGATTACCTCACGGTGAGCAGACTTAATAACACCGCTTCCTATGCGTAGTTTTCTTTCTTTGTAAAAGCCATAGTACATCCGATGCTGATTTCTTTTGTAGTAGCGGATTAGGCGCTCCAGCATCAACAGTGCCTCATCTTTAACGCTACCTTTTAGCATCTCAAAATGCCTCAGGAGGTATTCAATTCTATTATCCAGCAGCATTGAGCCTCGGAGGTCACCCCATCTGAACATAGGTATAAACTGGTTACTCTCTAATTGGCTTACCTTATGTTCCCCCATTTTGCTCTACAAAAGCTTCTTCCTTTAATTGAGAACTTTATGAAGTTGCCCGGCTGATATATCCTTATCTAATAACTTCTTTAGCAGTTTACTGCCTTATCCAAAAAAGTAATTACTATCATTTCTTATTAATGGCTTGAGATACGAAAATCGTTAGGGCATTGCATCCGGGAACGGGCATTATCAATAAAAACTTCTCTCCTCTGACATTTTACCGGTCAGGAATTTTTTTACTGTTCTTAGCATACTTTTTTTCTTTCAGGCTAGCTTGAAATGCTTCTCTACCTGATTTTGCCATAGATAAGAAACTTTATTTATATCGGTCCAGCACGCAGTCGTAACCACTAGGCGGCTTCGCTAATTCACCAGACTTTTAATGCTAGAGAAATTTTCTGAGAGAGTGCACCTGAAGTATTCATCGCTGAAAATGGGTGGCTTCGCTCAGCGCGTGAAATGTTATGCTCAAAAGAAATCCATAGAACGAAAAAGTCTCATGCACCCATTATTTGCACAAATACATGAAATATATTTTAGTATTTCGCAATAACCCCTTATTTTCCAGTACAAATTATAGGCATCACAGACAATTAAAATAATATTATATAAATTTTGGAAGCTAATTTTTATACTCAATTAAAAAAGCAGCGTCACAACTTTGCCCGTAAAGTAATTTTCTATGCACTTTCTTAAAGAAAAACCGAAATAATATTTCGGTTTGAATTTATAAATTAAAATAAAATTTTATGTTTGCAATATCCATTTGATGAGACAGCATTTAGTTAACAGCTTCTGGATCATTTCATACAATTTTTTAATCAGGCGAATAATCTATAAAAGCCAGCAGCCTAATAATCAGAAACATAAAGCCATTTAATTTAGAAAGCATATTTTCATAAATGGCGTATGTCATTCTCACTAAAGATTGAAAGGTCAAAATAAAATAACAGCGCTATATAATGTGAATACTTTAATAGTCTGGTTCCACAATCCACTCAACTTTGAGTAAATGCCAAAAAAGGGAATTAGACTTTTACTTTTTAGACGCAGTATTAAAATGAAAGTCAAACCAAAAAAAAAATGCAAAAAAAACACCTCAACTCAAGTTAATGCGCAGCACGCTAATCCTGCTAATCAGATTTTAGGTTTTGTCAAATTAAATCTCAGTTAAAATCTATGTTAAATAATGAGTATTAATAATCATGAATAAAAAACCAAACTATACATTACTAACGAATCACAAGTTATTGCTATATGGCATACTACTACATTTCTTTGTGCTAGACGCCGTGTACGCACACGCTCTGAATGAAAAGGACACTTATAAGAGTGGAGCTTCACTTAGCAAACACAGGTATAAAGCAGAAGCCCACCTTCCTGCTTCTCTTATGATAATGGTAACAGGACAGGTAATTTCATCTTCTGATGAAACAGGTTTACCAGGTGTAAACGTGGTGGTAAAAGGCACCAGTACAGGTACAGTCACAGATGTGGAGGGTAATTTTAGTGTCAATACCCCCAATGAGAATGATACACTCGTGTTTTCTTCTATAGGTTATATCACGCAGGAAGTGCCTTTAAATGGACGGTCTGAAATTAATGTGACTATGGCGGAAGATGTGCAAAGTTTGAATGAGATCGTAGTAGTGGGCTACGGTACTCAGGAGAGAGAAGAGGTTACAGGTGCCATCAGTACGGTAACAGGCCAGGAACTCACATCACGTCCTGTAACGAATACTTCAGCTGCATTGGCAGGTAGATCTCCTGGCTTAACCGTAATGAACCAGGGAGCAGCACCCGGTGCAGAAGATGTAGAGATCCGAATTCGTGGTGTTGGTACTTTGAACAACTCAAATCCGCTGGTCCTGGTAGATGGTATTGAGCAGTCTCTAGCTACTGTTGAACCTCAAAATATTGAATCTATTTCTGTATTGAAAGATGCAGCCTCCTCTGCCATTTATGGTTCACGTGCAGCCAATGGCGTAATCCTGGTAACGACCAAACGAGGTGCCGAGACTGGTACTACTGTTTCTTATAATACTTTTTTTGGGATTCAGAATCCCAGTTATTTTCCTGAAGGAGCAGATCCGGTAGCTTGGATGCAACTGGAAAACGAAGCGCAGGTAAACGCAGGTGGTACCCCTACCTATAGCGATGAGTATATTGAGAATGTGGCCGCAGGCACTAACCCTTTGGAATTTCCTTTTGCCAACTGGGAAAAAGTATTGAACCCGGATGCTTTTATGCAACAGCATAATTTATCAGTATCCAGTGGTGGTGAAGCCGGAAAAATCTTTGCTTCAGTAAATTTCACTGATGCAGATGGTATTATTGATAACTTCAATAACCTTCAAACCACCATGCGTATCAATGCCGATTTGTATGCTTCTGATAAGCTGACTTTTAAGACTAACCTTTTGTATAGGAACGGTAATTTTAGTGGCCCGGGGCATGCCCTAAATTCAAGTGGAATAGCAGGTCAGCAAATCATTCAGGGACTTCTTCATATCAACAGGAACGTAGTGATGGAGTACCCTGACGGTACCTATGATTTGGTTTCCGGATATTGGAACCCCTGGGCGATGGCCAATGAGGGAGAAACCAATAGGCTAAACGATGACATGCTGGCGCAGGTAGGCTTAGAATATACCATCAACGATGCGCTCTCTCTCCGTGGTAATGTTGCCTATAATGTGGAGAGTTCTAACCTGTCTGTTTTCATGAACAGCCTTGCAGGTATGACAAACTATTTGACCGGCGAGCCTCAGGCAGTAGCAGGTTGGTTTGCGACTAATCAACTTACAGAAACTCAAAACACGGAAAGGGAACTGAGCCAAAGGTTATATTTAAATTATGATGAAAGCTTTGGCAAGCACTCAATAGAAGGATTGGTGGGATACGAAGAAATACATAACCGATTCAAAAATGTATCAGCCCGCAGACAGAACTTTTTCAACAATGAACTTCGGGATTTGAATTCTGGTACCGTAGAAAATCAAAGTATTAGCGGTTATAATGAAGAATGGCGTCTGCGTTCATTCTTTGGAAGACTCAATTATGAGTTTGAAGACAGGTATATGATTCAGGCCAATATGCGATTTGACGGATCTTCCAGATTTGGTGAAGGTAACAGGTGGGGGTTCTTTCCTTCGGTATCCGCAGGATGGAACCTGACTAACGAAGCCTTCATGGCAGATGTAGTAGATAATAATGTGATCAGTACGGTTAAGCTTAGAGGATCTTGGGGCCAGTTAGGAAATCAGAACATTGGTCTAAATAGATTCAGAAGCACATACAACCTTAACCAGGGTTATCAATTTGGAGGTGTAGTAGTTCCTGGTGCTGCCATCACACAAGCCGGTAATCCCAATATCACCTGGGAAACCTCAACCATGACGAATATAGGGCTGGATATGACGTTTTTGGATGGAAGGATTGGCGTGATTGCTGAATACTTCTGGAAATATACCGACGATATTCTACTGGACTTGCCTATTTCCAGCACCATTGGTGTAGAACCTCCGGTACAAAATGCAGCAGCAGTATCTAACAACGGTTGGGAACTAGCTATAACGTATCAGAATGCTTTCAAATCAGACGATGGATTTAACTATTCAGTAGGACTGAATTTATCTGATGTACAGAATAAAATTGAAGATCTGAAAGGCGCGGGTCCGTTCTTCCCTGATAACTTCTCCATTTGGACTGAGGGCGAATCTATGAACACACTAAGAGGCTTAACCTCACCTGGGCTATACCTGTCTCAGGATGATTTAGATCAGTATCCTGCTACTCTTAATCCAAGTGTGGGCATTGGAGATATTATTTATGAAGATGTAAATGGCGATGGGGTAATCTCTCAGTCAATTTATCCCGGAGGCGATCAGGTGATCATCGCCAATGAAGACCCAAGATATGAATTTGGCATTAACTTCAGCGCTTCTTACAAAGGTTTTGACTTTTCCATGTTCTGGCAGGGCGTAATGCAAAAATGGCATTTACTGGATGGAGCTATACCGGAAGGCCCCGCTTTTAGTAATTTTATACATGAAGTAATGGCTGAAGAAGCTTATCACCCGGTAAGAAATCCAAACGGTACCTGGCCGTTGGTAACTGCGGGTAACTCCTGGAACATTGTGAAGTCAGATTTCTGGTTGACTGATAGTAGATATGCCAGATTGAAAAACTTCCAGTTGGGATACACAGTACCCCAGAATCTGATTCAATCTTTGCGGGTCTATGTATCGGGTGAGAATATGATTACTATCACTCCCAATGACCTGTTTGACCCTGAAACACCCAGAGGAAGGAGCCAATTTTTCCCTCAGACCAAAACAATGAGTGTAGGTTTAAATGTCGTGTTTTAGCATTAAAAAATTAGTGAGAGAATATAATTATGAAAAAAATTAATAAGATCAGAAGTATATTATTCTTTGCTGCCTGCCTTCTTATGGGCTGTGAAGATGGTTTTGATACAGGTTTGGATTTACAACCCACCGGGGCAGTATCCGAAGATATTTTTTGGAATGACGAAAGTGATGCTCGATTGGCAGTCAATGCTATTTACAATGAGTTAGATAACACACAAATGGTGATTGAGCTTGACGGTATTACAGATATAGGATTCCGTTCTGCATCCAATGTTCCTACCTTCAATGATGTACGTTTGGGAGAAATAGATCCATCAAACGGTACCATCACTAATATCTGGAACAGATACTACAGAGGAATACGGAAAGCAAATGATGCCATTCTCAATATCGGCTTGCTCGAAGATGGTGATGCTGAGGAATTGGCAAGACTAGAGGCTGAGGCAAGGTTCCTTCGTGCCTATTACTATACTCAGCTCACCAGTCTGTGGGGTGATGTACCATTGATATTGGAACCCCTTGAGATAAACGACCAAAGGCCTGCCAATGATAAAGCGGAGATTGTGGACTTTATTATCGAGGAATTAGATGACATTATCAATGCTAATGCGCTTCCTTTGAGCTATTCAGAGGGTAACATCGGCAGAGCTACCCATGGTGCGGCACTAACTTTGAAAGCAAGAGTAGCCCTACGCAACGATATGTATGATATGGTAGTGGACGCTACAACAGCGGTAATGGATTTAGGCATTTATGCATTGTATCCCCACTATGGTGAGCTTTTTCAATTTTCAGGACAAAATTCTCAGGAAGTTATTTTTGACAGGCAGTATGCGGTAGGGGGCAGTACATATAATGCTTTTGGTTATTCAGCTGCGTCTATAGGTGGAGGTTCGGCGGTAGAACCTATGCACGGTTTGTTTGAGAAATATGAGTACAACGGACCAGTGAATCCTGATAACCCTTTTGAGAATATAGATCCACGCTGGGATTTTACGGCTTATTACACTGGAGAGCCTATTGGTAACTCAACTTTTAATTCCTGGCCAAGCAGTAACACACCTGATAGAATTTCCAGTACCGAATTTTCTACCATATATGGCTATAATCTGAAGAAATGGATTGATTATGAGACCTATGCTGCC
The DNA here is from genome assembly GCF_029504655.1 of Catalinimonas alkaloidigena. NCBI lineage: Bacteria > Pseudomonadati > Bacteroidota > Cytophagia > Cytophagales > Catalimonadaceae > Catalinimonas > Catalinimonas alkaloidigena. Next base: position 5,551,519 of record NZ_JAQFIL010000001.1, read on the forward strand.
AATCCGGATATTGGATCTATCAATATGATTCTGATGCGCTATGCTGATGTTCTTTTAATGTATGCCGAGGCAAAAATAGAATTAGGCGATATTGATGCATCTGTGTACGATGCCATCAACCAAATTCGTCAACGTCCTACAGTGGAAATGCCTGCCATTACGCCTGGGAAATCTCAGGAAGAGCTAAGAGAAATAGTACGAAATGAACGTGCTGTTGAATTAGCTTTTGAAGGGCTACGCATTTATGACATCAACCGCTGGCAAATTGGTGAAGTGAAAGCCGGACTTTTACAAGGAATGTATTATATCAATGAGAGTAGCGGAGAATGGGAAATTTTGGACCTAGGTGTTCAAGCAAATTTTGAAGAGAGAGATTATCTATGGCCTATTCCCCAATCTGAAATGGATATAAACGATGTATTAGAGCAAAATACCGGATATTAATCTAAAGGTGAGTTCAGAGGTATGGTTTAAATTATACTTCTGAACTCATTATCATTACAGTTTTTTTGAGCTATTTATTAGTGCTAAAAAGTCCTTTTTCGTCCCCCCTCTCCCACCCTTTTGCTGCTTATTCTAAAAGTGCCTACACGCTCTTCAAAGCCAATGTTTGCTTTTACCCCCTTGTGCAACAACTCGGTTTGTAAATCAAAGTACTGAAAGCTGCATATAGAACAGACTTTTCGTACTTTTCAGATCTATTCTTTGTAACCTGCCAGGGTAAACAAGTAAAAACTTAAGATCTCAATATTATTTGCTTATTGGATATGCCCGTGTCTCTACCCATGATCAGAACCTCAACCTTAAAAAGATGCTTTAGAAAAAGCGGGGAGCGACCGCATCTTTGAAGATACCATCTCAGGAGCCCGAGCCGAACACTCTGGCCTTGCTAAGCTAAAAGAGCAACTCCGTGCTGGAGATACTTTTGGTGGTTTGGAGATTGGATTGATCCGTCATGGAATGATGGGTAGGACTTTGCAGAATCTGATTGAATGGGTAACCTGGCTGGAAAGTGAAGGTATCGCATTTAAGACCCTACAGGAATCCATTGATACTAGGGGTCGCCCAGACTACGTCCGGAGGGAAACTCATCTTTCAGGAAACGCCTAGTCCATGTTCGGAGCGCTGGCAGAATTTGAGCGTAGTCCTCCAGACCGGACCTGATCCGGGAAAGGACTCAGGCTGGCTTATTGTCTGCAAGAGCTCAGGGCAGAATGGGTGGTCGCCCTCCTGCCTTAGACAAGAAAAAGCAGAAGCTACTGGTCAAACTCTACCATGAAAAGATCATAGTATTGAAGAAATTCTGGAAATGTTACATATCTCCAGGTCTACGTTTTACAAGATCGTACGTAAAAACCCACCTGACAAGAAAACTTCATGAGAGGTAGTTATTATTTTTTTCGTCCGACAAACCTTGTGACAGAACCTTTTCCTCTGTGGTAAATCCCCTCGCTTAGTTCAACTTCTTTTTCCACCAGTTCAAGAATCTCATAACCTTCAAAGTCTGATTTCAATTCCTCGGTTGAAAATAGTGAATCCAGGTCTGGTGGTCCTCCAACTTTAGGATTCTTATCGCGATATTCAAGGTGGGCTTTGCCGAATGCCTCAATGATTACCATTCCTCCTTTTTTTAACTTTTTATCAAGTAGTTTGTGGTATTCAGATTTTAAGTTTGGCGGAAAATGAGCATATATAAGCGCTATTGCATCAAATTGCTCATTGGTATAGTCCAAATCAGGTAATTGTCCAACTTGATAGTCAATCGTGACATTATTTTCTTTTGCAAGTTCCTGCGCCTTGCTTTTTCCTTCAACGCTTATATCAAATGCAGAGACAATCCAACCCAGTTTTGCGGCATAGACAGCATTTCTACCTTCACCTTCTGCGCCAAAAAGAATTTTCCCAGGTTCCAGTTTTTGGATTTGTTCTTTCAGAAATTCATTCGGTTTGGTTCCATAGGCAAATTCTTTTTTACCATACCTATCATTCCATTTTTTGAGCCAAGTGTCTGTCATTTTTCTCGCGTTTGTTTTAACTATCGCTGACGGATTGCAGCTACGAGTCCTTGTGGGATTCAGACACTAAAGTTAGCAAATACAAACTAAACTTTGCCTTATCCAAGTATTTTCCTAGCAGGTATTTGCTCCGCAATAGATTCCGCTGTTAGTAGTTCATTATTTTCAAGTGTTACCCTCAGGGGTAGAAATATAAATATCTACTTCTGCATCACTCCAATCCTGGCTTCTTTCATCATAGATTTCAAAGTCAAAAGAAAATTTTCGCCTGAGGTTTGAATTCCAAATTTCTTTCCAGGTGTCGGTGATACAAGCGGTCATTTTGCCTTTAGCGACAAACTTTTTATAGCTTTGGCCTGGAATTGTAAGTACCTCAAGTCCTGCTGGAATGACTGCACTATCAGGCACTTTGCATCCAATGAAATATGAAAAAGGCATGGTTTCATCCTTTTCATAATCAAAATAAACAGCATATATTTCATTGGATAATTTTTCTGGAATCAGCTCGTAAACTTTATTCTTTTCAAACTTTTGCCATAAGTCGCCACAGTCCTGGCTTGATTGGTTATTTTTATTTGTGGTTTTGTGAGGAAGTTTTAGCCCAATCAGTCTGAAATTTTCTTTTTTGTTTTCCATTATTATGTATTAAATAGTTTTGTCATTGACCCGTTCTGCCTTCCTGATAGTTAACCATCCAATTGATGCCATACTTATCGGTAAAACTCCCAAAGTAAGCCCCCCAAAACATATCCTGAATGGGCATTTCAATTTTTCCTTCTTTTGAGAGCTCATTAAACAGACGCTCAGCTTCTGCTCTTGACTCGGGCTCAAGGTTGATGTGCATATTGTTGCCGTAGTTTACAGACATCCCAAATTCTTTGGGAGCATCTGTCCCCATCAAGATATGTCCGCCAAGAATAGGGAGTTCCACGTGCAAAACCATCTTCTTGACATTTTCTGCTACTGGAGGTTGTTGCGAGGCTGGAGGAATATCATCAAATCGCTGAATACCGTTTATGAAATCGGTTTTGAAGACAGATTTGTAAAAATGAAACGCTTCTTCTGTTTTGCCGGGGAAATTAAGATAGGTTGAAACCTTTGCTTTGTTATTGGGTTTGTTCTGTTTTCTAAGATAAAACTGAGAAGCTATATATTGGTCTAGGTTTTCAAGTCCTGCCGCAAAACCTTCTTTGAAGCCCATTGCAATGATTTTTTCCAGGTCTTCCAAGGTGTCAAAACTGAGTACAACATTAACTAATGTTTCATCAATTCTATCGGTAAAATTATTTTCCCATTTGTTACGTGGAAGTGAGGAATTAGGGTTGCCTTCGGCATCACAAAAGCTATCATAGGCAGAAAAATATTTTTCGGGAATTATTTTTATGTAGTCCACTCTTGCCCAATGTTTTTCTTTTTCAGGCCCTACCATTGCATAAAGCCAATGTCCATCTTCTCTGAAATCCATAGATTTGGTCTGTGCAACCCAGGGTTTTGGTGCCCACCATTGGTCGAGAATATCTGCTTCTGTCCAGGCAGCCCAAACCAAGTCGATAGGTGCGTTGAAAGAACGCTCAACTTTGATTTGATTGTTTTCCTTGTCAACATTAAAGTTGAATAAAATTGCTTTGTTCATTTTCTGTTTAATTTAAGTTGTTCCAATACATTATCAAGTTGGTCAAATCGTTGGGCAAGCAATTGCTTAAATTGTTCCAGCCATTTTTCTATCTCCTCCATTTTTTCAGCGTTTAATTCATAGTGAATTTCCCTTCCCTGTTGTTCTTGTTTCACTATTTCGCATTCAGAAAGAATTTGTAAATGCTTAGATACCGCCTGTCTGCTTGTGTTGAAATGCTCGGCAATGGCATTGGGCGTCAAAGTCCCTACAGTCAACAGCATGATAATTGCCCGCCTTGTGGGGTCCGCTACTGCTTGAAATACATCACGTCTCGTTTTCATAGTCAATCATTTGCAACCACTCAGTTGCAAATATATGCAATCATTTAGTTGTGCAAAATTTTCGCTTATTTTTTTTTGTCCCTCATTAGGAGATTGCTCTTCTTCATTAATGATGGGCTTTCACAAACAGAAGAAGAGGTAGCAGAGCATGGCTTTTGACATTATGGCTTATAGGGTAAAAAAGTCTGATGAGCTAAATACTTTTTCCCGAAAGCTTAACAATCGTTTATATGTTAAACCACCTTCCCTCCTACCCCTGAAAGTGTTAATATTAGTTTATTTAACGTTTTTATGTCAACTATCCATTCAGGAGTGCCACAATGCAGGAACAGGTACGGCATATAGATTGTCTCCGAAACCCAGCACCTGGTCTCCACTGTAAAGCACTATCCCTTTTTGAAATTTATCTCCTGTCAATTCTGCCAATCGCTTGAATCCCTTAAAATCCTTTTCCTTTAAGGAAGCTGCTGATTTTATTTCTATTCCAAACACTTGCTTTTTCCGGCTCTCCAAAACTAAATCAACTTCGGCTCCTTTATGCATACTAAAGTGATAAGGCTTCAGATATTGATCTGACCAGCTTAGTTGCTTGAGAGTTTCCATCACCACATAGTTTTCTAACAATGGTCCTACTCCACTTCTGTTAGTCAATAAACTCTCTTTATTCTCTCCCCTTAAATGGCATAATAAACCCGTATCATTTAGGTATACTTTAGAGGATTTCACGAACGAACCTTCTAAATTTGGTGTCCAGGCTTGCACCTTTACCAGCAAAAAGCCATGTTCTAATAGAGCCATGTACCTCTGTATCGTAGTATTTTTGATTCCTGAAAGCCGACCTATATCTGCCATATTCAATGTGCTACCCACTCTTGTACTTAGCAACTGTAAGACATTTGGAATTTGAGTTAAACTTTCAATATTTGCTAAGTCTCTAATATCTTTTTGTAGTACGGATGCCATATAAGACTCAAACCATTTAGATCTTCTTGAGATAAAGGCCAAAGATTATGGATCTCTATACGTCCTGCCAGTGAGTCTGATACTTTAGGCAAAATCATTACATCAGTCGAACCGGTTAGTATATACCTTCTGGTCTTTCGGTCCTGGTCTATTAACTTTTTAATACTGAGAAACAGCTCCGGGACTCTTTGTTTTCATCCAGGACAACATGTTCACTAAGTTCTTTCAGAAACCCAAGTGGATCTAAATTTGCAGCTGCTAAAGTTGTAGGATCATCAAAAGTTACCACCTGAGCTTTCACCACGCCTTGTGCCCAAAGTTGTTGACATAAGGGACTCTTACCCGTTTGTCTCGCTCCATTCAATATAATGACTGGAGTATCTTCTAATACCTCAATGACGGACTCCGTAATATAGCGCTAATACATAGCTTGTTCTCAACTCATTTTTCCAAATTTAACCATTGTGTGGGTAAATTTGGAAAGTAATCCGGATAAGAGTCTGCTTATTATTAGGTATTAGGCCTGATATTTAGAGGAATAGCGTTTCTATGGTGGGACTGAATTATTCTTCTGTTTATCTTGAACAAACACTAACAGTATGCGCCAAATGTAAACTCTTGATGAACAACTTTGTAAATCAGAATGCAAACAGTATTGTTCACAAAGACTGTTGCTGATCTTGTTTGACTACGTCATCAAAGTATTTACGTAATTTAAAGTGCTCGTCCCTTGCTTTACACGCAGCTACTCTACGATTTATATCTGTTCTTTTAAGTGAAGATTTGATGATTCCTATCAAAACTCTCTTCCTAATTTCTTTCCAGGAATTATGCTTCTTACCTAAACCTAGCCAAGCTCTTAGCTCGACTTCAGCCTTTAGGAGAGATGAAATCTCAGTATCGTTTTTCCTCAGGTCCGGTAGAAAAAATGGCAAAACAGCGCTGCATGCCTGATAAGTGGATACGCAGATTTACACTTTCCTTATTATTCGTTGGCATTCCAGACGTCGTGGGTGGTTTTCCAGCTTCCGTCGGGCTGCCGCTTAAGGATATTCAGGTATTTGGAGGCAGCAGTAGTAGTTTCTCCTCCGCCTTTGGGCGTCAGCCTGACGATGGCCTCTCCCCTGCCATAAGCCATATCTCCGCTGACTTCTACTTCTTCGTAATGACTATCCAGCGTCACTTCGTAGGCATCAAAAATAGTTTGGTAGTAGTCCTGCACTGCTGCCCTTCCCTGTCGGGCGGGCTCTGCCGGAGCCATGAGTATTGCATCTTCGGTAAAGTGCTCAGCAATGCCCGCGGCATCGCTGTTATTAAAAGCTTCTGCCCGGGCGGCACTTGCTGCGGTGATGGCCTCTACATCTTCACCTGAATTTACGGTAGCATTCTGCTTTTCGGTAGTACAGGCAGCACTGGATAAGATCAAACAGAATACAAACAGTTTATACTTAAATGATAAGGTGCGCATGAGAATAATCATTAAAAAATTTCTCCTAAAGGTATAAAACTTAACTGAAGGAATATGCTTCGGCAGGGTGGATATGCATTCGATATTAGCCTAATCAGAAAAGCAACAAAGGGGAATGATTTATCAATGCCCTAAGCTTCTGACTTGGGAAAATACATACGGCTGGTAGCTCCTGCCCTGGGTTTATTGGATTCAATGGTCAGGTCGCCTCCTATTTTTTCCATAAACTCTTTACTTAAGCTCAGGCCCAGTCCGGTACCTTTTTCCCCCCTTGTACCCAGCGAGGGCTGCTGAATGACACTAAAAATATGTTCTACCTGCTCCTCGGATATTCCTACCCCCTCATCTATCACGCTGATCACGATATGATGATCATTCACCTCCGCGGCCAGTACAATGGTTTTGGTCCTGGGGGTAAACTTAATCGCATTATTGAGCAGGTTTCTGGCTACGATATATGCCATCTCTTCATCTGCCTCCATGCAAAGGCTATCAGCACAATCAATTTCCACCTCAATTTCTTTTTCCTTTAGATGGTGTTCATACAGATTTACCGTTTTCTGTAGCAAATCTTTGACATTCATAGGGGTTAGCTTAGGCGTAAAGCCACCGATCTGGTTTTTCGTCCAGAGCAGCGTATGTCCCACAAACTCGGTGGTACGGCTTAGTTTAGCCTTCAGGCTGGGCAGTAGTTCATCCACCTCCTCCTTATTCAAAAGCTTGTTTTCCAGCAGATGCACAAAGCCCTGCAGGGAATCCAGGGGAGAGCGCACATCATGAGACAAAATAGACAACAGACGATCCTTTACCGTATTCAGTTTTTGGTATTCATCATGTTCTTTGCGTATCTCCTCATACTGCCGCTCAATGATCAGCGATTGCTGGTAACGGTCATACTTGTTTTTTTGTACTAGGTAGCCAAAGAAAGCCGCAAACAATGAAATACTAACCAGGTCGGGCAGTTCTATGATAAGCTGCTCATTGGATTGTCCCAGTGTAAAGGCATAGGCAGTATAAATTAGTAAAATAATCGCATTAAGCACCACGCTTTTTCTAAGGTACAACCCACTCAGTACATGCAAAAAGAAAATTGCCCCGGTCAGGAAATTGGACAGGAAAAGGTCATGCATGTCTGAAAAAAAATCGTTCGTGATACCCGCAAGCGTCACCACCAACATAAGAGACCACGAAATCCACTGAAAACTCTGGGCGGAACCACGATAGTTTTTGATTCCCAGATATACTGATATAAATAAAAGCGTAATAGATACCCTTATCCAGAAAGTGACTCCATATTCGGTCATTTTCATAAACTCAATGGGTAACATGCACAGGTTGATCAGGGCAGCTACCAAAGCCCCTCTGCTAAAATTATACTTATCTTCTGTATAATTATATTGCAAAAACTTTTGTCTCTCTTCTTTGCTTAGGTTAAGAAATGAAAATCCTTGACGTCTCTTCTCCAATAGAAAATTATTTGTTGTATGGACACCAAATTTTATACCAGTGTATATTAAAAAGGTTCCTTCACTTTTATATCAATGTTTTAACTTAATACACTTCTAATTATAAGTTTGGTAGAAAATGAAGCTTTTTTTTATGGTAACATGTAGCCGGAATAAAAAAACTTTCATCCTTACTATATGTAGCTACAGTTTAAACGCATATAACATAGTACTATTGCATGATTTAACACAACAAAAACTGATAAAACACCATCGCTACACATATATATTTTCAACTATATTAAGAATTTACTTAATTCATGTTTTCTACTAAAAAGAAAAATAATACACTCTTAACTTATGAAGAAACAGATACAATATTTCACTGTTCTATGCATTTGGCTTACATCCTTATTTCCAGCCTATGCACAAAATATTCCTTCCCCCGAAGAAGTGATTGGTTTTCAGATGGGGGCTGATTATAAGATAGCCGATTATACGCAAATTACGGACTATCTCAAACTATTAGATGAGCGCAGTGAGCGTGCCATGATGCAGGAGATTGGCACCTCTGTGCTGGGTAAGCCTATGTATGTGATGTTTATCTCCAGTGAAGAGAACCTTAAGCAACTGGACCGCTGGAAAGAGATCAGCACTAAAATGGCGCGTGCACGCATTTCTGACGAAGAGGCGCAAGAGCTTGCTCAGGAAGGTAAGGCGATCGTCTGGATAGATGGAGGTATACATTCTACCGAAAAAGCCGCTACCCAGTTTCCTCCTGAGCTAGCCTATATGGTCGTAACCGAAGAGACTCCCGAAATGCAGAAGATCAGAGATAATGTAATCTTCATGCTCATGCCCAACATCAATCCCGACGGTCTGGATATCGTAGCCGACTGGTACAAGAAAAACCTGGGCACTCCTTACGAAACCACTAATCCACCAGTGCTCTATCATTATTATGTAGGCCATGACGATAACCGTGACTGGTTTATGAATACGCAGCCTGAGACCCGGGCGGTCACGAATATGCTTTTCCGTGAGTGGTATCCTCAGATCGTTCATAACCAGCATCAAAGCTCACCTCGCTGGGCACGTATCTTTATCCCCCCTTTTTCCAAGCCGGTCAACCCTAATATTCATCCGGGTGTAGTGCATGGTGTCAATATGGTCGGTAACGAAATGGCTTCCCGCTTTGCCATTAAAAAAATGCCCGGTGTAGTATCTGATGTAACCTTTACCATGTGGTGGAATGGTGGCTTGCGTACAGCCCCCTATTACCATAACCAGATCGGTATACTTACCGAAACTGCGCATACTACCCCCACACCTCGCTTTTACCCTCCGGACTCTTTACCCAAAACTATTGGTAATGGTATCCCTACCGATGGTACGGCCATCAATTATCCGGACCCCTGGAAAGGAGGAGAATCACACTTTCGCGATGCGGTAGAGTATATGCTAACCGCGGGCATGGCGACCCTGAGCATCGGCGCCGACCGCAAATCAAAATGGCTGTACGATATGTACAAAATGGGAAGAGATGCTATTGAGCGTGAAGAGGAAACTTTCGCTTATGTTATTCCTGCTGAACAGTGGGATAGTGGCGAAGCCTATAATCTGGTGAACATCCTGATGCAAGGGGGTATTGAAGTACATCAGGCAAGCCGTGACTTTGAAGCCAGCGGCCAGTCGTTTAAAGAAGGGGACTTCGTACTCTACGGATCACAGCCGTTTCGCCCATTTCTGAAAGACCTCCTGGAGAAGCAGGAATACCCTGACTTGCGGCTTTATCCCGGCGGTCCTCCCAAAACTCCTTACGACCTGGCGGGCTGGACGCTTCCGCTACAGATGGGCGTAAAAGTTCTGAAAGTAAAAGAAGAGTTTAAAGCCAAAACTGATGAGTTAGACGAATTTTTGAGCCTGGCTGAGGGTGAGGTGAATAGCGGGAGCTACGGCTACGCCCTATCCCATCGTGATAACAGCAGCACCCTCGCTGTAAACAAGTTGCTGGCTGAGGGTGAGAAAGTGTACTGGCTGAGCGAAGCTTCCGATGATATGGAAGCAGGTACGATCATAATAGAAAAACAAGGCACTACCGAAGCGCAAATTAACAGCCTGGCCGATGAGCTTGGCTTAGATTTTATGGCTGTCAATGGTGAGCCAGCTGTTGATCTTTATGCACTACAAAAGCCAAAAATAGGTTTGTACAAATCCTGGGACGCCAATATGGATGAGGGCTGGACCCGCTGGTTACTTGATCAGTATGTATTTGATTACGACACGCTGCATGATGCGGAAATGCGTAATGGAGATTTATCCCAATACCATGCGATCATCATTCCTGACCAAAGCCCAAGAGAGATTTTACACGGCCATGCGCCTAATACCATGCCCGAAGAATACACGGGCGGTATGGGACTTGCCGGTGCCCTTGCTTTACAAAACTATGTGGAAGAGGGCGGCACACTCATCACTTTTGATGAAGCCAGTGACTTTGCCATTCAACAATTTGGGCTGCCTGTGAAAAATGTAGTTTCCGGCTTAGCCAGCAAAGATTTCTTCATTCCTGGCTCGCTGATCAAAGCTGTGGTCAAAACCGGTCATCCGCTTACCTATGGGATGCAGGACACTGTGGCAGCATCTTTCTCTCGAAGCAGGGCTTTTGAAATTGTAAAACAGTCTCGTGAAGGTGAGGGAGGCAAGGAAGACATTGAAAAAGCACCCGAACCTCTGGTAGAAACTCTGGTAAGTTATGCCAAAGATGATCTGCTAATGAGTGGCTGGGCTTTGGGTGAGAAGAAAGCCATCGGAGGCAAAGGCGCTGCACTCAGAGTTCAGCATGGAGATGGTAATGTGGTACTTTTCGGCTTCCGCCCCCAGTTCAGAGGACAGCCCAGAGGAACATACAAGCTGATTTTCAATGCCATCTACAGCGGTACGATTGATAGTATGCCTACCGTACAAGTAGAAGCGGAAGTTTCAGAAAGCGAATAAGTTATCCCAAATTTATGGGTGAATGGCTGCACGGCAGAATTTATTCAAACTGTGCAGTCACTTATTCATACAGCCATTTAGATTCCACCTATGAAATATTTTATCACTACCCTTCTTACCGCTGCTATCACAGCTACCCTTTGTTATATCATTATGGTTCCTGAAGAGACTGAAGAGGTAACGGCAACTGACATAAGAGCTGCGCAAAAGCTTATTGCAATGGATTTTGATGCTCAGGAGATTGACACCATGCTTCAGGATCTGAACAATAATGTAGAGCGCTATCAGTTCATGCATGCGTACCGTTTGAAAAATGAAGTACTCCCCGCGCTAGTCTTCGATCCTCTTCCTCAGGGATTTGTACCTGACAGCAACTACATAACCCTTCAGTGGAATATACCTGATGATGTGGCCCTACCGGCAAATCGTGAAGAAATTGCCTTTTACAATATCAGGCAGCTGGCTTCACTCATCAAAAACCAGAAAATCACTTCTACCGAGCTTACCAAACTCTACATTGATCGTATCAGGCAATATGATGATACGCTGCACAGCGTAATTACGATTACTGAAGACCTGGCGATGCGGCAGGCAGCCAAAGCAGATGAGGAAATCAGCCGGGGTAATTACCGGGGGCCATTACACGGCATTCCCTATGGGGTAAAAGATCTGCTGGCAGTAGAAGGGTATAAAACCACCTGGGGTTCAGCTACACATAAAGATCAGACGCTGGACTATACAGCGACCGTCGTAAAAAAGCTGGAAGTTGCCGGGGCGGTATTGATTGCCAAAACTACTTCAGGAGCATTGGCCAGAGGAGACGTATGGTTTGGAGGAACTACCAAAAATCCCTGGGATCTGGAGCAAGGTGCCAGTGGTTCTTCCGCAGGCTCAGCTTCCGCAACAGCCGCGGGATTAGTAGGTTTTTCTATCGGTACCGAAACCATGGGCTCTATCGTTTCTCCCTCTACCCGTTGCGGTGCATCCGGTCTACGCCCTACCTTCGGACGAGTTAGCCGAAATGGCGTCATGACTTTGAGCTGGAGTTTGGATAAAGTCGGTCCAATCTGTCGCTCTGCCGAAGACTGTGCCATTGTATTTGATGCGATCAATGGATTAGATGAAGCGGATAAGAGTACGCGCACTCTACCTTTTAACTATGATGGAGAAGTTGATTTCTCAGCAATCAGGTTTGGCTTCCTGGAAGATTATTTTGAGGAAGATACTGTCAATATTAATAATGATGCCAGCCTGGAAAAACTGCGTGCCTTAGGCGCGGATATGCAGGCGGTAAGCATGCCTGATAGTAGCGCACTACCTGTAAAAGTACTTTCTCTCATCATGTACGCAGAGGCCGGGGCAGCCTTTGACGACCTTACCCGCTACAACCTGGATGACGCCATGGTAAGGCAAGGCGAAGGTGCCAGACCAAATGCCCTGAGGCAGTCACGTTTTATACCGGCAGTGGAGTATATCATGGCCAATCGCTACCGCTATCAGTTGATTCAGGAAATGGAAAAGCTCATGGAAGAGGTAGATGTGATAGTAGCTCCTACCCGAGGTTTCAGACAACTGCTGATCACGAATATGACGGGGCACCCGGTTGTAGTTGTACCCAATGGTTTTGACGATGAAGGTCACCCGCAAAGCATTACTTTTGTTGGTAAGCTGTACGATGAGGCTACTATACTGGAAGTGGCAAAAGCTTATCAGGAAGCTACCGAACATGATGAGCAACATCCTGAGTACTTTATCAATGAAGCTAATCTGACTGCCAGCAAATAAAAAAAGAGGCTGACAATGATCAGCCTCTCTTCTTTTCGTCTATTGCTGATCCCACCAAAAGCGGGTTTGTAAATTAGGCGTCTTGATGGGCAAATTCTCCAGGTTCAACAGACGCTCTTCCTGCGGATAGGGTAAGCGACGAGGAATTTCTCCATTGGCATTAAAAGCATTCGTACCTCCTTCTATAAATTCCAGCGCAGGATAGCCGGTCCTCCGGTAATTATTCCAGGTCGTGATCCCTTGTGAATAGCAAGCAATATATTTTTCATCAATCAGCACCTGCAGCTTATCTGCCGCAACATTCCAGCGTTCATCCAGATTCGCCTGATAAGCAGCGGATGTAGCCACACCCGTAATTTTGCTGAATGAGGCCGATACTGCTTCATCCAACGCTGCTTTAGCTGCCGCTATATCAGGAGTAGCTTTCATCAGCTGCGATTCCGCTTCTATAAACTTTACTTCCACATAACTCATCAGTACCACCGGAGAATTGATAGAAGTGTAATAACCGTTGAACTCAAAATCATTGATTCCTCCCACGAATAAGGGCTTACGCGTATCATTTTCAGTAAACGCATTGACAAAATAATCGTCCATACGCATATTACCCGAACGACTCTGAGTAAACTGGTACTGGGGGTTGGGTTCGTTGGCCAGCGTACCAAAATACATTTCAAAATCATCTTCATTAGAAGAAATTACATCGGGTAGCATCGCTAATGCCTCTTCATACGCATTAGGGTTCTGCTTGGCTGCCTGAAATGTATAGCGCAGCTTAAGGGATTGGGCAGCGGCTATCCACAGATCAAGATCGCCGCCGAAGATAAGGTCGTCAGCACCGGGGCTTCCTCCTGCACTCTCTTCAGCACTTAGCCTGGCAATGGCATCATCCAAAAGCTGCGGAATGGTTGTGTTGTACAATTCCTGCTGGCTATCGTAGGCTATGGTAAACTCCCCCTCATCACCCTGAAAAGCTCCTGAATAAGGAATATCTCCGAAGGCATCTGTAAATGTACCGATACCTGCTGCCATCAGCACTTTGGCTGCACCTTCATAATGGGGCGCGTTTTGCTCTTGTGCTTTCTCAATCACAATGTTGATGGTATTCAATGAATTGTGGTACATCCGCTGCCATACTCCATCAGTATCAGCTTCACGAATGAGGTATTTCCAGTTGTCCAGTTGCTGCGCGTTGATACCACGAAACTGCTGGGTGAGCAGTCCGCTGAAACGCACGACCTCCCCTCCTATTACCCAGGAGATCGCCGTCTGTCCGGAAGGTAAGAGCGCTGCCATGGATACATCGGTAGGCACGGAAGGGTCAACATTTGTGTCACCAAACTCACAAGAGCTTACCGAGAAACTCAGTGCCAGGCAGCACATCAAACATCTTTTATATATAGTATTTTTCATTGTATTCAGCATTTAATTTCAAGTGTTGATCAGAAAGAAAGATTGACACTTACACCATAGCTCCGGGTGTTAGGGTTATTGAAATAATCATACCCAATCACATTGCTGGAATCCCCGGTAAGATTGGTTTCCGGATCTATACCTGTGTAATCGGTGAATAGGAACAGGTTGCGGGCGGTAAGTCCAATATTAATTTCTCTGAAGAAGGTGTTGTCCAATAGGCTGCCGGGCAAGTCATAACTCAGCGTAACATCCCGCAGCCGTAGCCAGGAGCCATCTTCAATGGTCAACTCAGTCAGGTTTACAAAGCCGTAGTTTTCATAGTAGTTGGCCCCGCCATCAGTACCCCCTTTTACTACTTCAATATTGTTTTGCTCGGAAGTAGGACTTACGCTTCCATCATCTGCCACTTCGCCCAGCACTCCAGGAAATACGACCACCTCATTGCGGTCCAGGGTTTCAGCGCCCACACCAAAATTATTCAGCACTCCTTTGGTACCATTATAAACGTCTCCCCCTTTGCGGATATCCAGCAAGAAGCTGATGCTGACTCCCTTAAAATTGAAGGAATTTCTAAACCCTAAGAGGAAATCAGGATTGGGATCACCGACAATGCCTTCGGTAGGATCTTCAAAAGGCAAACCATTGGCAGGGTTGATCACTACATTACCTTCATCATCACGCAGGAAGCGCGTACCGTAGAAGATACCGAAAGGCTCGCCTTCGGCGATGCGCTGTGTGCCAAAGGGATCAATGGTGATGAAAGGAATACCTTCTGCTAATTTGATGACCTCATTGCGGATGCGGGTAAAGTTCAGGTTTACATCGTAGGTAAAATTTTCCCTATTAACAATATTCGCGCTAAGGGCAGCTTCTATGCCTTTGTTACTTAACTCAGCGGAGTTTACCGCCCGCTGCTGCCAGCCACTGGCGCTGGGAATATCTACATTCAGAATAGCATCGGTAGTTCTCGCATCAAAGTAGGTGATATCCAAGCCGATTTTGCCATCAAAAAACTGGAAGTCTCCACCAAATTCAATGGTGGTGGTGGTCTCTGCTTTTAGCTGATCATTACCCAATAAGAAGCTGGCATTAAAAGCATTCAATCCTAAAGCCGGGAATATGACACCCTGCGGTGTGGTCCATCCATCCCTTACACGGGATTGTACGAAGCCATTGTTTGTAACAGCAAAAGGCGCGTCATTTCCTACCTGTCCCCAGGAAGCTCTTAACTTACCATAAGAGAAGATGCTACTGTTGATGTCAAAGGTCTGGGAAAAATCCCACCCTATGCTGGTAGCCGGATAGAAGAATGAATTGTTTTCTTCGGGCAAGGTAGAAGACCAGTCATTACGTCCGCTCAGATTGATAAACAGCTCATCCAGATAATTTAACGTGATTGTACCAAATACCCCTACCAGCTTTCTTCGGCTTACTCCTTCCGACACATTGACTGAAGTGGCACTCGCCATATTGAAAAAGCCCGGCGAGGCCAGCCCCTGCCCATCAATCCGGTTAATATGAACTTCTTTATTAAAGTAATTATGACCAACGGTAGCACTCAGGCTCAAAGCCTCAAAATCCTTATTGACTGTAAGCAGCAGATCTGAGTTAAGGTCTTTGCTCTGAATGGTCTGGTTGATCACCTGTCCTACCTGTACACTGGAAGAATTGATGTCGTTTCTGAAAACACGGTCATCTCCATAGGTATCCACTCCGAGGCGGTAAGTGATGTTGAGCCAGGGCAGTACATCATAAGCCAGTTGGGTATACCCAATGATACGATTTACATCGTCGGTAGAATAATTTTTGTTAACAGTGAAGAAAGGGTTATCGTAAATGCTTCCTCCACGATAAGCCCGCTGGGTACCGTCTTCAAACAGATAGCCTGCACTATTATCAAAAGAAGGAGCTGTACGCAGTAAGCCCAGCATCACTCCTGAAGTGTTAGAACCATTTTGCACCCTCTTACCTCCTGAGTTGATGTAGTTAGCTGAAAAGGTAGCGGTGAAATTCTCAAAAATCTCCGCGCTGGTGGTCGCCCTGAAACTGGTTCTGTCAAAGAAGCTATTGGGCATAACACCTGTCTGATCCAGCCTACCCATAGAAAAGAAATAGCTTGTTTTTTCAGTGCCTCCTGATACACTCAGGTTATGGGAAGCATTTGAGCCATTCTCAAAAAACAACTCAGCGTTGTTGTAGGCACGTGCTACCCTGTTTGTAGCCATTGGGTCACCGGCAGGTACAATCAACCCATAAGGGTCCCAGATGGAAGCTTCATCGGCATAACGCAAGTCATTTATCCTTGGTCCCCAACTCTTAGACTGCGTAGAGCCAGACATCGGCGACTGAAAGGTAGGAACACCATCCACTACTGAGCCCTGAGCATAAGTAGTTTGCAGGTCGGGCAGTTTGTTTACCTGATCAATGGTATAGCCAAAAGAATAGTCAATTTTAGCCCCGGTATTCCTTTGCCCTTTTTTGGTGGTAATCACTACCGCTCCGTTGGCAGCCCTGATGCCATACAAAACCGTAGCTGCCGGCCCTTTCAGAACAGTGATGTTAGCTACATCATCGGGGTTAATATCTATTGCCCGGTTTGAGTTAGTTACACCTCCTGATCCCAAATTAGATACCGCATCCTCCGGTGAATCCGCGGTATTGAAAGTAGAGTTGTCAATGGGTATGCCATCAATCACAAAGAGTGGACTGTTACTCCCCTGAACAGATTTATTTCCTCTGATCCTGATCTGAGCGGCTGAGCCTGGTGCTCCACCCGAACTGGTTACTTGTACGCCAGCTACTTTACCGCTGAGTGCCGAGACAAAGTTGGTCTCCCGGGACTTGGTGATTTCTTCAGCGTCTACATTCTGGATAGAGTAGCCCAGTTCCCGTTTATTGGCCTCAATACCCGCCGCAGTTACCACTACCTCAGAAAGCTGGCGCGTATCAGATTCCAGGCCGACATCAATTGTGCTTTGTCCACTGATTTCTATTTCTTTACTGATATAACCAATGAAACTAAAGGTAAGCACTTCCCCACCTTCTGGTACGTTGATTCTGTAATTTCCATCAATATCAGTCACTGTACCTGTAGTGGTTCCCTTTACGATCACGTTTACACCGGGAAGTGGTGCACCGTCTTCTGCTTCGGTCACCTGACCAGAAACAGTTTGGCTCTGAGCGAAAGCATTCAAACAGCATATCATAATGAATAGTAGGCTGCCTAAGTACTTGCCCGACTTATCCCCAAAGGATAGATGAGTAAAGTTCCATCTCATAGATGTAGAATTTAGGTGAAAGATGCCTTGAAGAAGTGAGCAGCAGAAAGTGTAAGCCCTTTGGTAGGTATACTAAGAATTGAATGGCCTGAGACGAATAGACTTAGCTTTTACAGATGCTTAATCCTTCATATTGGGGGATAAATGTAGTTTTAAATATGACAATTTCAACTAATTTTTATTACCACATTTACAATAAAAGGCAATTTTTTATGATAAAAACTCAACTTTTAACCTCATCCTCTCTTTATACTTATCGGGGATTTTCTGGTTGAATGATACATCAATTAACTAAAAAGGGCAAAAACGATACGATTATAGAAAGAAAAAACTTCTAATGTTAAAAAAATATGAACCGACAATAAGTAAAAAACTTTCAGCTAAATCTTGCTTATTTTTACTATCAATTTTTTTTTCAAATTGAGGGTATTTACCCTAACATTTTAGAAGATTGCTGTAAATTAAATGAATTATGCCAACAGACAATAGGCCAATTTCCAGTAATTGATGGCTTAATGATGCATGTTTTTGCTCCTTCCTTTCATACCGGTACCTATCATACACCCGATGGCTTTGGTTTCTTTTTGAGCTATTGGTTCACGCGCCAAGTGTAAGCTTGCTGCATCCTTCAAGAAGTGCTGGGTAACCACTCTTCTGTAACGACCCAGTTCATAGTACCAATTATCAATAGCCCCATGATAAATTATTTCTCCTTCACTGTTTAGTAAATACGTTTCAGGCGTGACACTGGCTCCTATGCTTTTGGTTAATTCCATACGTGGGTCCAGAAGATGAGCAAAATCATATTGATAGGCTGAGGCAAAAGTATTTACACTCTCTTCATCAATATTAACCACCGGATAGATCGCGATGGTTTGAATCCCCTTTTCTTTAAACTGCCGCGCCAACCTTCTGATGGTAGCACCATACTTCTGAGAAACCGGACAATCTGGATCTAGAAAAAGCAAAACTGCCCCTTGCTCTCCTAACAATTCTCCTACTGAGATTTGCCCCCCCTCTGCGGACTGCAAAGGGAGCTCAAGCCAGGACTCAGTTTGAGCCCGAATCGCAGATGACAATACCGTACAAAGCGCGATCAAAACGATAGTAGAAATACTTTTATACATATGTTTATGGCTCTTCAGGGTATCCTTCATTTTTTTTAATATATTACAAATTAATATTGGTGTCAAACCACTGATTACCAAATATTTCACCTAAGTTTTAAGACCGACAAAAAGTCAACATTTGACATGAAAAGGGTAAGTTTTTTCAGCTTGTTATTTTGTCTTTCGTATGCAAGCTTAGCTCAGGACCTCACTTTCAACAAAGATATTGCTCCCATAATCCATACCAATTGTACACCATGCCATCGGCCGCGGGAAGTAGGACCGTTCAGCCTGATTACTTATGAGGACGTAGCCAAACGTTCTAAGTTTATCAGGCATGTAACACAAACGCGCTATATGCCGCCCTGGAAGGCTGACCCGGAGTTTCAGCATTATCAAAATGAGCGCCTGCTCACACAACAGGAAATAGACCTGATTGCCCGCTGGATTGACTCCGGGGTTCCCGAAGGCAAGAAAAGAAATAAGCCTTCCTCTCCTGAGTTTCAGCAAAATTCTCAGATGAGAGCCGACCCGGATTTGGTACTCACCATGCGTGAACCCTTTGATATTCCACCAACGGCTACTGAAGAGTTTCGCTTCTTTTCACTGCCCACCAAGCTGCCGGAAGATGTGTATCTGAAAGCTATTGAATTTCGCCCGGGTAATCGGCAGTATGTACACCACAGCCGGGTCATGCTGGATACCACTAATCTTATCAGAGGTATTGATGGCCTCTCTGAACTTGACCCTAAAGTTCAGGAATTTTACAAGATTCCTCTTGCCGAAGAGTTTTTATATGGCTGGGTGCCGGGAAATATGCCTTTCATTTATCCTGAAAATACAGGGAAACTGCTCAAAAAAAATAGCGACCTGATTCTTAACATTCATTATGCTCCTTCCGGGAACAAAGCACAGGATCAGTCTGGTATCAACTTATATTTTACTGATGAACTGGTTGAGCAAGAAGTACAGATCATGACGCTGCGAGAGAATGACATTACCAATCAGCCTTTTTTCTTAGAAGCGGAAAGCCAGCCTACGTTTTATATGCGCTCCGCGCCATTAGCACAATCCATAGATGTGATTTCTGTACTGCCGCATATGCATACATTGGGCAAAACCTTTCGTGCCTTCGCTATTACGCCTGCCGGTGACCTGGTACCTTTCGTTAAGATTGATGATTGGGATTTCAACTGGCAGTCTACCTATGTTTTTGAAGAATTGCTGAACGTGCCCGCAGGCTCAGTGATCTATGCGGAAGCCACTTATGACAACACCATTAACAATCCTGAAAACCCCAACTATCCACCTGAAGATGTCACTTACGGTTGGAATACTACCGATGAAATGATGAATTTTATTATTTACTATGTAGATGCAGAGGACAAGGGTACAGTAAAGAAATAAGCTCAGCATTCGTTGTGATAATTTTCTCTCTCAACCAATGGGAAGCCCTCCGTCCTTTTGGCAAGCACCTGAAATACAGCATACAAAAAAAAGAGGTATCCTTTTGGGACACCTCTTTTGTTAATTTATTTGTGCTTACTATTTATTCATTTTCTACGCACAAGTCTAAAGTTATTGCTCCTACTGAAGGAGAAGGGCCTCCAGCAGCTATAGAGTTACCTTTCTCGGTTACGATAGAATAACTAACTTCAGAGTCATAATCACCAGAGATAAACTCAAATGATAATGAAGTAGTACCCTCAGGAACAGTGACTACCTCTGTACCTGTTGAGCCATCAGCTAAAGTATATTCAGTAGCCTCTCCATCAACAATGACGCTAATGGCAGCTCCATTCCAGCCATCACCATAGGAGTCATTAAAGGTAATGGTATAATCCTGGGCGGGTTCTTTGATGACCTGACCACATTCCAGAATCCAGTCTACTGAGCAGTTAGCTCCGGGAAGCTCAGTACATACTGAAGGAGACCATGAGTCAAATACTAAGCCATCAGTAGTATAAAGCACCCAGCGAATTGAGAAGTTATCTCCTGAAATAAAAGGTGCGTCATTGCTTCTGGATGGCTTAAAATCATTATCAAATACATCTTCAGCAGTACCATCCTCATCATAATCGTAGGTGGTTCCATTGTAAAGGTTTAATACATCTTCCTGAGAAATGGAAATTGTTGTATTCTCGCGGTTGGCGGGTAATTCTCCACCCTCTATAGTGGTATAAAATATACCTTCATCACCACCGTGCTCGGCAACCAATGGGTTATTATCTACATCTCTGTAGCTTTCATTGAAAAGCACGAATACATCTATTTTTTCCACTTCTAACTCCCTGTCAACAGAAATCCATTGCAGGTTGATATTAAGGTCCTCACCAGTTTGTTCAATGATGAAATTTGTAGGCGAGTCTGCAGCAAACTGCCCGAAAGCATGCACTCCCGGTAGCGGCTCAACATAGGGGTTAAGCTCCTCATCCTCACAGGCGGTGCTAAATAGCATCAGGCCGGTAAGAACCATTGAAATATATAATATTGAATTTTTCTTCATAGTAATCATTGTTTATTCTCCCTCACCATCAACTTCGTCCAAGAATATTTTATCAAGATCAAATACTACACCCTCCTGCTCAGCGGTAACACTCTGGTTGAAGTTCAAATCATCCTGAGCGTAAGGCAGTCTAAGGGCGAAGTCACGCTGTGGCTGTAGCGGAATCTGTAAATCATTAGGAAAACCGGTTCTACGGTAAGCATTGTAAACTTCTATACCACTACCAAAGTTGGTAAACCAGGCCTGCTTGATTACTGCATTCAACTTAGCATTGGTAGTAGGGGCATTATCATATCTTGCTAACCACAAATCTACATATGCATCAGTAGCTTCATCAATAGGCTTGTCAATGTAAGAGTCAAGCGCGGCATCAGGAGCAGGTACGCCACTAGGATCATTTTCCACGCCAAAAGCATACACTTTGTCAATGTGTTCACGAATTACTTCTTCCAGCATGTCACGTACTTCTGCCTCGGTACCGGCATAGTTTCCGGTGAGTATAGCTTCCATGATGTAGAATTTAACCATCTCACTGGTAATCATCGGGAAGAGGCCAGCACCTGTTCCTTTATTTCCAGAAGCACCTTCAGGGCTATCATCATATAAACCCGCTGCAGGGTATACACCAATAGCCGATCTGATGGCTCCATCCAAAGGAATCCCGGATGGATCAGAGCGGTCACGCCCAAAGATACCCGCCAAAAAGTCTTCGGCATCGCCATCAAATAATTTCCCTTTATCAGTATACAGCCTGTCTATCATAGTAGGATTGAGTACCAGGTAGCCATAGACACAACCGGTAATCTGAGAGCAGGGTGTAGTCTGACGGTCAGATGCGTCATTTTGATCCAGGATAGTGGTAGTCTGACGTTTAATATAGAAAGGACGACGAGGGTCTTCAAAGTCCAGCATCTCTACCATAAACTGATGGCCCAAGTAAGTGAAGTTATACGTACTGGTAGTATAGCCATCCACATACCAGGGGTGACGGTTTTCGTTCTCAGGATTGTTAATGCTACTGAACTGGAAAGTAAAGTCATCAGAACCATCCAGGATCAAATCACCTTCATCAATCAGTGCAGTAATGGCCGCACTGTTATCCTGCACCAGGCGGGTATTCATCAGCAAACGAAGTTTCAACGATTTGCCCATTTTGATCCAGCTATCTATGTCACCATTATAGATGGGGTCTCCACTAACTTCTACCACACTATTTTCATTCAGGTTAGCGATTCCCGCGTCTACAAGCTCCATCAGATTCTGATAAATCGCCGCGTCATCATCATAGCCAGGATATTTGATTACCTCAGCGGCATCAGCACGTAAGGCTTCTGAGTAAGGAATATCTCCCCAAAGTTCTACCATCAGGCTAAAATAATAAGCCTTCAGTAGCTGGCCTACACCCAGGTAATATGGGTTATTTCCTTGCTCTTCAGCAATATTCACAATCTGCTGCACATCCTTGAGAGGTCCATAATACAGCTCCTGCCATTCCAGATTATAGGTGTTATTGGTTAAATCAAAACCATCATCACCTTGCTCAGCTAAGATCCCTACAAAACTATGCAGGTTAGAATTGATATCGTGACTAAACTCTTCCGACCCCCTCAATAATGAATTGGCCAGCAACAAATCCAAAGAGGCCTGGGTAGGATTATTAGGATCTTCGTTGATGTTCAGGTCCGTCAGTTCGCAGCTAGCGATCCCTAAAGACAACACCAACAAGAGTGTGTATTTTATATAATTTATTTTCATAGAAAAGAAATTTTTATATCGCTGGCAGCTTTCACTGCCAGCATTGAATTATGTCGGTTATTAGAATGTAACAGTCAAGTTAACACCATAACGCTGTGTGGTAGGATAAGCACCGTAGTCAAAACCCTGAACGTTAGAACCAGCAGGCTCCGCCAGTATTTCAGGGTCAAAGTTCAGACCTTCCAGGAAGTTAGGTGCTCTAAACCAGAGGTTACGTCCGGTAAACATCACTCTTACTGAGCCAAAAGGAGTAGTCTCCAATACACTGGCAGGGAGTGTATAACCCAGACCAACTTCTCTCAGGCGAATGGTAGTAGCGTCGTATACGTTTACTTCATCCTGTCCGTAAGCACCCCATCCATTGGTGAAGTGATAGTCAAAGGCGGTAACCGGTGTTGTGTTCACGATTTTTTCTCCATTTTCGTCAAGCACAGCCTCAAAAGTTTGAGGACTACCATAAACGCCAGGCACTACTCTCAGTCCCTCACGATCTTCTGAGATTTTCAGCTGACCTCTCAGCAGCAAAGACGCGGCTGTTGCAGAGTAAATATCTCCGCCCTGTCTCCAGTCTAATAAGGCTCTCAGCGTGACCCCTTTGTACGTAAAGGTATTGGTAATCCCTAAGAGGAAATCCGGGTTAGGGTCGCCAATAACATCGTTGGTAGGAAGAGGGAAAGGCAAGCCGGTATTTTTGTTAATCAGCAGATTACCTTCATCATCACGCGCGTTCACACTACCATAAATCTGACCATAAGGTAAGCCTGCTCTATGCAGTGTCCCCAAAGTAGTTAGAGGTCCACCCACGAATATCTCGCCGGCAGGTCCGGCATCAATAACTTCTGTCTTGATTTTGGTGAATGCAGAATAGACATTCCAGGTAAACCCACTGGCAGTACGTACAGGAGTCAGGTCCAAACCAATCTCCCATCCACGGTTTTGTAGTTCACCAATGTTTACCCATTCCGTATCAAAACCGCTGGTAGCAGGTAACTTAGCCTGCGCGATCTGATCGGTAGAACTACGGTTAAACCAGGTCACATCTACGCCAACACGACCGTCAAAAAGTTGGGCTTCTACCCCTACTTCTGTTTCGGTAGTAAACTCTGGCTTCAGGTTAACATTGCCAAGCGCATCCTGCAAGGTTGCCCGGTTGTAGTCAGTAGAACCAATGGTAGCGGGCTGCAGTATGCTGTAGTAAGTAGCCGTCAGATATGGATTAGGCTCATTACCTACCTGGGTTCTGGCAGCACGTACTTTAGCGAAGTTCAGGATATTTCCCCCTATGTCAAAGGCATCAGTTACTACAAATGAGGCACTAACACCCGGATAGAAGTAGCTCCTATTGTTTACCGGTAGTGTAGATGACCAGTCATTTCTTCCCACTACGTTCAGGTACAGGTAGTCATTATAAGAGAATTGCAGGTCAGCGTAGGCTGCATAGTAGCGGCGTAATTCGCTATAGTCCCAGTTTACAGTAGTCTGGGTAGTAGCATCCACTCTGTACAGGCCTTCTAAACCATCAGAGATGATACCAGAACCGGTTACCTTTCTACGGCCTCTTTCCCTTTGGTTGACGTTGAAACCTACTATACCACGGAAACCAAAGGACTCATTAATATCTTTAGTAACTGTAGCGATGAAGTTATAATCCTGCTCGGTATAAGTTACATCTTCAGTATAAATTCTACCCGCAGGCAGGGAAGCGCCACCACTTCTTACAACATCTCTACGGGCGTCACCATAGGTATTGATACCACCTTTGGCTGTCAGGTTAAGCCAGTCACCGATATCATAAGATAAAGTCATGTTACCATAGATACGGTTTACATCACTGCTGTAGCTGTTATACTTCGCAATCCAAAGTGGGTTATCCAGGGCACGATAGAATACGTTTGAACCGTCAATAGGGCTTTCAAAAGGATATCCGTTCAGGTTGTAGTTACGAGGAAGGTAGTACAACCTCTGGAACAATGAAGTAGAAGTAGCCGTAGTATAGTCAGCGTAAAAACTACCTCCGGACTGTGGAGTTTGCTGGGTAGTGTTTACGTAGGTCACATTACCAGAAATAAATAGCCCGTTCTCCAACTGCCCGTTACCGCCAAAGCTCAAACTGGTACGTGTAGCCTCAGAATTAGGTACGATACCCTGATTGGTCATGTGCGAAACGTTTCCTGTAAGGCTGGCATTTTCTCCTCCTGAAGTAATGTTAATACTATTTTCAATTACACTTCCCTGATCGAAGAAGCCTCCCACGATATCATAAGGCTGAAAAGGCACATCTATACCTACCGGCGTACCTGTTCCCCACAGAGGATCGTTGGGGTCAGTGATAAAACCGCCACCAACAATATAGCCTTTCACGAGCTCAGGGAAAAGCAAGTCATAACCCTCACTTCTTCCAACAGAAGTCATTACTAAGGGATGAGGAACAAAACCGGCAGGTGTAGCAGGCACAATTACACTACCATCCTCTGCGGTTTCCCCTCCATAGATAATCTGAGAATAGTTGGTGCCGTACTGCTCGTTCAGACGGTCCACATGATTAGGGAAAGGGGCTCCCCAGTTACCGATAAAGCCTGCATTGTATAACTGGTTGGAACCCTGTGAATATACATCCTGATAATCAGGTAAGTTAGAAACGTTTTCTATGTTATAAGAACCGCTATACGTTACTTCCAGTCCTTTCTTGGTATTTTTCTTGGCAGCCTTGGTCGTGATTACCACCACACCATTAGTAGCTCTTGATCCATAAAGGGCAGCAGCAGCAGCACCTTTCAGTACAGTCATAGACTCTATGTTGTTAGGGTCAAGGTCAAAAGCCCTGTTAGAGAAAGCAGAGTTATCTACTGCTGCACTCGCGCCCGGATCCGTAGGGTCAAATGCGTTGGTAGAGTTATCAAAAGGAATACCATCTACTACAAAGAGCGGCTGGGTATTACCAGTAAGGGATGAGATACCTCGAATGTTGATTTTGGTAGACTGACCGGGAGCGCCACCACCACCGGTAATATTTACACCGGGGAGCTTTCCCTGTACCGCTCTTAAGGGATCAGGCTCAGAAACCTGGGCGATCTGCTCGTTGTCTACACTGGCTACTGAGTACCCTAAGGCTTTCTTCTCACGCTCAATACCAATGGCAGTAACCACCACTTCAGAAAGCTGCTGGGCATCTGACTCCATTACTACATCGATTACTGAGCGACCATTGATCTCAATTTCCTGTTGAAGCAGACCAATGAAGCTGAATGCCAAAACATTTGCATCGCTTGGTACGCTAATACGATAGTTACCATCAATGTCTGTTACAGTACCTTTAGTAGTACCTTTCACGATCACGTTCACACCGGGTAGCGGTGTTCCATCTTCAGCAGAAGTTACGGTTCCTGAAACTGCATTTTCCTGCGCATATACACTCTGCGCGATCACCAATGCAAGCATCAGGCTTCCCAACTTTCTGATGAGGTTTCCCCATGCGGGGAGGCTAGTAGAATTACCTCTCATAAAACTGACAATTAGTTAAAATTAAACATACCACGAAACTCAGATGACTTACGACATGTAAACTATGTTGCTTTAGATTAAACTATTATACTTACCGATTTATACTCTACTGCTTTATTTAAATATTGAGTATAGATTGAGCAAGAAATAAATAAATCTTACATGCCTAAGAAAAAAAACACCGTAAAAGTAAATTTTAAATTTTAAAATTCAATCTTACTCACTGATAATTTTAGTATTTAATTTTACTTTTACTACAAAAGATAAAATTATTGATAAGGGAATAAATAATGACATTTATCAAAATATTGATTATTCTTTATTTTCATTGATAATAGCAAACCTTTATCATTATATTTTTTGTAAAACTAATGCTTATTTTAAGCAATTATTAAAAATAAAATAAATTTAAATATTATTTTAAAAATTTTAGCAATGTCATTTACTCAATCTGGACTTTTATAAAGCCAATTTCAGAATAAAAATACCCTCCTCACTCCCTCTTACTTCTTAAAATTATTAAAAATGTTACCTGGAAGTATTTTAAATTTCGAGCCTTACAAATCCCAGGTCAATAGTAAATATTACTCAAAAGATTTCTTACTAAGAAGTAAGTATTTTTGAGTGCACTTAATAAAGCATGTAACAGAGGATAGCTTTTAAAAGCTGGAGACTTTTATGCTCATGAAAAAGAGGAATTGCCATGGTTTACAGAGAGAAAAAACTAATCGCTTTGAACGTTTAACATACCTTATCCGATCCACAGGCTCGCTGCATTACTTAAAGCACATCATATCGCTTACTTCTGAGTGATAACGGCCGAATACTCTCTGTTTTGGTATCTTGTGCCAAAGGTCAATTTATTGGAAGCCCGCTACAATTATGATGAAAAGCCGGTAGGCGCAAGCGTGTGTATTTCAAGGTGCATTAACGGCCGTTATTTCTAACTCTTTTACTAAAGTCTGTGCTTGTTAAGTCAAAAGGCTATTCATTTTACACTATTCCGTAAAATTACGATCCTCGTACGGATCATTGATATCGTTCTGATTTTGAAGAGAAAGCCTTGCAGCTTTTCAATGGCAGTGCTCAAAGGGTATAGACAAGCAAAAGAAGGTAAAAAAAGCTTAAGCCAGGCTTTATCGGACCTGCCTTAGGGTGAGCAGATGCTAATGTAGAACCTAAACTAGAGCCCACAGCTCCTAAGCTAGGGAGAGCAGACCCTAAGTTAGGGGCTGTGGGCTCTTTTTTTGCCTTCTTCAGGCTTTATGTCATGCTACTGATGCCTAACTTAACTTCATAAATTATGGTGAAGCCTAAGGAGGGGCCAAATTTTACTCATGATATCTAAAACAAAGCTTAATGGAAGCTGGCCAAACAAATAAAACTGGGGAAAGCACCGGCCGGTATTATTGCAAGCTTTACTGCAATCTGTCTAACATAAAAATAAAATAGCTCTATCGTGTTACTTAGTTTCTTATCTATAAAATCAAAAGAGGTACTTTATAGCAAGAATTACGTACATATTACACCAAGTAAAAACAGTAAGTTTTAAAAGAGCCAGATAAGTTTTGGGCTTAGGGTTCTTTGCGCCGATAACACTGAGGAAATAAAAAAAAGCACTTTACTCATAAAAAAGAGCAAAGTGCTTTGATAAAAATCAACCGTATGAGCTAATACCAGAATAAGCGGCATTTTGACTCAAACTAGGCTTCAAATCCGTTTATGGATTAGGTTCAAGCATTGGATTTATATTTAACTGAGACTGAGGGATAGGCCAAACGGCCTTAGGATCTCCAGCCACTACTCCAACACCCGCATCCGTAATTGCAACACTTGAGGGCGCTTCTGTTCTCAAAGGCTTACCAGTCCTTAATAAATCCATTCTCCGGTGTCCTTCAAAAGCAAGTTCTTTACGTCGCTCGGTATAAATAGCCTCAAGCAATTCAGTAGCAGAGGCAAAGTCTCCTACAGTCCAGGCTGTAGTTAATCCTGCTCTGTTCCGGATCTCATTGACCAGGCCAATAGCTTCTTCATTTATTCCATTCAACTCTACTAATGCCTCTGCTCTATTTAGCATTATTTCTGCAAGTCTGATAGCAGCATAGTCGCTTGAGTTATCGTTACCATTGTCATATTTCAATGTGTAAATGGCAGGTTCACCACTGAAATTCACATCTTCAACATAAAAATCGCCTCTCAAATCCTCAGGTTCTTCCTCAAAAAGCGCTAACAAATCAGGAGAGAATTCACCATCACCTCTACCACCTTGATCTCTTCCTGTATAATAGCTATCCCAGGAACCGCTGCTGGTTTCTGCATCGCTATCACTTTGAGGGTCAGTGGCATTATTTTCAATAGAGAAAATGATCTCATCGCTGATCGTATTATAAAATGATAGATCATTGCTTAAAGAATAATTTTCAGATGATATCACTTCTTCAGCTTTCTGTGCAGCCGCTGTCCAATCTTCCATATATAGATACAACCTTGACAACAGTGCAGTTGCGCTATAAGAGGAAGCAAAGCCCTGCTCAGCTGTAGGAGACAAATTTTCCTCAGCAAATAGCAAGTCCGCTTCTATTTGACTATAAACTTCAGCCAGTGTATTTCTGGGCAAATTAATTACCTCACCGGTAAAGGGCTCTAAATAAAGGGGGACACTCAAGTTTGACCCTTGACTAACCCCATAAGGCTGAGAATACAAGTTGGCAATCATAAAATAAGTAATTGCTCTTACAAACCTAGCCTCACCTTCCAGCGCTAACTTTTCTTCATCGGTGGCATCCTCAATAAGAGGGGCATTTGCAATGATGGCATTGGTACCTAATATTACCTGATATGAATCTCTCCATACTTCATCTACAGTACTATTGCTATTGTTAACAGCATAATTATTAAAATCCTGAAGTGAAGGAAACGATCCGGTAAAATTCACATTGTCAGTAATGAAATCGGAAATAAACTGAGGCTGACTTCCGAATACATGCAAATCCTGCATCAAGTCATACGTACCAATCAGCACACCATTTGCATTGTTGTAGTTAGCAAAAGCTTGATCTTCAGATAAAGATTGCTCCGGTGTGATTTCATCCAAGCTATCGTCACATGCACTAAACGCTAATGTGCACGATAAAAAAATTATATATATTCTTTTCATGTTTCGTCTCATTTTAAAAACCAAGGGTTACACCCACTGTTACTTGTCTGGCATTAGGCGAGGTAAAGAAACTTTCTCCATACATGCTACCAGCCGTTGTTCCAGAATTATTGACTTCAGGATCAGATCCATTGTCATAAACATCACTGGCAAATGTAGCCAGGTTTTGCCCCATCACATATACTCTCGCAGCGCGTAATATATTTGTATTTTCCAGTAGTGATCCTGGAAGCTGATAGGAAAGCGTGATGTTCTTTAACCTGATATAACTCGCATCAAATAAGTGCCTGGTAGATTCATTGTCCCAGAAAGACATGGTAGGACTGGAATATGCAGGTGCAAAAGCATCACGATTATCTTCTGTCCATGAATCTAATACACGAACGGTATTATTAAAAGCGCCGCTTGCGGCAATATTTTCAGCAAATTCATTATCCGCAATATATGCATGTCCTCCGCTTACAAAGTTGAAAAATACGTTTAGTGATAAGCCTTTGTACGAAAGTGTATTGGTAAAGCCTCCAGTAGCCTTTGGCAAAGCCGATCCGGCATATGCATATGGCGCTGCATTATAATCAGTAGTAGGATTTCCGTCCTCACCTACCCATTCCGCATCACCAGTCTCTGGATTGATACCAACATACTCCTTCAAATAAAACTCGTTAGCAGACTTACCTTCTGTAGCTCTAGCCTCATCTGTAAAAGAAGCAACTGACACATATAAGTTGCCCTCTGGGTCTACCTGAGCAGTCTCAGGCAGCTTGGTTACTTCATTGTGTAGAAAACCGACATTAAATACTGCAGTCCACCTAAGGTCACCTGCATTAAGAATGTCTCCGGAAATAGATAAGTCTACCCCTGTATTTTCCATTTCACCGAAGTTTTGAGTTCGGCTAGGGAATCCGGTTGTATACGGCAGAGGGACATCAAGCAGGATACCGTCCGTAGCTTTGATCCAGTAGCTCGCATCAACACGTAATCTACTATCCAGAAAATGAGCATTGATGTTAACATCAAATTGGGAAGTTGTTTCCCAGGTCAGGATTGGATTAGCAGGTTGTGAGTAATACAAACCTGGAAGGCCATTATAGTTAACTCCTCCGTAAAGACCTAACGCTCCAAAGTTGTCAATTCTATCATTTCCACTAGAGCCATAGCTTGATGACAGCTTAAGGAAATTTACCACATCATTTTCAGGAAAAAATTCTTCTTCGCTTATTAACCATGAAGCAGAAACAGCACCAAAATTTCCATATCTTTTGTCAGCACCAAATCTGGATGAGCCATCCCGTCTAAAATTTCCTTCGATAATATATCTATCAGCAAAGTTGTAGTTCAATCTTGCAAACAATGAAGATATAGCCCATCCGGTTCCGGTATTTGAGGCAGTAACAGGTTCGGATCCTGAGCCTGTATTAGGTAAATCATCAGAAATATAGCCGTTAGCTTCCACCAAGATATTATCTCTGGTGGATTCTTCATAACTCTGTCCAAGCAGTACGTTAATGGTATGCCTCCCAAAAGGTTTAACATAATTCAAGGTGTTGGTGGTCAACCATTTACTATCCTGAACAATTTCTTTGGAGCCATAACCATCCGGAGTAAGTACATCAGCTTCACGTACCTCTTCTTCCACCTGAACATAATCCATGCCCCAGTCTGTTTTAAATGTAAGCCCTTCTAAGATATCAAGTTCAGCAAATGCATTTCCAGTATTTCTTCTGGAAGTTAAATCAAATCTGAAAGCACCATCTTCTAAAAGCAATGGATTGTTAAACCCTGCTTGTTGAAGATTTCCCTCTGCATCATATGCCTGCGCAAAAGGCGTATTGAGATACTGAAGTGTCCAGGGAGAGTAGGTAGAGTTTTCTGCTGAAATACGGTCATTTTTAAGATTGGATGTTGCAAAATTAACTCCCAGCTTTAGCCGATCATTTGCCTGATGTGTCAGGTTCAATCTACCATTCAGTTTATCAACTTCATTTCCTATAACATAGGATTCACTGTTGAAATAAGTTCCTCCCACATAAAAGGTGGTTTTTTCACTACCACCACTTGCATTAAGCGAGTATGAACTCAATTTTCCAGTTTGGCGTACAATGTCCACCCAATCAGTTCCACTCGCCGGGAAAGTACCAGGATCAACACCTAAACCTTCTCTTAGTTGAGCGTATTGATCATAATTTAAAACTTCTTTTTCCACGGTAGGCTGGTTTATTCCCGTGAAATAATCAAAGTTGATTTGAGTCTTTTCGCCCGCCTTACCTTTTCTAGTAGTGATCAGAATCACCCCGTTTGCTCCACGTGAGCCATATAAAGAAGTGGCAGCCGCATCTTTCAATACAGTCATGCTCTCTATGTCATTGGGGTTCAAGTTGATTAATGGATTAAGCGGAGTAGCCCCGGAAGCACTGGAGTATGCATCAGTACCCGATGCATCATTTAGTGGCACTCCATCTATTACATAGAGCGGGCTGTTTCCTGAAGTAAAAGAGGTAATACCTCTAACCCTCACTGTTTGTGCCGAACCAATGATTCCGGAAGATGATGTAGACTGTACTCCGGCGGCCTGTCCCTGTAGGGCTTCCTGAGGAGACAATATGGGGAAATTCTCAAATGCACTGGCATCAACAGTTTCAACCTGCTGTGTATTTAATGCTTCAGAGGAGGCGCCATATGCCTGTACGACAATCTCACTCAGCTGCCTTGCATCTTCAGCCATTTCCACATCAATTGTTGAGCGTCCTTCAATAGTTACTTCCTGTTCTTTTAAACCAATAAATGAGAAAACAAGAATGGTAGCATCCTGAGGAATGTTCAGTCTGTAGTTTCCGTCAATGTCGGTGACAGTACCTACGGTAGTACCTTTAACGATAACATTCACGCCTGGTAAGGCTTCACCTGTTTCTGCTGAGCTCACTGTACCTGAGACAGTGTTTTGCGCCCATGCAGTATTCAGGCTAAAAAGGGCGATCATCAAGCTCAAAAGACCGACCATAATTGGGCGGTATCCGAACGATGATACGTGTTTTGTAGTGTTTACACGCATATTTGTATGATTTATGTTGAAAGAAAAAAAAGCAAAATCGATCTACCTTATTCAAAACTCATCTGTGAAAATCCAGGCTAAATGAACAGATGGTATTAATAAAGTAGCTTGTTTATATCATTATACTATTGAGTGAATGTTAATAGCCTACTTTACTTATGTAAATGACGAAATAAAAGTTAAAATTTTAGATAAAATATTTGCAAACTTATAGTTATGATTTAAAAAAACAAGTATGCATGCAGAATAATTATTTTTTAAATAATTATAAAAACTATTAGTATTATTGATGATTACATAAAATACCTAGGAAAAAGTAAACTTTTTTTCATGAACCTGAAGCTTAATGGAATGCCTGCACTTAGAATAACGCCCTTCTTCGTATTACCAAAGTTTAATTTTTACAATATATATTTTAAAAGCTCTTTGATTTGAAGTTTTAACCTTAACCCTCTTGGAATGTTTTGCGGGAGTTGAAATCTAGGAAACGCATTATGTCGCTTCATAAAAAAACCTCCACAACGAATGCGGAGGCTTTTCATCAAAGTAATTTTTGTGATTTATTCAACCATGACGGTCATCTCACCTTCATATGTTCCATCTGTCACCATAATGGTATAGGTTCCAGCCGTAGGAAAATCTACATATACATACTGTCCTTCATCGGCTGACTCTATCGGATCCCCATTTAGTGTCCAGTTGTAAGATTTATCAATTGTAAAGCCTTCCACATAATAGGGTTCTTCTGAGGCACCTATTACTACCTCATCACTTCCTTGTATGATCAGCGTATCGCCTGCCCTCCAATCAATATTCTCCTCCGGTTCTTCACAGGAAGTAAATACAAACAGACTACCGAGCAATATGACTAAGCATATTTTATACATTTTCATAATCTAATATTTTTCAGTTTCAACAGTTATTAGTTTACGTCCCACCAAAGTCGGGTGCCCAGCAAATCAGGACCTTGTCTGTCAATGGCTTCCTGGTAGCTTTCCCGGTTAAGGTTTTGCTCGTCTACTGGGTAAGTAACCCTGAGCGGGATGCCGTCTCCTACCAAAGCTCCGGCAGCAGGGGGTTCAAGCACACCAGTAAAATCCAGTCGTCTCCATTCGGTCCAGCCCTGTATACCCTGCATATAGAGTGCAAGCCACTTTTGCTCACCGATAGACTGTTTCCAGTTCGCAGGATCATAAGGAGCCTGGTTGGAATAGTAGTTTTCTATGGTAGCTGCATCAAGTACATCGCCACCTTGCGCTGCCCAATACTCCATAGAGGCAGTAATGGCCTGATTGTAATAAGTTGCGGCATCACCCCCTATGAACCCTCTGGCAGCGGCTTCGGCCATAGTAAACAGTACTTCGGCATAATCCATGTACACCCCGGGAGCCTCAGCACTCAGTACTTCTTCACTGGGCTGAGACACCGCGCTGTTAGGAATGGCCCCTGCCTGTGCCTGGCTAAGGCCATAGGTAAGGCCCACGTACTCACCACTGGCATTAGGCGCAGCATAGTAATCAATGCGAGGGTCATTGTTTTCTTTTAAATAATCAATGAGGGGCTCACTTGCAGCAAAATCCGCTCTTGTTTTACGGTCCTCATTCAGTGGATTGTTATTGGGTACGGAGGTCATGTAACGCAGCAGTGCGTTATCATCATTGCTACTGAAAACACCGGCTTGCACAGCTTCTTCAATTGCTGCTGAAGCCATATCAGGAGCTACATCGGCCATCCTGATCGCTACCCTCATTTTTAAGGAATTGGCAAACTTTTTCCATTTTTCCATATCCCCATCGTAGATCAGGTCACCGGTTACGAAGCCCGGCTCGCTTACGTTGATCATACTGTTCGCCTCTGTCAGTTCTGCCAGCAGGTCGGTATAAATTTCTTCCTGAGGCGTATAAGCAGGGCTTACCTGATCTGCCCCCTGAAGGGCTTCTTCGTAAGGTACATCCCCCCATATATCCGTGATAATCTGAAACATCCAGGCTTTCATGATTTTGGCTACTGCAATCTGGTTTTCAGTACCACCGTAAGCTGAAAAGTCGGTAGGGCGCTCCTGATTAAGGCGGATAATTTCCTGTAGATCGCGGATACCGCCGCCATTAGGATCTCCCGCCAGGGCAGCATCTCTGCCGGCATAGTAGTATAACCAATAGTTATTATTGACCCCCTGACGAAGCTGATAGCGGCTCTCATCCGTGTATTCATTGGCAGCCCAGTACTGAGCGTACAACATACCGAAACGTCCATTATGCCACTCATCCCAAATGTGGTCCATCAACTGCTTTTGCGCAGAAGTCAGCAGCGAAGTAGTGGGTACTACCGGTGGCTGGTTGGGATCAGTATTCATTTCCTCAAAATCCTCGCAGGCGCTCACACTAAACATGAGCGTAGCCAGGACCAATATTTTGATAGGATTTACTATATATTTCATCGTTGTGAGCATTATTAAAGGTCAAAGCTTAAGTTGAATCCCCAGGATCTGATGGAAGGTAGCTGAGCGCCTTCTATGCCCTGAATATTGTTTGAACTAAGGGTAGACTCAGGGTCCAGATGGGGTAAGTTTTTGTACAGAATTGCCAGGTTACGCCCTACCAAAGAAAGTGTTATGTTTTTGAAAGGACTGTTTTCCAATACACTATTGGGTAAGGTATAGCCTAAAGTAACTTCGCGAAGCTTAATAAAGCTTCCGTCATATACATGCGCCGCATCTCTTCCATATAGTCCCTGGAAATAGTTAATGGCTGGCAGGCGGGTTGTATTGGTTTCGTACTCGGGGTTTTCCGCAGTACCTACATTGACTACGCCTTCTGCAACCACTCCCAATTCTCTGACATTTCCATCTACTGTTTCCTGCAGCATGCCGCTGTATTTTCCAAACATATTGGTAATAGAGAATATATCGGAGCCTTTTCTTCCGTCTACCAGTACACTGGCACTGATGCCTTTGAAACTAAAACTATTGGTAATACCGCCTGTCCAGTCGGGCATGGCATTACCTAAAGGCACCTGCTCACTGGTTACAGCATAAGTTCCACTGGGATTTATAATCTTGTTTCCTTCATCATCATACATAAAGTCAAAACCCATAATAGCTCCGTAAGGCTCGCCCTCACGTGCTACTACACTTACAGAAAAAGGAGCATTGGCCAGCGTATAGGTATCTATTCCTTCAGCCAGTTCCACAATTTTGTTTCTGTTCCTGGCCCAGTTTACAATGATATCCCACTGAAAGTTTTCAGTCTCCACCGGCGTAGCTCTCAGTTGTAATTCAACGCCTTTATTAGTAACCTCACCAGCGTTAATAATCTGTGAGCCGTAACCGGTAGCTCCAGAAACATCCACAGTAAAGATCTGGTCGGTACTGACTGAACTGTAGTAGGTTACGTCAAGCCCTATCCGGTTACTGAAGAAACGCAGATCGGTTCCTACCTCCCAGGAGCGGGTGATTTCAGGTTTCAGTAGCGGATTATTAAGCGCATTAGGCACGGTAAACCTGGGGTCCGTCCCGAAACTTTCTTTAGGCGCGTAAGTCAAGGCCAGGCGATAAGGGTCAGTATCATTACCCACCTGTGCCCAACCAGCTCTCAATTTACCGTAAGAAAGGATGCTGCTATTTACCAGAGGTTCAAGCTCAGAGAATACAAAGCTACCTGATACCGACGGGTAGAGGTAAGAATTGTTATCTACCGGTAAAGTAGATGACCAGTCATTACGCAGTGTAAAATCCGCGTATAGCATATCTCTGAAACCTATTGAGGCGTTCCCAAACACACTGTTGATCTGTCTTTCTTCGTAGTAGTCATCTATCAGTACTGAACCTACGGAGTTGATCAGGCTATAAAAGTCAGGCACGTTGAGCCCCCCCTGGGTGGTTCCTACATTACGGTTATAAGAATTATACCGGATATTTCCTCCTACAAAGGCATTCAGGGTAAACTCTTCGTTGATTCTTTTGTCAAATGTCAGAATCAGGTCCGCATTGGTTTCTTTCACCTCACGTATACCTTCTGAATATTCGGGTATCGCCTGTGACCCTACCGCTATTCGCTCTTCTCTTCTGTCAGTGTAGTAGTCTGTCATCAGCCTACCTGTAAGATTAAGCCAGTCTGTGAAGTCGTAGCTCATTGAAAAGTTTCCAAAAAGACGCTCGCGGTTGTCATTCTGGTAGTTTTCGTAACGCGTCCAGTATGGATTATCAGAATATTTGGGGGTAAGGTCAGTGGGGCTGGTAATGTTCCAGGTCCTTTGAATACCTTCAGATGTTTTGTAGGTACGCAACTTATCCATGCTCATCTGGCGGTGACTCCACTGGTTGAACTGTTGCATTACGTTGTTTCCGTCATAACCAGTCCCTGGTCTACCCATCGCGCTATTTACTACATAATTGGCAGATACAGATGTGGTTAGTTTATCGGTAAGCTTGGCAGAACCGGAAAAGCTTAGGGTATTCCTTTTCAACTCACTGTTGGGCAATACAAAATTCTGGTTCACATTTGTGTAAGATAGCCTGAAGGTAGCTACATCATTACCACCGGAGAAAGCGATGTTGTTATTAAGTGTAACCCCGGTATCAAAAAAGTTTTCAATATTATCAGGATGTGCTACCCAGGGTGTCCTTAAACCATAGTCAGGATCACCTTCGTAAAAGCTATACCACTGCCTCACGGGACGTCCATCCAGACGAGGCCCCCAGCTTTCGTCAAAGGCAAAATAGGCTACATCTTCTCCTTCATACTGGGTAAAAGGGCCATTACCTCCACCATATTCATTCTGGTAGTTGGGCAACACAAAAACTTCGTCTAAGGTGACGCTTGAGTTTACACTTACACCTATACCTTGCTGGTTTTCACCTTTTTTGGTAGTAATCAGAATTACACCATTGGCAGCACGGGTACCATATAGCGCTGCTGCACTGGGGCCTTTCAGCACTGAGATAGACTTAATATCGTCAGGATTTATGTCCTGTGCCATGTTACCGTAATCATATCCACCACTACCTCTGGCCTGGTCGGTAGAGGTAAAGTTTGAGTTATCTATCGGAACACCATCTACTACAAATAAGGGTTGGTTATTTCCCGCTACTGAATTGATTCCACGGATCAGGATACGAGATGAACCACCCATGTTACCGGAAGCACCATTGACCTGTACTCCGGCGACACGACCTGAAAGAGAATTCACAACGTTAAGCTCTCGGGCTTTGGTAATACTTTCTCCTTCAATTTCCTGTACTGAGTAACCCAGCGCCCGCTCATCACGCTCAATGCCTAATGCAGTAACCACTACTTCGGAAAGCTGCTGCGTATCCGGTGCAAGCTGTACATCAATATTGGAGCGATTGCCAATAGCGACTGTCTGGGTACGATATCCAATAAAAGAAAAAGATAGTGAATCAGCGGCTGTCGAAGCGTTGACCCGGTAGTTTCCATCCAGATCCGTCACTGTTCCCTGAGTAGTTCCTTTTACGATCACATTAACCCCTGGTAAGGGCTCACCTTCTTCCGAACTCACTTGTCCGGTAATCACCTGCTGTGCCTGCGCTGACGAGCACAAAAATAAAAATGCCACTACTAGCACGAAAATTTTCTGGACGTGTGTAGTGACAAAACTGGTACAATTAATTCCCATAGCAACACAATTTATCTGTAAAAAAATAGAAATGAATGCAAGCTTGAAGGGCAGCAAAAAAATTATTGAACTACAAAAAAATTGTCATGGCAGATCAAAAATTAGCAAAAACTACTGCGCCATTATCATCAATAAAAATTAAAGGATTACTTTATAATCAATATTTATTAATTTTTCAAGTTTTTGAAAAGAAAAATGGAGTTCCATACTTTATGATTTGATGACCGATTGCAAAACATATATTCTTTGTATCTATTGATCTGATCAAATTGTTATGAATTAGCTTGATTTTTTTTTGACACTTAAAAAAACACAAGTCATTTCTTTTCATATGGTACAAACTGTATGTGAAGCGACTTTTGAGAAAAGACCATATTTCACCTTAAATACTTACTTTTTCAGATGAAAATTAGTAAGATATTTTCGCTGCCATTGGAACTATAGAAATCCAAATATTTTAAAGTTGCTGCTTAATTTTCTTGAGGTCTTATATTTAGCATTGCGGAGCAGGCAAAAAAAGTGAAGTAGAATATGCTCCACTTCACTGCTATTTATCGTATTGAATTTACAATACACTATTATTCTTCCTGTAACTGAACATTGATTGTACTTCGCCCTCCAATCGCAACTTTTTGGGTCTTATATCCTAAACTGGAGAAAACAAGGGTATCAGCTTCACCTCCTACTTCCAGGCTATAATTACCCTGCATATTGGTAACAGTCCCCTGGTTAGAGCTTTGCACGCTCACATCTACCCCTGGCAAAGGATCTCCACCTGAAGTTACTTTACCGCTAATCGTAGCCTCCGGTACCATCGTAAAAGCAAAAATGGCCATTAGCATTGCGATAAATGTTACTGAAAAAAAACCTACTGACTTCTTCATACTATCTCCCTGGGTTAAGTTCAAAAAGTAAATTGTACTGGTAACATAAGGGCATGAATCGCTTAAATGTTCAATTGATTACAGAAAAAGCAATTTTAGGTAGATAAGGCTATCGGGAGTAATAATGTTTTATCACTTCCTCAGTTGACTTCTCCTGGGGGGTGAAATCTGTCTCCCAACGATTCCAGCGGCTCTCACGGTTCACGAATGGGTACCATTTCCAAAGAAAGCCTCCGGCAAACCAGGGCTGATGCCAAAAAGCCTGATAAAGTGCTTCGTAAGCAGTTTCCTGCGCTTTCATATTTTTTACCAGCCCTTTCTCTTCATTGTGCCAGTGTCCGCGCGAGGCAAAATCAGCGCTACGATATCCGTATTCGGTAAGTAAGATAGGCTTATTATATTCTTCTCTTACTTCATCAATGAGTTCCATGGGCGCTTCCCAGTGGTCCAGAAGTTCTTTTACGGAAGGATTTTTCTTATCAGAAAGCGGAAAATAAGCGTCTATGCCTATATAATCCAGTTCATCCCAAAAAGCCACGTGCTCAAAATTATCCCAATTGGCTGCATATGTCAGCTGACCGGAGTAGCGTTCCCTGATTCGCCTGCTTAAGTTTCGCCAGAAGTCAGGGCGCTCACGAGCAGGTATACGATACTCTGTGCCTATACATATCATCTCTACATTTTCACTCACAGCTATATCGGTCATGATATCCAGATATTCGGTATAGGATTGCTCCCACTGCTGCCACTCTTCTTCGGTCTTTAGGTCAAAATCACCGGGCCAGCCCTGACGTCTGATCCATACGTGTGGTTTGAGCATCACCTTCAAGCCCAGATTTTTGGCATATCGTACAGTGTGCTCTACGCCCGCTTTGGTTTCACCCCACCATTGCCGTGAGGTATCGTAGTTTATTTTAGGATCATTCTCATAAGAAAAGGCATAAGGCACAATGGCAATCCAATCCGCATTGATGTTGTTCACGCTTACCATTGCCTCCTGAGGAATAGAATCACGGGGTGCAACAAAGCACACACCATTAATTTTCTCCCCCTGGTACTGTTGGGATACACTCTCACAGGCCATTGCCCAAAAGGAAATAAGCAAAATAAGCAAAAATGTATGAGCAGGTTTAGTCATTATGCCAGGGTTCGCATTTCTGCGCTGTACTCTTTTACTACCTCTATAAAGCGTTTCACCTTTTCAGGATTGATATCAGGATATACCCCATGTCCCAGGTTTGCGATATGACGATAAGGACCAAAAGCTTCCAGCATCCTCTTTGTTTCTTGCTCAATTACTGAGTAATCCGCATAGAGCGTAGCCGGATCGAGATTACCCTGTAACACTTTTGTTTCGCCAAAAAGAGAACGCATTTGTGGTATATCCACATTCCAGTCCAGCCCTATGGTCTCACAAGATAGCCTGGGCATCGCAGGCATACTGGTAAATGCTCCTTTGGCAAATACCGTTACCGGCACTTCTGTAATCGCGTCACAAATCCTGGAGATATAATATAGTGAAAAGTCAGCATATTGCTTTGTAGAAAGTATACCTGCCCAGGAATCAAACACCTGTACCAGATCAGCACCTGCTTCAATCTGGGCTTTAAGGTAGGCAATGGTACTATCGGTAATCATTTGTAAAAGGCGATGCGCCAGTTCCGGCTCTTTGTACAGCATGGCACGAGGTTTTGAAAAAGTCTTACTGCCTGCGCCTTCCACCATATAGGCAAAGATGGTCCAGGGTGCTCCGGCAAAGCCAATGATGGGTACCCTGCCATTTAGCTCACGCTTGGTAACTTTGATGGCTTCCGGGGTGTAGGCAAGGTCGCCGGAAATATCAGCTACTTTTAATTGGTTAATATCCGAAGCTGAATTTACAGTTTTGGGAAAATAGGGACCTTTTTTCTCCACCATTTCATAAGGAAGGCCCATAGCCTCAGGAATGACCAATATGTCAGAGAAAATAATGGCAGCGTCTACCCCCAAAAGATCTACCGGTTGAATAGTCACCTCCGCGGCCCGCTCAGGATCTTTGACCAGCTCTACAAATCCCTTCATCTTTTCTCTAACCGCTCTGTATTCCGGCAGTATTCTGCCTGCCTGCCGCATCAGCCACACTGGCGTTCGCTCCGTTTTCTCTCCCCGAATTGTTCTGAGTAATAAGTCGTTCTTTAATTGCATGCTCAAAAATAGAAGTTTAAGCCCATTGGAAAATAGTTTGAGAGTAAAAGTTTAAAGTTCGTCGTGCTAAAATTTTAGGGTTCTTGGTGTTGTAGTATTAGGGTGTTATGGTTTTTTATAATAAGCCTTTATACTAACACCCTAACACTATCGTACTATAACATCAAGAACCATAACAATCCCCCCCCTGTTCATTGTTCTTTGTACATTGTATATTGCTCGTTGTATAGCGTCTCATTTTTAAACAACAAAATTATTTTTTATGTCAATACAAAGTATCAATCCTCTTACTAATAAAGTGCTCAAGGAATTTGAAGCACATACCGACGCACAGATAGAAGAAATACTACAGACTGCTGACAGTACCTATCGTAAATGGCGAAAGTTTAGCTTTGAAGAAAGAAGTAAACTAATGCACAAAGCGGCCAATGTGCTGCGCTCTAATAAAAACAAGTATGCCCAGATCATGACGGATGAAATGGGAAAAACAAAAAAAGAAGCCGTCGCCGAAGTTGACAAGTGCGCGCTGTGCTGCGATTACTATGCTAACAATGCGGCCCGGTTTCTGGCGGATGAACCTTTGGAAATTGATCAGGGGGAAGCTTATATCGCTTACGACCCTATCGGTACCGTGCTGGCCATTATGCCCTGGAATTTTCCTTACTGGCAGGTCATCCGCTTTGCCGTTCCTACCCTGATGGCAGGCAATGTAGGCATACTAAAACATGCTTCTAACGTTCCACAATGCGCATTAGCGCTGGAAGAAGTCTTCCGTGAAGCAGGCTTCCCCCAGGGCTGTTTTCAGTCACTGCTGATCCCTAGCAAAAAAGTGGACAATTTACTGGCTGACAAGCGCATCAAAGCGGCTACGCTGACGGGTAGCGAAGGTGCCGGTAGCAAGGTTGCTGCCAAAGCAGGTAAGGAACTCAAGAAAACTGTACTGGAACTGGGAGGTAGTGATCCGTTTATCGTGCTGGCTGATGCAGATATTGATAAAGCTGCTAGCACTGCTGCCAAAGCCCGTATGCTCAACTGCGGACAAAGCTGTATCGCTGCCAAACGCTTTATTGTGGTGCAGGAAGTCTATGAGCAGTTCATCAAAAAGTTCAAGCAGCAGATGTCATCTCTGAAGCAGGGTGACCCTAATGCAGATGGTGTGGATTATGGTCCAATGGCCAGAGAAGATCTGGCTGAAGAATTGTTAGAGCAGACCCAAAAATCAATTGACAAAGGAGCGGAAGTACTATTGGGAGGTGACAGACCGGATAAGGAGGGCGCTTTTTTTAATGCTACAATTTTGGCCAATGTAAAACCAGGCATGCCTGCTTATGAAGAAGAGCTGTTTGGCCCGGTAGCTTCGGTATTTAAAGTAAAAGATGAGGAGGAAGCCATACTCATTGCCAATGATTCTCCTTATGGGCTGGGCGGCTGTGTATGGACGCAGGACATTGAGAAAGGGAAAAATTTTGTAAGGCAGGTAGAATCCGGAGCGGTATACATCAACAAAATGACTGCTTCTCACCCTGCACTGCCTTTTGGCGGAGTCAAGATGTCGGGCTACGGCAGAGAGCTATCCCATTTGGGCATACGTGAGTTTGTGAACCAGAAGACCGTATGGATGGAGAAATGATTTAATGTTTAATGATGAATGAGTGATATGATATTGACGGCTCATTCATCATTATTCACTACTCATCAACAAGCTATACCTGCATAGTTTCCTTACGCTTTTTTTTTGCTGCCGGGCATCACTATTCCAAAACCCTCCGGCACCTACAGGTCATCACCAAAAGCAATACGTGCCCGTCTGCGAAACTCTCATACCACGCCCCTTCTGGCGCACGTTTGAGTACAATGGAAACGCATGCTTCAGACACGAATCCGCCCACTGGCTTCAGTATGCTACTGCCGCCATGGAATTGAAGCTTTTGAATCCATTCAGATTTTAAACCTGACAGTATCTGTAAGCTTAAGTTGAAAAAAACTTAAGTTTGTGACGAGCTTATTAAATCTATTTGGGGCACTTCTCCCTGTACAGGGGGCTCAGCTGTCTTTATCACGAGCCATGAGTTGTTTGAAGGAAATGGCATGCAGATAATACGCCATTGGAACGAGTATGCCCGGCAGGAAGACAATAGGAAACCAGCTTACCGCCACATTAGCTGGCTCATTCATAAACTGCCTGAAAGGGGTAGGCAGGGACAAAATCGCGATTGTGACAATGTTGATCAGTAAAAGCAAACCGAGCAGATTAAAGCTAAAAGCAAGGGGTCTGCTGAGTTTAGGTTTTTTGTAGATAGCATAAGCTACTATAGGTGCCAACAGCCCGGTAACAATATCCCAGTTCCGACCTTCAAAGGTCATTTGTACCGGAGTGATATTAGCAGTAAACAGCAGCCATAAAAAGTACTCTACCGGAACACGAAACACCTGTAAGAAAATGATTTTATGTGCCGGAATCTCCTTGATATAATTGTTAAAACTTTTACTCCTAAGTAACAAGATCAGCACAAGCAGGGGTACAATGAGCACAATAAACATGCGCGGAGGCAAAGCTGAATAATCACTCAGGAATCCACTCAATGACATGACAGAAAGAGCAACAAGCCAAACGCCTATGCCTAGCCGGTACCTGAGTCTGTATTTCTTTTTTTGCTCATGATGAAGAGGGGAGCCAAAGAAGATCCTGTCTATACCTATCAGGCATAGCAGCGTAAGTATTATAAAGCCAATTTTTACCCCTACTAATGTGCTCATTGTACGCAATGGCAGTAAGCCATAAAACTAATGTATTGGTTTCATTTCTTTCATGATTACCCTTCTTAAAGCCATTGCATAGCCCAGGTGCAGAGCTTCGTGCATGGCGTTGAAGTGAATGCCCTCATGAATATCTGTCAAAGTAACGCCAAAACTGGTAGTGTACTCATGATACTCCTGAAAGCGCTGCTCGTCAAAATCTTTTTGAAGCTGATCTATGGTAGTGACCGCGAACTCCCTTAGTCTTTTTATTTCATCCCCCGTCACCATACCTTCAGGTTTGGTGCCTTTTCTGTAAGCTTCTATCACCGCCTTATCTACGTGCATATCTAACCCGGAAAGTTTATAACATAGAATTTGTTGCGTAGCGATCATATGTCCAAAATTCCAGATGATATTATTGTTAAAGCCCTGAGGGATATGGTTAAGGCCTTTTTCATCTACTGCGTCCAGTATCATCATAAAGTTCTTTCTGGCCTTGAGAGTATTTGCTATTTCTTTCATCATCGTAGGTTAAATAAAATTTGATAAGTGTATGCTTACTTTTTAAATGGTAATAAAATCAGCTAAGGGGTATTTGTATGAGGTAAAATGAGTTAGAGAAACAGGCATCCCCTTTTTTATGTTAAGCCCATCACATCCAATGCTCTTTCCAGGTCCTGTGGCGTATCTATACTGATACTTTCGTGTTCGGTAATCCCTATCTTGATGGGATAGCCATTTTCTAACCATCGCAATTGCTCCAGCGATTCGGCTTTCTCCAGGCTGGAGAGAGGAAGCTGGGTAACTTCGCGCAAAATATCTGCTCGATAAGCGTAAATGCAGACATGTTTGTAATAGGTATGATGCTTCAGCCATTCGCTTTTATCAAAACCTCTTAGGTAGGGGATACACTCCCGGCTAAAATAAATGGCATCATTGTTTTTGTTGAAGATCACCTTCATGATACTGGGGTTAAAGAGCAGCGGAGCTTCTTTAACCTCATTAACCAGCGTAGCCAGTTGTGTTTCACCATCCAGCAGGCTTGCTAACTCATCAATGGTATCAGGGTGGATAAAGGGCTCATCACCCTGT
Source organism: Catalinimonas alkaloidigena (assembly GCF_029504655.1). Classification (NCBI taxonomy): domain Bacteria; kingdom Pseudomonadati; phylum Bacteroidota; class Cytophagia; order Cytophagales; family Catalimonadaceae; genus Catalinimonas; species Catalinimonas alkaloidigena. The sequence goes on from NZ_JAQFIL010000001.1 coordinate 5,596,452, forward strand.
ATATTGATTACATAATCAAATTCACTTGCCTGTTTGTCCAAAGCTTCGCGACAGCGGTCAGTACCTGAAGGGTGCTCTTCAGAAGTCATTACAGCTTCACCACCAAACTCTTTTACATGTTGATAAATATCTTCATGATCGGTAGCGACAATTACTTTCTCCAGTTTTTTAGCTGCTGAAGCCTGCTCAAAGGTCCGCTGCACCATGCTTTTCCCTTTGATATCTACTAATGCTTTAGTAGGAAAACGAGTAGAGGCCAATCGGGCCGGAATAATGCCTAGTATCTTCAAATCCTTATTATTTAGCTTTTTTACTGTTTATTTGTAACCCTAACCGCTATGGTTAGTACTTGATATATATCACATGGTTTTTTGTACGAAAACTACGGTCAATTAGCTTCAGCAATATGCATAAATTAAAGTTCAAGCTCGGAATACTTCTTTTATTGATCACAGTGGGATGCCAGTCTGAAGAGAGCAATATAGAAAATATGCTTGAGGACACTCCTTATTTTGACTTAAAGGGAGTTATCAATCAGCAAATTACACAGCTGTATCACCGGAACCCTCAGGTTGAAGTGACTGCTAGAATCGGTGATAGTACAGAAACCGAAACCATGCAAAAAGACAGCACTGCCTGGGCCGAAGCCCTAAAGTTATATGCTGATGCAGACCTTAATAAGCCTGTCTTACTTGACCAATATACAGTTAAAGACAGTACCTTGGAAGATCAGAATTTGCTGGCGAAGATTTATCGGGCAAAAAATGATAATGAGGCTGAAATACCTTATATGAAAGTTGTTTTTAAAGATTCTACTTCCAATCCTCGCTATGTAGAAGCTCTTTTTCAGGAAGTGAATCCTCTTTATAGTACTTACAGAAGCATGTCATTACACTTTGACCAACTGGAAGGAGACTTAAGGCTTACAGCATATGAAACTACGGGAAGGCAAAAGATGATTTTTAAAGATAGTGTGATTTACTCTACCAAAGGCATTCTAAAGTACTAAGCTTTCTGCCTGGTAAAAAAACTTTGTACCTTCTTCAGAAATCCTTTTTCCTCCTCTTCTTCACTGAAATATCCATAACCATATCTGGAGTACGTATAGCTTCTATCTCCGGTAGAGGAAAGGCCGTTCAGGATAATGGCCAGCTTGGAGAACTTCTTAGTGTTATGAAGTTTTTTAAAAGTTCTCACAAAGTTTCTTCTTGAATAATCGGCCCGAAACACATAGAGAGGAATATCCGCCTTTTCCATAACCAGGACACCATCTGTCACTAACCCTACAGGCGGGCTATCCAGAATAATTACATCGTATCTTTCTTTAAGTTGCTGCAGCATCTGCTCAAAAGCCTGACTTACAATTAATTCCGACGGATTGGGGGGAATTGCTCCTGCAGAAATAATATCTAAACGTCCTTCCTCAATTTTGGTTATGCACTCATCCAGCGCATATTTACCAATCAAATGGGTGCTTACCCCTTTTTCTCCATTTTTAACAGAGAATACTCTATGGACTTTAGGCTTACGAAGATCTAAGTCCACAATGAGCACTTTCTGGCCCGACAAAGCGATCACATTGCCCAGATTACAGGCCACAAATGTTTTCCCTTCGGCTCCCACTGTTGAGGTTACAGAAATGACTTTCTTTTCATTTCTTAGCCCCATAAACTGCATATTGGTACGCACCGAACGGAAAGCTTCACTGATAGCGGACTTAGGCATTTTGCTCACTACCAGCCCCTCCGAAGCGACATTTTTCTTACCACTGTTTAAGGGGATGGTACCAAGGATTGAAGCCTGGGTGAGTTTTTCCAATTCACTTTGGCTGCTAATCTTATCATTCAGCACATAACCCAGCGCTAAGAACATCAGGCTAAGGATAATACCGCTTACCGCTCCTATCCCAAGGATAGTAAGTTTCTGGGGCGCTACCGGGCTAGCTGGCATCGTGGCAGGTAGCAATACCACAAAATCAGTAACAGTACCTGCCTTGGCGATTTCCAGCTCATTCTTCTTCTGAATCAGTGAAAGAAAAATACTTTCGTATAAATTGTAATAACGCTCATTCTTACCATACTGCGTTCCTTTAGATGGCAGTTGCACAAACTCGTTTTCAATTTCTTTTTTCTTTTCTTCAATTTCCTCCAACTGCAAATGGAGCTGCGTATCATAGGTTTGTATAAGGCCAAGAATGTCCTTTTTGATAAGGTCAATTTTCTGGTCTTTCAGCTTCACGGCAATAGAAGACTCTTTATAGGAAGCTAAAGTCAATTCTTTATCATTGAGCAGCGCGTTGAGTTGTTGTACATATGTTAAAATATCCTCCGGATAGCTAACAAAGCTGGTAGGCTCAGTGAGTACCAATTCTTCATTCTCTACTTTTTGACGTAACTTTTCAATAGATTCTAATGTGTTCTGGATCTGAAACTTTCTTGCGTCCAGCTCTTCCATTTTCACTATAGCCTTTCCTATCTCAGACTGAAGATTATTCGTTTTATTGTCAATTGTAAAGTTTTCAAAGTAGCTCTCATATTTAGAAAGACGCTCTTCTATTGCTTCCAACTGCTCATCCAGGAAGTGTAGCTTCTGTTCGGTAGCCTGGTTCTTCTTCTCTTTGGTATACTCCAGATAGACAGAGTCTATTACTGTGACCAGATCCCTTATTTTCTGCTTATCATATCCCTGAAAGCCTACCTTGATGGTGTTTGCCTTGAAATTGACAGGCTCTACGATCATATTGCTGGATAAATAATTGACCATGGCCTGATCACTATTGATGGTGAAATAGTAAGCGGTACCCTTAAGCTCCTGACGAAAGTGCTCAGTAAGCGTTACCACAAAGCGATAAGAGGGGTGCTCTATTTCTTCGCCAAACTCATAGGCGCGAGAAAACCTTTCTCCCCCCATGGGATAAGAAAGAATAAACTGCTCATCGTTTAGGATTTCAATGTCAATGGGTTTGTCATAAAATGAGCGGTCTTTGAGTTTATACTCAACTCTAAAAGGTGAATTATCATATCGCTCCTGAAACAGCACTCTGCCATAAGCATAGTAACTGATGTCCATATCTACCGCCTCTACTACTTTGCTAAAAAACAGGTTAGACTTAAGTAGCTCGATTTCTCCAGCAAGATTATCCAGATTTTGATTCAGGTTGCCAAATCCCAGAATATTCGCATCGCTTTTGATATCGAGCCTAAGGATAGAGGTAGACTCATAAACCGGACGAGTATATCTTATATAGAGGTAAGCGAGTATATTGGTAGAAAGTATGATCAACAGTACCCAAACAATATTTTTCTTTATTGTAAAGAATATTTTGCTCAGGTCAAGTCCTTCAAAAGCACTGTTTCCAGCATCCGTCTCCTCTATTTCATACTGATCATTTCTCATACTCAATTATTACTAAAGTTATTTATCAGCACTATCAGTGTCAAAGTACTGGTAATCAAACTCAAAATCGGAGAAATATCTCTCACTGCTTCACTGGTCACCCGCTGTACCGGTTGTACATAAATGATATCGTTAGGTAACACTTTCAGAGAAGCATCTGTCATTCCTTCTATGGTTGATAAGTTAATGATTCTTACTTCAGGATCGTTCAGATCACCTCTGATCAAACGAATTTTGTCTACTCTGGATTGTGTTCCGACTCCCCCTGCAAGTGCTAATATTTCAATCAAATTAGTGTTTTCGTTCTGCAACGGAATTACTTTGCCCCCGGTAGAGCCCAATACCACTACTCTTTTATTGACATAGCGAGTAATCACAAAAGCCTCCTCATAATAGGCAGAGTATTCTGTTTCTAATAAGCTGTCGGCTTCATAGAGCGTCAAACCTGCCAGGTCAACATCCCCGATTAAAGGTAATTTCACCATTCCGCCTTCTCTTAGGAGAAACTGTGGCCTTTCTTGTTGTTGCCTGAATTGTTGGTTTCCTGCTCCCGAATTCAGTTCGCGCCTGATTTCATTATTAGGATCAATAATCAGTTCACCCTCATTCGTATAAACCTCCACTTCAATGTAGTCGTTTTCCTGTAGCGTATAATTCTTCTTTGCATCTTCGACAGCCAGAAGGACATTTTCAGGCACCAGTTCGGTCTCTGTGCGAAAAAGAATTCTATTTTTATAAATCCCACAACTGCTGAGCACCCCTGCCACGCACAGGAAAAACAAAAGGTATTTACTGAGTCCTATTAGAGTTTGAATCAAGAGTATAAGTTAGTTTTACTTACGGGCAATTTCTTTAAATGATGGTAAAGCTAAATCCTTTTCTGATACAATAGGTTCGCTAATACCATATTTTTCAAACTCCCAGTCAATCTGAAGGTCAGGGTCATTCCAGATGATACCCGATTCAGAAGCTTTGTGGTATACATTAGTGCACTGATAAGTAAATACCGCGTCTTCCAAGGTTACAAAACCATGCGCAAACCCTTCAGGCACATATACCATATTACTACGCTTACCATCAAGCACAAAGGTCTTATGCTGTCCGTAGGTAGGGGAGTCAGGACGTAAATCCACCGCAACGTCCAAAACCTTGCCGCTAACCACTCTTACCAGCTTACCTTGCTGATAAGGAGCGTTTTGGAAATGAAGCCCCCTAAGCACTCCTTTCACAGAAAAAGACTGATTTGCCTGTAAGAATTTATAATCCAGTCCTAATGATTTAAATTTTTCAATATGGTAAGTTTCCAGGAAATAGCCTCGCTCGTCACCAAAAACATCTGGAATAATCTCAACCAGCCCTTCAATATTTGTTGTCTCTAAATGCATACTTTAATCATCTAATTGGAATCTCTTTTTCGATAGAAAACACAGCTAAATTTATAACAAAAAAACCAATGCAAAAAAGACATTGGCCTGATGTATAATGTTCCTCTAAAATGTAGGCTAAGGTTTAAGCAATCAGCTTTTTACCTTGAGTTACCGCAAGATGATTGATAACCTCCTGATATTTACTGATCACTATAGTTTCATCAAACTGAGTTTTTACTTTCACTCTTCCTTTCTCCCCCATTTTTTTTCTTTCAATTTGACTTAAGCCCAGCATTTTCAGCATTTTTTCTGCCAGGTCATCGGATGAGCGAACCTCACACAAAAAACCATTTTCATTATCATCTACTACATGCTTACAGCCTGCGGTATTTGTGGTAATAATAGGCTTGCCCAGACTTGCGGCTTCCAACAAAGTTCTGGGAAGTCCTTCTCTATAGGAAGGAAGCACAACACAATCTGCCATTTCAATCTTAGCTTTAACATCATCTGTAGTGCCAAGATAGTCAAACAGCCCTTCTTTTATCCAACGGTCTACAATATTCAATGGAATTCCCCTTTTGTGGACCGGATCTTTGGCACCTAAAATCTGAAATTCGGCATCAACACCTTTTGCCTTTAACTTTTTGATTGCCTCAACATATTCAATTATTCCTTTATCGTAAATCAGCCTTGAAATTACAAGAAACGTAAACTTCTTTTCATGAACATCTTCCGGCGAGACCGTAGGTTCAAATTTCTTTAAATCTATGCCGGAACCAGGAACTGTATCCGCAATATTACTTTTGATCAAATGCTCTCTTACGAAGAGCTGAAAATCATCGTGGTTTTGAAAAAAAACTTTATGAGGAAAACGAAAAGCCACTTTGTATAAAGTTTTGGCAACAATGGACACCCAGCTTTTTTTCAGAAATACGGTCCCTAAACCACATACGTTATTAATCATGGGTATGCCTGCTGCACGGGCTGCCAAACTTCCATAAACGTTTGGCTTTACAGTATAGTGTAAAATTACATCAGGAGAGATTTGCTTATACAATTTGTATAACTCTACCACTAAACCAGCATCTTTGATTGGATTTACTCCCCGACTATCCATTCTGACAGGATAGAACTGATATCCCAGGTTTTCAAGACGATCACTGTACTTATCGTGAGGTGCGAGAATGACTACTTCGTGCCCGTCTTCCCGCAATGCATTGATAAGCCCTAATCGGAAGTTATATACATTCCAGGAAGTATTGAGTACAACGGCTATCTTCATAAACCACAGAAAAAAAAATTCAACTTAATTACTAAAAGAGAGAGCATTCGCAATAATGGTGCAATTTATCATTTATCATACAAAAAGTATGTTCCTTCAAAAAGCATTTAAATTGATCAAAGTAACTTTATGGAGTAAAATGAAAAATTATCAATAATCGCAGGCTAATACAACCAAATAAACACAAAAAAAACTTTAATCAATCCTGCAAAAATCAACAAATAGCATAACAATAAGGATTAACTCAAGCATTGCTGCATGTAAGATTGACTGATATACCTTATTTGTACAGATCTTTATAACGCTCCGGGTCAAATTCAAACATTAAAGCATAGGCAGTATCAAATATATCTTCCTGATTGGGCTTAGAAAAATAATCGCCATCAGATCCGTAGGCAGGACGATTAGGTGCACTGCTGATAGTCTTAGGAGCTGAGTCAAGGAAGTGATATGCTCCCTGCTCTTCTAATACCTGTTGCATCATATATGCTGAAGCTCCTCCAGGCACATCTTCATCGGCAAAAATCACCCTGTTAGTCTTTTTTACAGACTCTAGTATAGTATGATTAATATCGAAAGGTAGCAATGTCTGAACATCTATTACTTCGCAACTAATGCCAAATTGTTCTAACTGCTCAGACGCCTGCATCACTACTCTACACATAGACCCATAGGTGACAATGGTAATATCATTACCTTCACGAATAATTTCCGGCTGCCCGAGAGGCACAGTAAACTCATCCAGATTAGTGGGTACACGTTCTTTTAGACGATAACCATTAAGGCATTCAATGATTATGCATGGGTCATCTGAGAGTAACATAGTATTGTAAAAGCCTGCTGCCTGCACCATATTTCTGGGTACCAAGAGATAGATACCTCTCAGGCTATGCAAAATTGAACCTATGGGTGAACCCGAATGCCATATACCTTCCAGGCGATGACCACGGGTGCGGATGATTAAAGGAGCACTCTGCCCTCCACGGGTTCTATATCGTAGTGAGGCTAAGTCGTCTGTAAGGGTGGCAAGCGCATAAAAAATGTAATCCAGATATTGAATCTCAGTGATAGGACGTAAACCCCGAATCGCACTACCTATCCCCTGACCAATGATTGTAGTCTCCCGAATACCGGTATCGGTTACTCTAATCTCTCCATGCTTTTCCTGTAAACCAGCAAACCCCTGATTAACATCTCCTATTTTACCTACATCCTCACCTATGGCAAATACACGTGGGTCACGCTTTAGTATATGATCAAAGCAGGCCTGTAAAACCTCACGCCCGTCTACAGGGCTATTGTTTTCATCAAAGACAGGTTTTACTTCTTCTACCTTAAGAGCGGATGAAGCCGTTTCGCTGTAAAGATGCGCGTTGAACCTGTCGTAGTTGTCCGACTCACTTTTTTTCAACCATTTAAGCAATGCCTGGCGTTCATCACTTGACTCACCGGCCGTAAGACGCAATGTTTTTTTGGCGGCTTTCACTCCATCCAGCCGAATAGGCCCTAGCGTCTTTTTGAGCTCATGATGAATTTCCTTTACTTTTTCTTTTTGCGGGCTCTTTTCAGCTACATTCAATACCAGGCCGGAAAGCTGCTTCAGTTCGGTATCTAGCTCAGAACGATAGGCTTTCCAGGCTTCATTTTTTGCTTTTTTTGCTGTTTCTGACGCTTGTCGCTCGATAGCATCCAATTCCTCGTCCGTGGAGAAGCCATTTTGTAGTATCCACTCCCGCATTTTTAAATTACAGTCGTACTCTTTTTCCCAGGCCAGCCTTTCTTTGGTTTTGTACCTTTCGTGCGACCCAGAGGTAGAATGCCCTTGGGGTTGCGTAAGGTCTTCTACATGCATTAATACGGGTACATGTTCGCTACGAGCAATATTAGCCGCTATGCGATAAGCTTCACACAGCTTTTCGTAATCCCAGCCTTTGACTCTGAAAATTTCCAGCCCCGGCTCATTTTCAGTCCTTTGGAAACCGGAAAGCGCCTCAGATATACTGAGCTTGGTAGTATGGTACTCTTTAGGAACAGAAATACCAAAATCGTCATCCCATACCGATAATATTAAAGGAATTTGTAATACACCGGCAGCATTGATAGTTTCCAGAAACATCCCCTCAGAAGTGGCAGCATCACCGATAGTAGCAAATGTCACTTCATCTCCATGATGAGAAAAGGCCTCATAGGCTTCTCCCTGAAGAGCGGGATTTTCACGATAGAGCTTGGAAGCGTAAGCAAAACCTACCGCACGCGGAATTTGTCCGGCAGTGGGTGAGATATCAGAGCTCGAGTTGTAGGTATCAGTCTGACTATGAAATTTACCACTTTGCATATCTACCATACGGGAGCCAAAGTGAGCATTCATCATTCGCCCTCCGGACGAAGGGTCTGCTTCCAGAGTTGCATGGGCATAAAGTTGGGCAAAGAACTGCTGTATCGTTATTTCTCCCAGCGCAAACATAAATGTCTGATCGCGGTAATATCCGGAACGAAAGTCTCCTTTGCGGAATGCTTTGGCCATAGCAATTTGCGCTACTTCTTTACCATCCCCGAATACGCCAAACTTAGCTTTTCCCATAAACACCTCTTTACGACCGATTATGCTGGCATGCCGACTTTCCCAGGCTATACGATAATCGGTTAGAATCTCTTCTACAGAAAGCTTATGGGTTATATCTTCTTGGTATGTTTTAGTAGATTCCACTATAAAGGGTTTAGTTGTTCTCTTCTATCCTACGCTTTTACCACTTCCAAAAATAGTCAAAAAGCAGATTTTATACAAAGCAACGCTCAGCCACAATCACTATTTTATCAGAGTAAAACGCAATTGATTAATAAAAATAGGATTATACACACTGTCCATTTAGATATTTTCAATAAATTTTTTATTAATGGATATTCATTTGATGTTTTTGTGTTTAACACAAGAATACATAATTTTGCACTCACAAATTTTATGAGTAAGCTACGTACGATATTGTCTGGCAGAGGGAAACGTTTATTTATATTAACGGCAATCATGATGCTGTTGGTTACAACTTACCGACCATTCATGGTGCAAAACTTGAGCTTTAGTGCCGATTCCAGCCACTATCAGGATGTACCTGCTGAGAAAGAATCTTCAACTGACCATATCTCTTTTATCTCAGCAGCCTATGAAGCTGTAGTTCCTATCTATAAGATACAAATTGCTGTAATTTATTCCGCAATATTAGAGCTGAAGTTGATAGAGGAAATTATTGAAAGTGTCGATATTGACTTGCCTCTTCCTCATAGTAGTTACTTTAAAATTCTCTTTCGAACGTTTATTTCCCCCAATGCGCCTTAGCAGGCATTTATCCTAAAAAACTACTGCCCATCTGATCCGATCAGGCATCAGCCGGGCCAACTCTATTATTTATATAAACAAGCTATTTACTATTTAACTTATTTTAATCATGCGTAACAAGACCGGAATAGTTGTTCTGACGGTGATTATCTCACTGTTATGTATTTACTACCTGTCGTTTACCCTGGTATCCAATAGTGTACAGGAAAACGCCACTGAGTATGCAACTACAGCAGAGGGAAACATTGATTTTGCTAAAAAACAGGAATACCTGGACTCTATCTGGAAAGAGCCTGTGTATAATTTGGTAGGTGCTAAATTTACTTATCAGGAAGTAAAAGAAACTGAACTCAATCTGGGGCTGGACTTACGGGGAGGAATGCACGTAGTCTTAGAAGTATCTCCTATAGAGATCATCAAAAACCTCTCGGGGAACAGTAAAGATGAAGACTTCCTCCAGGCACTGGAACTGGCAAGACAACGCCGCTCCAGCAGTCAGGAAAGCTTTACAACCCTTTTCTACGAAGCATTTAATGAAGTGGCTCCTGACAAGCAGCTGAGTAACATTTTTGTAAATTCAGCTACACGTAACCGCATCAGCTTCAGCTCTACTGATGAAGAGGTGCTGGAAGTAATCAACGAAGAAGTGAGCAATGCAATTGACCGTTCTTTTAATATTCTTCGTACACGGATTGACCGCTTTGGAACTTCGCAGCCTAACATTCAGCGCCTGCAGAATCAGGGACGTATTCAGATTGAGCTACCAGGTGTAGATAATCCTGAAAGGGTAAGAAACCTGTTGCAGGGGGTAGCCAAGCTTGAGTTTGTTGAGGTATTAGAACCCGGAGAATTCGTGAATTCTTTGCAAGAGATCAACAATATGCTGGTCGCTGAAGGTATGGTGGCCGGTACTGATGACCTGGAAGCTTTGGAGCAGGATGGAGGCACTACGCCTGATGAAGAAGAACTGTCTGCACTTGTGGAAGGCGAAAGCCAGGCTGATACGACGGAAGGCACTCAGGATAGCCTTGATCTGGAAGAGCAATTGGGTGAAGAAGGATCGGCAGAAGATTCACTGCTCAATTCTCAGGTATCACCGTTATTTAGTTTGTTACAGGCTCCTTTAAGCTATGGACTGGTCTATAACTTAGAAGACACATCCACAATCAACGACATTATTGAGCGTGATGATGTGCAGTCTCTTCTTCCCTCTGACCTCCATTTTGTGTGGGAAGTAAAGCCCAGACAGCAGGATGGTACTGATATAGAGCTATTAGAGCTGTACTCAATACGTCGTGGTCGTGGAGGCGAGGCTCCTCTTACCGGTGAAGTAATTATAGATGCCCGTCAGGATTATGACGAGGCCTCGCGTCCTGCCGTAAGCATGCGCATGAACTCGGAAGGGGCTCGCAAATGGAAACGTCTCACTGCTAACAATATCGGGCGACGAGTTGCCATTATCCTTGATAACCGTGTATACTCGGCTCCGGTAGTACAAGGTGAGATCCCTAACGGAAACTCTTCCATCTCCGGGAACTTCAGTATTCTTGAAGCACAGGATTTAGCTAATATTCTGGAAGCGGGAGCCTTACCGGCACCGACTCGCATTGTGGAAGAAGCTATCGTTGGCCCTTCATTGGGTAAAGAGGCTCAGCAGCAGGGTATCACTTCTATCCTTGCCGGTTTGGCAGTAGTCGTACTTTTCATGCTGGCTTATTACGCGAAAGGTGGACTGATTGCTAACATAGCTTTGGTGTTCAATATCTTCTTCATTCTGGGAATTCTGGCACAGCTCAATGCCGCACTTACCCTTCCGGGTATAGCGGGTATTGTATTAACCATCGGTATGTCCATTGATGCCAACGTGCTGATTTTTGAACGTATCCGTGAAGAACTCAGGGCTGGTTCTAAGCTCAGGGTCGCTATCAGCGCTGGTTATAGCAAAGCATACAGTTCCATTATCGATGCCAATGCCACCACTTTCATTACGGCGGTTATATTGTACGTAATGGGGCAGGGACCAGTGAGAGGTTTTGCGGTTACTTTAATGATAGGTATTATCTGTTCATTCTTCTCCGCGGTATTTATCACCCGTGTTGTTATGGAGTGGATGACTCGCAAAGGTGATGAGAGCAAAGTATCCTTCTCACTGCCTTATTCGGCCAATATGCTTACCAACCTCAACTTTGATTTTATGTCAAAGAGAAGAATAGCCTATATTTTCTCAGGTAGCTTCATTGTGTTAGGAATGGTAGTGCTTCTAAGCCAGGGAGGACTCAATTTAGGGGTGGACTTTAAAGGAGGACGCTCTTACGTAATTACTTTTGATCAGTCTGTGGTACCTTCTGAACTGCAAACTTCATTTGATGATGAGTTCGAGAACGCCAGTGTGGAAGTAAAGACGTATGGCGCTAACAATGTACTTAAGATTACCACCAGTTATCTGGTAGACGATGAATCTACTGAAGCTGATAACACGGTAAGAACCCAGCTTATCAGCGGAATAGAGGAATTTACCGGCGGCAGCTTTCAAGAAAACGCAACTGACTTAGGTGAAAACGCATTTACCATTTCCAGTTCATCTAAAGTAGGAGCAACGATAGCGGATGATATCAAGCAGGCTGCACAAGAGTCAATCGTAGTGGCATTGATTGCTATCTTCTTGTACATTCTGGTGCGTTTCCGCAAGTGGCAGTATGGTTTGGGTGCGGTAATTGCCCTATTCCACGATGTACTGTTTGTACTATCTGCCTACGCATTTGCCGGCTTACTGGGCATCAGTTATGAAGTGGATCAGGTATTTATCGCCGCTATGCTGACGATTGTAGGTTACTCTATTAACGATACTGTGATTGTGTTTGACCGTATCCGCGAAACATTGGGCCTCAAGCCTAAAGCAGATACGAAAGAGGCGATCAACCAGTCAGTAAATGATGTGATGTCCAGAACGCTGATTACCTCAGTTACTACGCTGGTGGTGGTATTGATCCTTCTTCTTTTTGGTGGTGAAGTACTGAGAGGTTTCTCATTCGCCTTATTGGTCGGTATTCTGGTAGGTACTTACTCATCCATCTTTATCGCTTCTCCTGTGGTGGTTGACCTTTCTTCTCGTAGAAGAAAAGCAGTTGCTACAACAGACAAGAAGCAAAAGGTCTAACAGTAACAGTAGCTAGACAAAACTTAAAAAGGGACTCAGAAAATTCTGAGTCCCTTTTTTGATATCTAAATATCTGGAATTTATAGTTAAAGCAGATTAAGCTGAATCTGTAATTTGTAATCTTACATTTTCAATGCGTAATCTACTGCTTCACATAGCCTTTTCTTTTCAGAATAGTCTCTACAAATTTTTTCTCGTTTTCAGTATTAAAAATACGGAAGGGTAAGTGCACCAACTGTGCTTTAGAGACAATCAAAAGGAAATAGTCTTTACCAATCTGAGCTTTTTTAATCATCTCCCACTTCAGGGGCATGCCCTGTTTGGGGTTTACTTTGATCATCAACTGCTGGCTGTTAATTTCATAGCTCAGCCTTTCAAACAGAATTTTATTTTGCTCCAACTGGGTTACTCCGGCAAACTGGATCAGCCAGAACAAGAAGTATAACACTAAGGCAATGCCCGCTCCGATAATCCACCACCACGACCAGATAAAAAAGGCTCCGCAGGCAATGGCGACGGCGATCAGAAATACCCACCACTGTTCTTTGACAATGTTGAGCATTGCCAGCTTGATATAAGTTCCTGTTTCCAGCTTATATTTTTTGGTCTTTACAATCATTTTTACAAGAACAATTTGAATTTTTTAGAATCAGGTTGCAAGTATAAACTTTTCTAATGAAAAAATTTACTTCCGAGAGAACAGAGAAGCTATTCTATTAATTTAGAATAGCTAAATAATAACTTTTCCGGACGTTACTAATAAGCTTTCAGGCTGATGTCCATACTTTTGACAGAATGGGTGAGGGCGCCCACTGAGATGGCATCAACTCCACTCTCCGCTACGGCGCTGATGGTTTGCTCATTGATATTGCCGGAAGCCTCGGTCTTGTACTTCCCTCCGATAAGACTTACTGCTTCTCGCATTAGTTCCGGGCTCATATTGTCCAGCATAATAATGTCCACCCCGCCGATGGCCAGCACTTGCTTGACTTCTTCCAGGTTACGGGTTTCTATCTCAATTTTCAAAGGTTTGCCCAGCTTCTCCAGATAAGCCTGAGTACTTCTGATGGCTTGCGCTATGCCTCCGGCAAAATCCACGTGATTGTCTTTGAGCATGATCATGTCGTAAAGCGCAAAGCGGTGATTTGTGCCACCCCCGATAGCCACTGCCCACTTTTCAGGCAACCTGAAATTAGGGGTGGTTTTGCGGGTGTCCAGCAGTTTGGCATCAGTATGCTTGATCAACTCTTTCAGGGAATGGGTATAGGTAGCGATACCGCTCATGCGCTGCATACAATTGAGCAGCAGCCTTTCTGCTGATAGTATGGAGCGTGCGCTTCCGCTCACGGCAAAACCTACCTCCCCGTACTTGACCGCCTGTCCATCTTTACAATAGGTTTCTATTTCCAGAGAAGCATCTACTGTATTCAGGATTTGCTGCGCCAGCGCTACACCTGCCAGTATACCTTCTCCTTTGATGAGCAGCCTTGCACGACTTTGGGCTGCTTCAGGAATGGCCGCCAGCGAGGAATGGTCACCTTCGCCTATGTCTTCATTGAGCGCACTTTGGATGAATTTTTGGATATTTTCTTTAGTCAGGTAAGTGAGTTCCACAGATTTAATTCATTCTATTGTATACTGTAAAAAATTAAGCGGGCAGATTGTTATGGTACTCTGCCCAACAAGCGCAAAGATACGTTATTTTCTCGCTTCAGCTTACCTTTAACTACCAGATAACGAATTTGAATGGGACTTTCTTTCAGCGGTTTTTCAGTGACCACAAAAGTGGCTTCGGCTCCCTCTTTCAGTTTTGGGATAGGTGATTGGGTCCTGATTCGGGCTGTAGCCAGCATAGTCCCCTGATTAAGTTCAGTATAAAACAGAGAATCTTCTTCTGCTACGGTAGCAGGCAAAGTATCCAGCAGGGCAGCAGGATATACCTCTAAGCCGTAAGCTTCCACCACTTCAAAGGCACTCATATCCAAACGAATACGGGTAGCATCGGCCAATAAGGTAATTATTCCATCATCAAAAGCCAGGGCAGCATTTTCAATAACTTCTCCACTACCAATATGTACGCGGGAATTCATTAGCAGTACAGGTTTATCACTCTTCTGACTACAGGCCGGTTGGCTAAATATCAGAATACACAAAATGAGGCGAAATAAAATCATAGAGAAAATAATCTTTTTCGTAAACCACTGGACAATCGCTTGTACCCGTTCATTACCTATTGAACGAGAATAAATCATAATCCTTCTCATATTGCCTTACTTTTTTATGCCTATTTGTCAATGAACAAAATATTCAGGCTAAATTTGCTGATTCAATCGCATCCGTAGCACACACATTGACCCATCTTAGCACATGAGAAATTTTTATATCAGCTTCGTTTTAGTATCACTCCTCTTATCAAGTTGCAGTCAGCCCCCTGAAACTGCTGTAGAACAAGAGGTACAAACTACCGAAACAGGCAATGCTTACTATCAGGAGCGCTATCGTCCTGCTTATCATTTCTCTCCCCAGGAAAACTGGATGAACGATCCCAATGGGCTGGTCTACTTTGACGGAGAATACCATCTGTTTTATCAGTACAATCCCCAGGGTAACCAATGGGGCAATATGAGTTGGGGACATGCCGTATCTACCGACCTACTTCATTGGGAGCATCTGCCCATCGCCCTGGAAATGGAAAACGGCAACATGATATTTTCCGGCAGCGCAGTCGTGGATAAAAATAATTCCAGCGGCCTATGTGACTCTCCTGAGGGCTGCATGATGGCCATATACACCGCGCATACTGATAAATTACAAACCCAGGCTATCGCTTACAGCAATGACAGGGGGCGTAGCTGGACCAAATATGAAGGGAACCCTGTGCTGGATGAGAATATGAAGGACTTCCGTGACCCTAAAGTTTTCTGGTATGCGGAAGGACAAAAGTGGGTAATGTCCGTAGCGATTCCAAAGGAGCAAAAAATACGTTTCTATGAGTCGCAAAACCTTATAGACTGGAATATGATGAGCGAATTTGGTCCTCAGGGCTTTGTAGATGGTATCTGGGAGTGCCCTGATCTTTTTCCTCTGCAGGTAGCTGAAACCGGAGAGGAAAAGTGGGTATTGCTTGTCTCCTACAATACCGACAGCATAGGGTCTTCCATGCAGTACTTTGTCGGGGATTTTAACGGAAGGGAATTTACCAATGATAATACCGATGACCTGATACTTACGCTGGATTATGGTCGTGATTTCTATGCAGGTGTCACCTGGAACAATGTGCCCGACGAAGGTCTGCTACTGATAGGCTGGATTAACAACTGGCAATATGCCGGGGAGATTCCTACCACACCCTGGCGCTCTGCCCAGTCGCTGGTGAGAAAGCTGTACCTACATGAGTTTCCCGAAGGCATACGCCTGACCCAGACGCCGGTAGAAGCAACGCAAAAACTCCGGCAACAACATGTGCATGATGAAAATGTGCAGCTACAGGAGGGGGACAATTATCTGTCATTAGAGAATATTCAGGGAAAGCAATTAGAGATCATTGCCGAATTTGCCTACGAGGCCATAGATACCCAGAGCGAAGCGGAAGCGCTGGCGGGAGAATTTGGCGTAAAAGTTTTTAAAGGGGAAGAACAGGAAACCATCATTGGCTATGATGTAGCTACCCAATCGCTCTTTATGGACAGGACGCAGTCAGGCGACACAAGCTTCCATGATACTTTTAGCGAGCGCACAGTCGCCCTTATGCCTACTGACGATGGCACTGTAAGTATGCACATTTATGTAGATCATTCGGTAGTGGAGGTGTTTGGCAACAATGGTTATGTAGCCATGACCAACCGTGTATTTCCTGACCCTTCGCAGGATGGGGTAGAAATTTATGCCATAGGTGGCATTGTAACCTTAAAGTCACTAGACATTTGGGAAGTAGATTCTATTTGGAATCAGACAGTAGTGAAAGACCATTCACAGTAGGGAAAGCTGCGTAAACCGGGCAGCATAACGGCTGCCCGATTTACGGTTTTACCATAAAATGATTTTTTCTACGTCTTATTAACCCCCTATTACTTCTCCTCCATTGATATGTATGATCTGTCCCGTCATATACGTAGCGTCTTCTGACGCCAGGAATACGTAAGCCGGAGCAACCTCAGAAGGCTGTCCAGGTCGGCCCAGCGGAGTATTTTGTCCGAACTTACTCACATCATCAAAGGTAGCAGGAATAAGCGGTGTCCAGATAGGTCCGGGAGCTACACCATTCGCCAGTATCTTTTTCTCAGCGAGGTTCTTGGCCAGCGAACGGGTAAAAGATACAATCGCTCCTTTGGTAGAGGCATAGTCCATCAGGTGGGCACTCCCCCGATAGGCTGTCACAGAAGTTGTATTGATGATTCGCGCATCTTCTTTCAGATGAGGGATGAGCGCTCTCGTCATCCGAATCATCGCCAGGATATTTGTATCAAAAGTTTTTTCCAGTTGCTCATCACTTATCTCTTCCAGCATATCTTTGGGAAATTGAACTGCTGCATTGTTGACCAGAATATCAATCTTTTTATATTCCTTCAAGCTTTGACTCACTGCCTTTTCACTAAAACTGTGGTCTTTCAAGTCACCCCGGATCACCAGACATTTCCTATTTGCCTCCTCTACCATGCGCTTGGTTTTCTCTGCATCCTGGTCTTCAGACTTATAGATAATAGCAATGTCTGCACCTTCGTGGGCGAAATGTACAGCGACTGCTCGTCCAATACCACTGTCGCCTCCCGTAATCAGCGCTACTTTGCCCTTGAGCCGATCTCCACCTTTATAACCTTTTCTGATGATCTCCGGCTCAGGGTGCATTTGATGTTCTTTTCCGGGTTGTTTCTTTTGTCCCTGCTCAGGGACTTTATCGGGTTTAGCCATGGTCGTATATTTATAGTTTAAAAAATTATAATGACTTAAAAAATGATACTTATATGTAACACCCATACAATGTTTTAACCTATCCCAAGGTTTGGAAAAAGGACAAAAAATAAACGAGTAAAAAAGACTAATTTTAACAGGAATACTTCACTACCTATACCAATCCTCCGGGATTGGCGTATCGTCCAGAAAAAGATTGGGTGCTCTTTTCAGGAAGGCAAGCGTAAGCTCAGCCATAGGGCGGGCATCACACAGATAAGATGCCGCATCACCTATCTTTCCTTCACGGATAATGCCATGGTATAAACTGGGCTTCAGCAGCTTATCATAATTTCTGGATACATCACCATACTTCTTGGAATGGTTGCGTTGTGAATAATCCACTACCGCACCATCAGGTTTGATAATCCTATAATGATGGTAATCTTCTGTCAGTCGTTCAGGCACGTCGCACCACTCTTCTACACTGTGGATATAGGTGTTGGATTTTGTACTGCATCCCAGAAACAGGATCTGCGCGTCCCGGTCGTAGAGCTTGCCCCAGCAGCCTTCTCTGGGACAGGGCGTGCTACTTTTTTCCTCACCCTCAGTATAGGCTTCAGCATCTTTACCCAGAGCCGCTATCGAATGAGAAGGATGCAGAGAACGTACCACTCCCGGACGCTGCATAAACAGATTGCTCAATATGCCTACGCAGGAGGGTTCAGTCAGCGGATTATAAATCCCATCTTTATTATTGTCTTTATGCCAGGTATGGGTAGGAAAAATCAGCAGTCCATCTTTCATATACGCTATAAATGCGTCTAAAACGGTTTCCGCACCACCTTCCACCTCGCCTATGGCCTTCATGGAGGAATGAATCAGCAGTGTACCCTGCGCATCAACGCCTAAACTCTCTATATCCTGTATCAGGTCTTCTCGGCTATACATACATAAATGCTTTTATAGGTTCAGGGCTTGCTGTATACGCCTGTAGGCTGCTCTGCTATTTCCAGGTATTTTTCAGCGAACCTCTTGCCTAGTATTCTCTGCGATTCAGAATTAAAATGTACATCATCTCCCTTATGTTGCAAGTCGCTGGTACTTGCTACCCTGATCAGTTGATCTGAATCCGCAAACTGATGAATTGCCTCATTGATACGGTGCCATCGCTGCTGTTTTTCATCAGGGGTGGCATAGGGTCCCAGCTCTCCTATCAGCACCGGCAGATTAGCATCGCCAATATATGTTCTGAAAGTGCTTATCAGCTTACCAAGCTGTGCCGGATATAATGGTATCAGTTCGTCAGTAGCGTCGCTCTCTCCCTGATGCCAGAGTATACCTTTGATATGACCAGACTGCCGGGCAAGGTCTACTTTCTCTTCAAAATTATGCATGAGCTGTACGTTTCTAAAGGTAGAATCTCCCAGCCACTGCTGAATGGCACTGCCGCCCACCGCACAGGGAATCAGCGCGATACTGATAGAGTCGGGCACATGCCTGAGCAGTTCCCTGCCAAAAGCCAAGCCACAGTCCAGTCCGGTGAGCTTAGGTTCGTAGAAGTGCAGCGGTTCTTTGGCCACTATCCACTCCTTTTCCTGATTGATGGTGAGTATTCGGGGATGCGCAATAGTGTCTTCCGGTTCTACCCTTCCCCTACCCGCCATATTGGATTGGCCGGCCATGATAAAAATCCACAGGTTCTCCTTCTCCGGCATTTGCTTCACCAGTTCCTGCTGCTGAGGAAAGTAGCGGGTTCTTTGGGCTATTTTAGGACTACAGGAAGCTGCCAGCAAGAGCAGACAGGCCAAAGCAGGAAAATGAGAGAAGCATAGGTTTTTCACTGAGTACTGAGCTTGTTATGGATTCTTTTTTTTAAGCCTCAATATAAAACCTTTTTCACACGATACTGCAGTTGCGGAATAAGGATTTCCTCAAACCAAGGGTTTTTCTTCAGCCAGAAGCGATTGCGGGGCGAAGGGTGCGGCAAAGGAATACAATCGGGCTGGTAATCTTCAAAGCTACGGACCGTTTCCGTCAGGTTTTTCTTGGCATGACCTTTCAGGTAGTACTTCTGGGCGTACTGACCGATCAGTAGGGTCAGTTGTAGCTCGGACATACGTTCCAAGAGCGCTGCATGCCAGAGGGGAGCACATTCTTTACGGGGAGGCAGGTCTCCTGATTTACCTTTTCCCGGATAACAGAACCCCATAGGCACTATGGCAAATTTCTCAGGCGTATAAAACTCCTCATCACTTACGCCCAGCCATTTTCGCAAGGTCCTGCCACTCTGGTCATTCCAGGGGATGCCGCTGGCATGTACCTTAGTTCCGGGAGCCTGTCCTACCACCAGTATTTTGCTTTTCGGATGGGCAGATAATACCGGCCTCGCTCCCAGTGGGAGGTGGGGTTCGCACACAGTACAGTGCCTGACTTCAGATAATAAGTCTTCCAACATAAGTTTTATCCCGTTCCGGGCGAAGATAACAAAAGATAGGTAGGAAAAAAGAGTCCGATGGCTGTCCTACTTTCTACCCTTCACGGGAATTACCAGCTTCAATCCTGACCAGATGATATCTACCGCACATACTTTTACGTCTACCAGGCCGATGGCTAAGGCAGCGTCTCGGATGGTGCCTTCGGTAATATCAGTAGGCACTCGGGAAGCTTTCTTGGGCCAGCTTATCCAGAGCATACCATTGGCTTTGATCTCCTGTTTTAGCCTGGGGAGTTTATCTTCCAGTTCCGCAGCCTCTTGGGTAAAGAAATGGATGAAGTCTTTGGGTGATTTTGTATCGGATTTTATCTCAATATCGGGAGGAATGGTCTGAAACAGTTCAAAATAATGGTTGGGAGGGTTGATGAGCCGGATCACAAAACCTGACTTCAGGCCGAGCTTTTTCTCCAGAGGCGATCCTGAGTATCCTGCGGCTTGAGGCATAGTTGAAATTGAATTAGGACCGGACAAGTGTTAAACTTCTACTTTGCATACGTCATAGGAAAAGTATTTGTCAATCATTTTCATGGCCAGCGAAGATGGCATTATCCTAAATAGGTAATTTCTGAAGAAGATCGCAAGAGAGTTCTCAAGCTGTCCCATTTTGCCCATGCGCAGGCTTTCCTCTGTGACGGATTTTGTACGGGGAAAATGCAAGGCTTCGTAGCGCTGAAATGCTTTCGCTCCTAAACCATACTTCTCAATAGCCTTGGCCAGCAGATAAGCACCTTCAATTGCCATACAGCCTCCCTGCCCCAGATTGGGTGTAGTCGGATGAGCGGCATCTCCCAGCAATGTAACATTCCCTTTACTCCAACCAGCTTTAGGAAGCCTGTCAGCCAGGCTATTCTTCAGAATGTGCTCCGTCTTAGCCATGAGTTCGGGTATAGGATGATGCCAGTGGCCAAATAGTCTTTGCAGCTTTGCCGCTGTGCCTTCGGGGGCGTCATCCTGCATAAAATCTTCATTGTAGCTTGCCCACCAACCGTATTTGCCGTCTTTAATCGGTACAATGCCTACCCTTTTTCCAATTCCATACGTCTCGCTGCCGTATCCTATGGCAAAGTCAGCGTCTACTATTCCTCTCCAGATGTTATAACCCCTGAATACCGGCTTACCATCCCCAATCACGTACTGCCGGACTGCGGAATGTATGCCATCAGCTCCAATCACTGCATCAAAGGTCTTAGTCATTTCATTTTGAAAAACCACTTCCACTTTTCCGTCAGGCAGGTTGTCCAGAGTGCTGAGTTCATGCGCGGGAAAAAGCTCAGCCGAAGTATGCTTCAGAAGAATGGAATGTAAATCCGCTCTATGCATGCACACGGTAGGCAGATCGTATTGAGGTTCGGATTTGGCAAGAATTTTACCCTGAGCGGTTTTCATAAAAACCTGGGTCATCTCGCCACTACTCGCCAGTATATCTTCCATCATGCCCAACGCACGAAATACCCGCAAAGCATTGGGAAATATACTGATGGCGGCCCCTACCTCCCGGAGTTCCGCCTGTTTCTCAAAGATCTGGCAATGATAACCTTTACCTTTCAGGCAGATCGCCAGCGTCAGACCGGCGATTCCTCCGCCAATAATGGCTATCTTTTCAGGCTGTGCATGCATGCTGTAAGGTTTGGATGAATAGTTTTCTATGATTGAGTACAGCAAAAATATTGGTTTTGGGATGAATAGAAGTTTTTCTGATTTATTTTATTGAATGTAATGGAGTAAAAGAAATGTTGACGTTCATTACGAAACGCAGCTTATGCGGCGCTGTGGAGCCAGCGGGGCCCGGAAATCTTTACCAATACTCACCAGCTTGGTTTGAACTTTTAAGCCAGCAAAGACTCCACGCTGAACAAAACTTTTATCAATGAAAAAGGAAAAGCCCGTCCGGCTTGCCCCTGATTATCATAAATTTATGGATTTTGGAGCATATAAGATTGAAGCAAAATCGAGTTATCCTGATAATCAGTCTCTCCTGTTACCGCCAACTACGCTTGCACCGACCTACTACATTATTTGATGCAGGATTTGGCTTACTTTAGCTTCCCTCTGTATATTATGGGCTGCTACTAAATCCAATGACCTATGCAAAGCTTACGCCTATTCCTGCTTGCTCTCTTATGTCTCTGCTCTGGCCTCCTCCAGGCACAACCCTATGCTTCCCCTACTACTGAAAATGCTAAGCCTAAAGCCATGACTGTAGGTGAAGTGATTGAACGTATCAAAGAAAACCTGACTGTAGAATGGCAGCCAGGAGGGGTAGATACCATCAAGGCGGGAGACTGGGAGCAGGAAGTGTCAGGCATCGCTACTACTTTTATGGCTACGCTGGATGTGCTCAAACGGGCATACGCGCAAGGGGCTAACCTCATCATCACCCACGAACCTACTTTCTACAACCATCTGGACGATAAGACTTACTTTGAGGATGATCCAGTGTTCCGTGCTAAAATGAAATTTATCCGGGATCATAATATGGTGGTATGGCGCTTCCACGACTACTGGCATATGACCGAGCCCGATGGCATCTTTGTGGGTGTGGTGCGGGCGTTTGACTGGGCCAAGTACCGGGATGGGGATCAGCAGCTTTTTGATATCCCTGCCACCAATCTGGGAGCATTGGCCAGTGAGCTTCGCAAAAAATTCAATACCAGCACTGTAAGGGTCGTGGGCTCTGCTGATATGGAAATCAGCCGGGTAGGGATACTGCCGGGCGCTTACGGCATGCGTCCGCAGGTGAAGATGATACGCGAATCGGACATTGACGTACTGATTGTAGGAGAAAGTGCCGAGTGGGAAACGATAGAATATGTGCGGGATGGGCTGGAAGCAGGTATCCAAAAAGCATTGATCGTGATGGGACATGCCGACTCAGAGGAGCCCGGTATGCAGTACTGTGCCGAATGGATGGATACGTTTATTGACGAAGTACCAGTAATCTTTGTGCCGGCAGGCAACCCTCTCTGGACAGCGGAGTAAAATAAGTTTTCTAGTGTTTATACATAATTGTACTCCCTGCTAATTTACTTGGCAGGGAGCTTTGTGTTTACCGGCTATTCACCTGCTTGACCGATACCCAGCCGGACTTGTCTATCACTTTATCTGCGGGATTTCCTTTATATTTTACTTGCGCTCCAAAGCCATTAGCTTCTACATGCAGACGTTCGGTCGCATATACAAACAGGGAACCCGTACCGTTAACTTCAGCATCAATAGAAGCAGCTTTCATGTCAAATGCATCCAGTTCACCTGTACCTTCCAGTATCAGACTTCCCCGGTTTACTATACCTCTGAGCTTCACATCAGCCGTACCGGCGATTTGCACGGTGATTCGGTCTACCGCTACCTCCAGATTGCTTTTACCCATGCCCTCAGCGATGAAACTGAAGGATGAATTTCTGATGGGTGATTCCGTTCTCACATCTATAATACCCGCTGCGCTGATTTCATGCAGACTACGATACGAGAGATAGACGATAATTTTAGGGTGCATGTCCCAGACTTCATCATCTCTGTCATATTTGATATACAGTGTATTGCCCTGTACATAAGTCCTGACACGGCTGAGGTCTACACCATCACCGGCTTCCAGTTCCAAAGCAGCTGTATTGCCCTCAGTCAGGATCAGGTCTCCTCTGCCTTCAAATTTAACGCTCTTAAAGTCGCTGATTTTACGCTGCTCAAGGTTCTGAGCACATAGAGAGAAGCTCAATAGAGTAGTCAAGCATAAAAGGGTTAATGTTCTCATAGTTTTCAGGGTTTAATGTTATTGAACAATACGAAAGTTGAGGATATAAAGATTATCTATACTCTTTATTGTAAGTATATTGATAAAAAAAAGCCGTATCATCCGAAGACAATACGGCTTTTACTATGGATATGCAGTGTTATTATTCTGAGGCTGAAGGCAGCATCACTTCATCAATATAGTGAACTACACCATTGTTTCCTAAGCGGTCACCTGCTACCACAACTGCGTTCTCGGTAGTTTCGTTATCATCTACCAGCAGAATAGCATTATCAAATGTAATGGTAAAATTTTCTCCTAATAGCGTACTCTGACTACCTGCTTCCAGTTCGGGACTAAATGTTCTCTCTTCAATGACATGATACTGAAGAATATCGGTCAACTGATCGCTGGAAAGCTCCGCCAGAGAGGATACGCCCAATTCGTCAAACAGTTTTTCAAAGGCTGCGTCAGTAGGCGCAAAAATGGTATACGGACCTTCCTGAGTCAGTACATCGCTGATGCCTGCCTGGGCTATAGCTTCCTGCAATATTGCCAGATCTTCATCATCACCGATGATTTCAGCAACATTATTTTGAGGTTCTTCAAGTACATTGTCTACTACATGAATTACCCCATTGGTAGCGTCAACATTTACCGGCCTTACAAATTGTGCGTTGGCATTCAGGTAAATACTCTGCTCTGTAGGAATTACATAAAGTGTTCCGTCCAGTGTCTCCTCTTCTTTTGATTCTACAAAATCTTCTATCAGCAGTTCTTCATTGATGACATGGTATTCAAGAATATCCGCCAGTTCATCTGCACTGTAGTTATCCAGATTCGTAATACCTGCACTGATAAAAGCATTATCAGACGGGGCCAGTAGGGTAAAGCTTCCTTCGCTATCCAATTGATCTGCCAGATTTGCCTTGTCAATGGCCGCTGCCAGCAATGTAAAATCGGGACTGTCTGCAATCTCTTCATAAATGGTAAGTTCGCTCTCACCATCGTCTATTACATCTTCATCCTCTTCGCAACTTATCAATACTACTCCCATACTGAGGGCGAGTAGAATAGATAAAGCACGAAAAATCCTGCTTTTTTCTATATTTAATGTCATATAAGAAAAATTATAAGTTCAAAAAAATATTCCGTTTTGTAGTTATTTTACAAGCTAAGGAGGGTAATCGTTCGGACTAAAGCCGAAAAATCATGATTTAGTCATATGCTGATTCAAATCACCTTTTTACTGCAACTGTTTCTTCTTTCTAGGAGAAATCTTGTTCCTGATTACCAGATAAATTCCACTAAAAGTCAGGCTAATGCCCACTGCATGAAAGGTGTAGAAAGTTTCTCCCAGGAAAAGAATAGCCATCAAACTGCCAAAAAGAGGAATCAGGTGGGTAAATAAACCTGCGGTGTTGGCTCCCACCTTACGCACTGCTTCGTTAAAAAAGAGATAGGAGATAAAGGAAGGAAAAATTCCCAGGTAAGCGATTGTCATCCATACGGCTGAATTCCAGACTATAGGCTCAGCATAGGTGTGTTCCCAAAGATAGAAAGGCAGCAACATCAGGGTGCCCAGAAAAAAGGTAACCATCAGAAAGCTCAACGGATGCATAGCGGGACGAAATTTTAACAAGACCGTATAGGTAGCGTAACAAGCCACAGCGGCAATGATCCACAGATCTCCCTGGTTAAAATCTGTTCCTGAAAGTGAGCTTATGTCTCCTTTGGCTACCAGTACTAATGTACCTAATAAAGAAATGACAATGCCCAGCACCTGCCATTTTCCCAGGCGATCCTTCAGGAAAAAATAGGATAAAACCGCAACCACTACGGGCTGAAAGGACTGCAAAAGAAGGCTATTGAGTGCTGTAGTAGTCTGAAGGGCAAGGTAGATCATGGTATTGAAGGCGGTAATGCCCAATAGTGAAAGCGGCAAGAGTATAGGTAAGTTACTACGAATACTATCCCAGTCCTGTATTACTTTTTTCCATCCGAAGCCAGCAATCACTACAAACGCTGTGCTCCAACGCCAGAAAGCCAGGCTTATCGGTGGTATTTCTGTAGATATGGCTTTGCTCAAAACGACATTTCCTGCCCAAAACAATGTGGCACCAACTAACAGCAGATAAGGATACTTCATGCCGCAATTTGACAGAAAGTGTTAAAACAAAAAAGAGCAGTACAACAAAATCGTACTGCTCTTTGCACTTTGTGTGTGAACCTGCTAATTACATGTTTGGTGGTAAAATCACCTTGTCAATTACGTGGACTACTCCATTAGAAGCACCTACATTAGCGTTTACAACAGAGGCATTGTTAATCATTACACTTTCCCCTTCTATTTCTACTGCGATATCGCTGCCTTCTACAGTAGACACTTCCATACCATCAGACAGAGCACTAGATTCTACTGATCCTGATACCACATGATAAGTAAGGATCGCAACCAGCTTATCTTTGTTTTCCGGCTTAAGCAGCATCTCCAAAGTTCCTTCGGGTAGGGCTGCAAATGCTTCATCAGTAGGAGCAAAAACAGTAAATGGACCGTCACCTTTCAGTGTTTCTACCAGTCCGGCCGCTTTTACAGCAGCAACCAAGGTAGAAAGGTTGTCTTGTGAGCCTGCCAGATCAACAATATCCATAGACTGTAATGGCTCTTCAGAAGTTCTTTCTGTAGTAGTATTGTCATTATTAGCAGCATTGGTGGTGGCTTCATTACTACCTCCATTTGCATAGGAAGCAAAGGCTACAAACATAGCTGCTGTCATCATAGAAAAAATTCGCTTCTTCATTATTTCAAAAGTTAAGTTGAAAATATAGAAGCAGAACTTGAAGCGCTGGTGAATGTTATCAGATTATCTATTTTTGTTTAAATTATTTTTTAAATAGTTTAACAAATACAAATCATTTAAAGAATAATGTCAAATTTCGTTTAATTTATTTTACAAATTACTTTCTAAAATCTAAAATGCAGTGTATAAATAAACTCCCCTCAGCCAGTTAAAAAAAATCCCAAGCCTATGGCCTGGGATTTCATTCTTAAGGAGTTATTTCAACCTTGCTTTTAGGGAGAGACTGCTTCCGGTGTATTGACTTCAAATGTATATTCTGCACTTCCGGGAAGGCCGGCAGCAGTA
The DNA here is from genome assembly GCF_029504655.1 of Catalinimonas alkaloidigena. NCBI lineage: Bacteria > Pseudomonadati > Bacteroidota > Cytophagia > Cytophagales > Catalimonadaceae > Catalinimonas > Catalinimonas alkaloidigena. Next base: position 5,623,242 of record NZ_JAQFIL010000001.1, read on the forward strand.
AGTCCGTTCATCACTATGCGGTAGCTGGTATTTCTGTCGGCAGTATAGAATGATACCGTAGCTTTACCCTCTTCATTGGTCTGTACATTAGGGTTCCAGTACAAAGTAGTGCGGTAATCAGGCAAATCTGTCTTACCCTCAGCAGTGTACTTAGGAGAGTAAAATTCTCTTACCTTATGGAAGCCATGGGCCTTATGCAGAATGATGTTCTCAGAGGGTTCCACTTCTTCGTACTGTGGCCCACCCCGCTTGGTAAAAAGTGCGATGACTCCCCCGCCTCCACGACCACCGTAAATGGCAGCAGAAGGACCTTTGAGTACTTCAACCCTGTCTATATCGTACTGGCTTACCATAGACATGGCTGAGGCATCTACCGGCACACCATCAATCAAATAAAGTGGAGAGCCATATCCGCGGATCACCGCACGATAATCAAACATACCGGAGCGGTATATTTGCACGCCCGCGATTCTACCCTGTAAAGCTTCCAGAATGTTGCCTGAAGGAGCTATGGGCAGTGTTTCGGCATCTATTACCACATCTGCTCTACTATGCAGCTTGAAAGGCTCAACAAGATTTTCACGTCTTTCTTCTACCACAATTTCTTTCAGCAGCATTTCTTTCAGTCCCAGTCTAGATTCTTCTACCGAAGCCTGGTTGGCACTTCTGCTTACATATTGTTCGGTAGTAGCTAACAGTTGGTCAGGTGCAATGAACTCAGTCGCTTCATTCCATTCAGGTACGAAGCCTTGTTCATCCATCACTACTTTCACATCGCGGCTACCCTTGGCGGTTGTACCCTGCATGACCAGCTCTACACTATCCGTAAAATCAAAGCCTTCAAAAGAGAAGTTACCTTCTTCATCGGTTTCTTCTACCAGAAATATCTGGTGCTGATCTTTGACATAGAGGATTACTTCTCCATGTTCAACAGGATCACCATTATCCTTTACCAGCTTACCATCAATAGATAATGCTGCCTTCTGGGTATGAGCTACCTGTGGCAGTTCTTCGTTCCATGCAAAGCGACGCCATCCGTGTGTCATCATTACATTACGCAAAGCAAGTTGCTTCTCTTCAGTAATATCATTAAAGTAATAATCAGGCTGTTCCACAAAACCTTTGAGGTCAGAGGTTAGCAATAGATGAGAAAAGATATTTCTCTTCTCCAAATCTTCCGGTACCAACTCTTCATCCGTTATCGCCAATGATATATTAGCAGGTACAGGATTGCCATCGGCATCAGTGGTCTCTACGGTAAGGCTTACCTCTTCTCTTTTCAGGTACTGAGGCTCATCCATTTTGACATTCAGCTGGAGCTGACGTTCGGGATGCAAGAATACTAACCTCTCCGCCAGCGGCTCACCTTCAGCAGTAACCAGAGTAATACGGTTAATACCCGCAGGTAATTCACTCTTTGCAATACTGACCTGATGCTCACCTTCTGCTGCTGACAAAGCTTCTGAGTACAGCATTTTATCGTTTCCTACTAAAGTCAGCAATAAGTCTTCACGCTCATTAACCTTACTTTTTACATCAACCAGCAACTGATTCTGTTCAGCATATTCATCTACAGATAATACGTACCCGTTTTCCTGCACCTGGGGAAGCTGATATCGCTCAGTACTTCCATCAGCTTTGGTAAGTACGGCTGTATACTGGGTTTCCGCTTCAGGCAGCAGGCTAAAAACACCCATGCCGGCATGCAGGCTCTCAAAGCTTGTGACGATATTACCTTCACTATCCTGTATTTCACCTTTTACTGCTACGCCTAGTCCTTCACGATCAGTTGCTTTGAAGGCAATAGTTGATTCAATACCTGCTACCCAGTCTCCTCCCTCAGGAAAAAACTGCAAATCAGCCAGCTGACTTAGCTGATCGGTACTGCTTTGTTGTAATGCCTCCTGCTCGGCAGTTACTTCCCATATACGAATGGATTTGCGGAAGAATGACTCATCATCAAAATTACGCATCCAATCAGTATAGGCTACCATCTGATACTCGCCACCCGGAAGTGAACTCGGCAGGCTTAAGCTTCCTGCAATTTTCCCATCTGTTGACTTAAGTTTGATACGCTCTACTGCCTCACCCTGCTTGTCCAGTATGTTTATATGTACTACTTCTTCCTGCGAAACGGGTTCGTTAGTAGCGGCATCTACCAGATAGGCTTTGAACCACACTGTTTCTCCAGCTACGTACTGAGGTTTGTCCAGTTGCACATAAATTTTTTCAGGATGATAATTTACCCTATAGGTCTGTAACTTCTGCTCTATGGTATTCATCAGGCTTTTGATCGGATCATTCTTCCAGATGAAGGCTGAAAGACCGAAAAAAAGGAGCAATCCACTGATGAGTGTTATTCTAAATATTTTCATGACTGTTCCTCATTAGTTTGTACAATGATAAAGGCTTAGTGACAGGAATCGTTCCGCCTCTGAAGGATATAACGTACTAGTAGCCAGTATGGTATGAAAACTACCAACATAAAAAAGCTACCTTAGGGCTGCTTTCCTGCTTATTGAGCTATATTATACCAGCTTGATTAAGACAAGTTGGCAGTGCTCAAAATTGTTCTGAAAATTAACGGGTACATGTTGAAAAAGGAGAACAGTAAAATTTTTGGACCTGTAAGTGTCACCCAAGGAAAGATAATTTCCTCTCAAACAATCGCCAATAAACTGTTAGCGGAAATGTCAGCGATGTTGAGTCAGGAAAATTTTAATTAAAATTTCGCAATTTGTTTACAGACTAGCTTGAGGGACTAATTCGTATGCTAAAAGAGATTTCCCCCCTGAAAGGAAGCTTTTAGTAAGGGCAATGTAACTAGACGAAATGCTAGCGAGTGAGGTCTATTATCAATTCCATCTTTACGTACCTGCTTCCGTTCGTATTTTTCTCTTCTTTGATTGCCACTGTGGCAGTATCTTTTTCTATTGACTTGATTTCCAGGTACATTTCTTCTTCCTGCGCATTTAATAGAATGGTATGGTCATTTTTAATACGCCAGAAACCTTGCTGAACCTGATTGTCAGGCATGACAATTTTATAAGAAAAGTTATCATTAAATTCAAATACTGTACCTTCAGGAATACCGCGAAAACCTTTCCTGAACTTGTCTGCTAATAGCGCGGGGTCTACAGCATGGCCGGATTTAGCTGATACCTGCGCTGCCATTTCCTCAAAATGCTGATGGATTTCTTTCCCATTAATGAGCATTTCCTGACTGCTCAAATGCCACTTACCAATTATCTGATGATTGACAGCAAGGACAGAAGTATCCACTGACGGCTTATTGATAAAAGGGTGTATAATTAATCCAAGAGAACAAATCCAGATAAAGCTCAAATATCTCATAACGCAAGATTAGTATATTTAAGCATTAAAATACAAATAATTATTGTAATAATTATATTTTATATGTTCCAACAATTTTAACTGCTTAAAATAATTGATACAGACATGCAATTATACATAAATAAAGTAGTATAAAAATACTAGTATGTAGATAGGACTAAATCTACGGTAAGTCTATATGAACACACTTGGCTTTCAAATATTCTGGTACTATGCAAAGATAAAAATTGAATATTAACCTCGTTTGATGAAAGAAAGTGCAAGTCGGAGTTTATAGTAGGGATACTTTTCTTCCAGCTGAATGTAGATATCTTTCAGCACCTCAGGTTTACCAAGTTTGTACCACGCCTGCATTATTTCGTTGATCTCTTCATCCCTGATGTAAGCAGATATATCCACCGCTTCACCTTTTTCATACAGGTAGGCAATATGACTATATACCGTAAGGACGTTCAATCCTCTCTGCGCTCCTATTTCTTCCGGAGAATGCCCTTGCTTAAGCATGGAATAGGTTTCCAGATAAGTTTTGCCTTTGATGTTTTTAGGCGTACTTTCTTTCAGCACAAAAGATTGAATGGCACTCAAAAAAATCTCTCCGTACTTCTCCAGTTTGTGCTTACCCACTCCGGATATAGAAGCCATATCACTCAGATACATAGGCCTCTCTGCTACCATCTCCTGTAGGGTAGAATCATTAAAAATAACATAGGCAGGTACATCCTCATGCTTGGCCAAATTTTTTCGCACGTCACGCAGATGGTCAAAGAGCGCATCTTCAAAAGTAGCAGTCTTACTTTTACCCACTTTTTTCTCCGGAGCATGGCTGGGTTTGGATAGCTTGATTTTTTGCCCTTCAAAGAGTACCTGCTCTCCTATATGCGTAACCTTCAGCTTATTGTAATCAGTAAAATCGATTTCCAATACACCCTGATTGATCATTTGTCCGACATAGCTCAGCCAATCCTCACGGCTGATATCTTTACCGGCTCCAAAAGTCCTGATCTGATTGTAGCCCTGGCTAATAATTTCTTTTCTTTCCGACCCTCTCAATATATCCACCAGCATATTTACAGCTACACCTTCATTTAGTCGCTTAGCTGCGGATAGAGCTTTCTGACAAAGTACGGTCCCATCAAAATGCTCAGGAGGGTTCAGGCAGTTATCACAATGGCCGCAGGCCTCGGAGCGATGCTCACCAAAATAGCTCAAAACCATATTGGTACGACAGCTGCTAGCTTGTCCGAACTCTAACATACGGTTTAGTTTTGAGCGCTGCACAATCTTAAAAGATTCATCGGCAGCACTATCATCTATAAACTGACGCAGTATCTGCGCGTCCTGAAAACTAAAGTACAGTATGGTATCTGCCGCCAATCCATCTCTGCCTGCCCGCCCAATTTCCTGATAGTAGCTTTCTATATTTTTGGGTAGATTGAAGTGCAGCACATAGCGGATATTGGGCTTATCTATGCCCATCCCAAAAGCGATGGTCGCACAAATTACTTTGATTTCATCTTGCTGAAAAGCCTGCTGTATACGGTTTCGTTCCGCTCCGCTCAATTCCGCATGGTAATAAGCTGCTTTGATGCCTACTTCGCAGAGCGCACTGGATATTTTCTCGGTAGATTTACGGCTCAGGCAGTAGATGATACCACATTCATCCTTCCTTTCCACTACATAATCCTTGATGGAATGTAACCTTTGGACTGCTGGAGCTACCTGGAGATGAAGGTTTTTCCGCTCAAAGCTGGATAAAAATTTCTGAGGATTTCTCAGCGCTAACTTCTCAGCAATATCCGTTTGCGTTGCTCTATCCGCAGTAGCGGTAAGGGCCATAAAAGGCACATGCGGAAAATGCCGCATCATTTCCGGAAGGCGGGTATATTCCTGCCGAAAGTCGTTGCCCCAGATGGATACACAATGTGCTTCATCTATGGCGATAAAACTAACTTTCCTGTTTTTGATGAAGTTAATGAAGGCAGGGGTCAGGGCACGCTCAGGAGAAATATACAGCAATTTCAGCGTCCCCTCATCCATCTGAGACTTAATCTCCCTCTTTTCTTCAGCGGTATTGCTACTGTTCAGCGCTGCCGCAGCGATACCATTGGCTTTCAGGGCATCTACCTGATCCTGCATCAGCGCGATTAAAGGAGAAATGACCAGGGTCAGTCCATCCAAAGCCAAAGCGGGGAGCTGATAACAAAGTGATTTCCCCCCACCGGTAGGCATGATGATCAGGCTGTCCTGTTTATTCAGGGTATGCGTGATGATTTCCTCCTGTTGAGGTCGGAAGTTTTCGTAGCCAAAATAAGTTTTGAGAAGTTGAGATATATCCGCTGCCATGCCTTGGTATCTGATCCGTGAAAAAGGGGTGCAAGTTAATAAATTTGGCGGCTGATACAGGAGATTACTTCGGTTTCCTTTTTAAAGGTGCCAGCAGATAATCCAGCCCATTGCTTTTGATGACCAGCATGGTGGAAAGCAACATGCCCAGTTTGCCCTGAGGAAAGCCTTTGTTGGCAAACCACTCCAGGTAACTCACCGGCAAATCACAAATCAGGCGATCTTTGTACTTACCGAATGGCATTCTTACCCTTACCAGATCTTCCAGTATTTGTGGTTGTAATCCTTCCATAGCTTTAATTTTTCCGCTCGCACAAGGCTGCTTACAAAGCTATGATTTTGCTCCTACTTATCAATCATAGGCTTGGTTTGAAGTTGATTTATCCTGATCTTGATAAACAAAATTATAGTCTTCATAAGCTATTGACATCCAACATGCTGATCAATGTTCTTTATTCTTACGCCTCTATCTGAAAAGTCAAAAAAATCACTTTTCAACCTTTTATTCATTACCTTTATCTGTGCACAGGCCCATGCCCAGCTACCTCCGGTGTTTTCGGATACCTATCAGCGGGTGGCAGAAAAAGACGAGCGTATCAAAGTGTATCTCTCTCCTCAGAAAATTTTGTGGCAGTCAACAGATGAGGAGCAGCACATTCAAAACCCTGAAGTATTATTGCAAGCCGGAAACGGGCAGTCTGACCTGAGTAATGTCAAAGGCACATGCCTGCTGCGCAGCAGCGAAGATCATACCGCTTCTATCCTGCTTGACTATGGTAAAGAGCTGCATGGTGGGCTACAACTGGTGACCTATTTCACTACTGAAGACCAAAAGCCTATCAAAGTGCGCCTTCGCTTTGGAGAGTCAGCCATGGAAGCTATGGCAGAGCCTTATACCGATCAGAATGCGACCAATGATCATGCCCTGCGTGACTTTACCATAGACGTACCCTGGCTGGGCAAAGTAGAAGTGGGCAATACCGGCTTTCGCTTCGTTCGCATAGATGTGCTTACACCTAATGCTGACCTGAGGCTGAGAGAAGCCCGTGCTGCTTTCATCTTCCGCGATATTCCCTACCTCGGATCTTTTAAGTCCAGCGACCAAAGACTCAACAAAATCTGGGAAACCGGGGCGTATACTGTTCACCTAAACATGCAAAATTACCTCTGGGATGGCATCAAACGCGACCGACTGGTATGGGTAGGCGACCTGCATCCGGAAGTGATGACAGTCAATACGGTGTTTGGCTACAATGAGGTAGTACCCAAAAGCCTGGACCTGATACGGGATGTAACGCCCGCTACCGAATGGATGAATGGCATCAGCTCTTATTCTATGTGGTGGATCATGATTCATCGCGACTGGTACCAGTTTCATGGCGACCTGGCTTATCTGAAAGAGCAAGAAGAATATTTGAATGAGCTTTTGCAGAAACTGATGACTTATATTGATGAAAACAATCGGGAGAAGCTGGATGGTAACCGCTTTCTGGACTGGCCTTCCAGTGAAAATCCTCAGGCGGTACATGCGGGTTTGCAGGCGTTGCTCATCATGACGCTGGAAGCCGGGCAGGAACTCTCTGAAATTCTGAAAAACCCTGAAATGCAGGCAGCATGTCAAGCCGCCGTTCAGCGCCTGAGGCGATATGTTCCCGATCATGTTGGGGCTAAACAGGCTGCAGCTCTTATGACTTTGGCTGAACTCCTACCTGCTCAACAAGCCAATCAGGAAGTGATTGCTAAAAATGGTGCGCAGAACTTCTCTACTTTTTATGGTTATTATATGCTGGAAGCTATGGCGCAGGCCGGTGACTATGCGGGTGCCATGGAAATGATACGCACCTACTGGGGAGGCATGCTGGACAAAGGAGCAACCACCTTCTGGGAAGATTTTGACCTGGAAATGGCAAAAAATTCCAGTGCTATTGACGAGCTTAATTTTGAAGAGGCCAGAGACATACACGGGGATTTTGGCGAATACTGCTATATCGGCTATCGCAGAAGCCTTTGTCATGGCTGGGCAGCAGGCCCCACGCCCTGGCTGAGCGAGTATGTGCTGGGGATACAGGTAGTAGAGCCCGCTTGTAAAGCCATTCAAATTACTCCTCATCTGGGAGACCTGGAGTGGGCAGAAGGCACATTTCCTACGCCTTATGGTATAGTAAAAGTGAGACATGAAAAAGACGAGCGGGGAGAAGTGCAATCCAGCATTGAAGCTCCTGATGAGGTAAGGATTATTCGTTGATTTGTGTTGGGGCCGGAAGTCCGCTCAATTATCAAGCCTTGCTTTATGATTATTAATCTGAAAAATATATTTTACAAGTTATTACAAAGTTTAATCTGCTTACCGACAGAATATTAGCAATACCAATAACCTAAAACCTATTTTGAATGAAGGATTTTAACATCAATCGCCGTCACTTTCTCAAAAGTGCATCGGCTTCCCTGGCACTCTCAACCCTCGGCCCCGGAGGATTGGATATAATTTTTCAGGATAAACCACTACGTGTGGGGCTGATCGGCACGGGCTGGTACGGAAAAAGTGACTTATTTCGACTGCTACAGGTAGCGCCGGTAGAAGTAAAGGCCCTTTGTGATCCTGATAATAATATGCTTTCGGAAGCAGCAAACCTGCTAAGCCAACGTCAGAAGTCCGAAAAGAAACCCAGACTTTATAATGATTACCGTAGACTGTTGGCTGATGAAGAGCTGGATATCGTTATCATAGGCTCACCTGACCACTGGCATGCTTTGCAGATGATTGATGCGGTAAAAGCCGGTAATCATGTCTATGTACAAAAACCAATCAGCGTGGATGTGATGGAAGGAGAGGCGATGGTAGCGGCTGCACGCAAATACAATAAAGTAGTGCAGGTAGGTACCCAGCGCAAAAGTACGCCTCATCTGATTGATGCCAAAAAGAAGGTGGTAGATGCTGGCCTGTTAGGCAAAGTATCGCACGTAGAGATGTGCTGCTATTTCCATATGCGTGCCAATGGCAACCCTCCCGTGCAGGAAGTACCCGATTTCTTTGATTATGAGATGTGGACCGGCCCAGCTCCTATGCGACCTTATGACGGACTTCCTCATCGCAGATGGTGGCGAACCTTTATGGAATATGGCAACGGCATTATGGGCGATATGTGCGTACATATGCTGGACACCGTCCGCTGGATGCTGGACTTAGGCTGGCCCAAACGTATCTCTTCCCAGGGTGGGATTTATGTGCAGAAAGACGGAAAGTCTAATATTGCCGACACCCAGTCAGCGGTGTTTGAATATGATGAACTGAACTGTGTATGGCAGCACCGTAGCTGGGGAACTCCTGCCGACCCTGAATATCCCTGGTCGTTTAAACTGTACGGTGAAAAAGGCACACTGGAGGGAAGTACCATGCAGGCTGACTTTATCCCTTATGGAGATGGTGAGAAAATACATTTTGACGTACTCTATGAAAAAGAAAAATATCCTGAAGATCTGACTGAAAAGGATATTGAGCTAAATGCAGCTCCAGCTACCCGTTTGCACATGCTGGATTTTCTTGATGCTATTAAAAATGGAAGTAAGCCAATTGCCGATATTGAAGAGGGGCATATTTCTACCGCAAGCTGTATACTGGCGAATCTATCTATGGAAACCGGTCGCCCACTGGTATATGATCCTCAAAAACGGCAGATTATTGGCGATCGTGAGGCAAACGGACTATTGCAACGTACTTATCGGCAACCCTGGATTCACCCTGACCCTAAGAGTGTGTAACAGGACAGTTTTTTAAAACTCTGCGTAGTGTCGGGATGGCACTACGCCATTTCTGCCTTTGATGAGACCTCTTTTGAATAGTATAGGAAAAAGGTCTATATAAGTAACTTAATATTATATTTAAAACACTTTTCTTAAGAGTATTACAAAAAACAAGTTTAAATTAGCATTTTTTAAAATTGACAGGCATTCAATATAAACTTGCTTATTATATCCAAGTCCATTCCTTTGCCATCAAACCCCATTGAGTACTATTTTTAAAAATTGATTTTCACCTAACTAAGAAATAAAGTATTTTTGTTCTTAATTTTTTATAAGTATAATTATTACTAGCTAAAGAAAGGTATAAACATGCTTGTATAATCTTTTTCAGGCTACTTAATTGCGTTTTTTTAGCGATGCTTTTTTATGGTATTACAAGATTTAAGAGAAAAAACATCTGCTCAACACAGGCAGCTGGAATCTCACCCTTTACTTCATCAGCTCACCTCAGGCCAATTATCAACTGGAGTCTATAACACCATTTTGCAAAAGTTTTATGGTTTTTTCTCCCCTTTGGAAGAATTAATAAGTCAGTACTCACCTGAAGACTACTTGGAAGATTATCAAGAACGCAGGAAAGCACAATTGCTGCTGCAGGATTTAAACAAGATTGACAATGACCATTTCAGCCAGCAGCTACCTGATATATGCGACGACCTCCCCAATATTACCAATACTGACGGTGCTATGGGGGCGCTTTATGTCATGGAAGGCTCAACATTAGGAGGGCAAATGATTTCAAGGCATGTAGAGAAAACCCTGGGCTTCACCCCTTCAAATGGTACTGCTTTTTTTTATGGCTATGGTAAAGATACCGGCAAACGCTGGAAGAAGTTTCAGCAAGCTATGCAGCAGTACACCAGCCGGCAACTTACGCATACACAACTCATCACTGGTGCCCAACACACGTTTTCCAAGCTTAATACCTGGCTTAGCTTATGAGTAGAATAAACGATACACACGATCAGGGTCCGAACAAAAAAAATCTCAGTGGGCAGATGGGCAGTAATGCGGAATTCTGCGGGAGCATCCCTCTCAACTTTCTTAACCTGATTCAGCCACATGGAATGCTTGTACTACTGGATAAGTCGTACCGGATTGTACAGATTAGCGAAAATGTTGGTGAAATCCTGGGCAAAGAACCAAAAGAAGTTTTAGATCAACCTTTTGCCGCTTTATTCCCCAGCGATAAATTTGATGCATTTCAAAAGAAGACCGAGCAAGAGAAGCTGTATAATAACATCCCTCTTATCCTTCATCTTGAAACTACCGGGGGTGTCCAGCGCTTTGCAGGGATCATTCACTTTCACAAAAAATACCTGCTGCTGGAGTTGGAGCCTATAGAGGATGAAACCAGCGACATTACATTTATCAGTGCTTATCAGGACATTAAGTATATCATGGCCAGACTACAGCAGGTGGAAAAGCTTGCTGAATTCGGAGCCATCGCCGCCAATGAAATCAGAAGCTTTTCGGGTTTTGATAGAGTCATGCTTTATCAGTTTGACGCACAGTGGAACGGCACCGTCATTGCTGAGGCACAGAAGGGTGAGCTTGAGCCTTATCTCGGCTTAAAATTCCCTGCCTCGGATGTCCCTAAGCAGGCGAGAGAGCTGTATTTTAAGAATCCTTATCGCCTTATTCCTGATGTAAACTTCAAGCCGGTAAGGTTATTCCCCATTGTGAATCCGTTGATCAACGGCTTTACAGATATTTCGGACTGTATGCTCAGAAGTGTACCTCAGGTCCATGTAGAATACTTAAAAAACATGAATGTACAGGCATCTATGTCTACGCCCATTATCGTGGACGGAAGGTTATGGGGACTGATTTCCTGTCATCATACTACTCCCAAGCATGTGCCCTTTGAGCAGCGTTATTCTTTTGAGGTATTTTCACAATTGATCTCCTCTCAGTTGGCCTCACGAGAAAGAGAAGAAAAGCTGAGCGTCCTCAATAGCAGACGCAGGCTGGAGTTGAAACTGATTGAGCTGGTTTATAAAAAGAAAGAGTTTGAGCCCGAAATATTAATAGCGTCCGATTTGCTCTTAGAACTTTTCCATGCCGATTCGGCTGCTCTGGTTTGGGGCAGTCAGTATGAAGGGCAGGGTAAGATCCCTTCCAGGAGTCATGCGCAGGAAATAGTGAAATGGTTGAGGCTTTTTAATAAGGAAAAAGTATTCTCTACCTCATCACTTGTTAAGCATGTGAGAACCGCAGCTGCTTACAAAGATATTGGCAGTGGGTTACTGGCTATTCAGTTTTCCCATTCGCCGGTAGGCTATCTTTTGCTTTTCCGTCCGGAGATTATACAGACTGTAAACTGGGGAGGAAATCCCAATGAAACAATAAAATTTGAGGATGATGGTAAGCGTTATCATCCAAGGAACTCCTTCAAAAAATGGCAGGAGAAAGTAGAGTTCACCTCCAAGCCCTGGGAAAGAGAATTGGTAGAGATTGCAAAAAATCTCCGAACAGTATTGCTGGAAAAGGTGTTAATGGATTTGCAGGAATAGCCCCCCTGTGCCAACATACAGGTTGTTTTGGTAGTTTTTCCCTAACCCATAAATGCTACAGGCTTTATTTTCTTTAAGTTAAATTCATGCGAAATAAAAAAGCTTCTGATCAGGTCATTAACAAAGAAGCTGAAGCAATACAGGAAAATCACTTCATTGTAGGTGTAGGCGCTTCAGCAGGAGGTTTAGAGGCCATTAACGAACTCTTTGACAATATACCGGAAGGCTACGGATTCTCTTATGTGGTGATCCAGCACCTTTCTCCTAACTATAAAAGTTTGATGGACGAGCTTCTGGCTAAACATACCAAGCTCAAAATCATCAAGGCAGAAGAAGGGAAGGTAATAGAACCTAATTGTATCTATCTGATTCCTAATAAAAACAATATGGTGATCAGAAATGGAAGGCTGCACCTTATAGACAAACCTTCGTCTTCCATTCCTAACAATGCGATTGACGTCTTCTTTGAATCGCTGGCAGAAGACAAGGGCAACCGTGTAATCGGAATCGTACTTTCAGGTACAGGTTCAGATGGCACCAAAGGTATCGCTGCCATCAAAGAGCGTAGAGGTATGGTCATCGTACAGGATCCGGTTACTGCCAAGTTTGATGGCATGCCTAACAACGCGATAGCATCAGGTAATTATGACTTCATCCTTCCTCCCGAGCTCATGTCAGAAGAAATTTTACGCTACCCTCAGCTAGTACGTCAACAGCATAGCCATGATAACCTGAATGAACTTGACGGCATGGACCCCTTCCAGAAAATTCTGAGGCTCATCAAGGACAGTACTTCCTATGACTTTACGTGCTACAAAAAGAAAACCCTGGAGCGAAGAATCTCCAAAAGGATGGCAGAAACAGGTATCAATGAGCTTAGAGAATATACACTCTACCTCTTGAATAATCCTGAAGAAGTAGATACGCTCGCCAATGAATTTCTTATAGGCGTTACCCGCTTTTTCCGTGATCCTTTCGCCTTTGATATTATCCGCGATGAGGTAATTCCTGACCTGATCAACAAAAAAAATCATGATGACCAGCTCAAGGTTTGGGTTACCGCCTGTAGCACCGGTGAGGAAGCGTATACCCTGGCGATACTTATACATGAGCACCTGGAGCGTCTAGGAAAAAAGCTCAATGTAAAAATATTTGCCACTGACATGGATTCGCGCGCCATAGAAATCGCCGCCAAAGGGGTATACCCAATCAGTATAGAAAGTGATCTCTCCCGGGATAAGCTGAACGCTCACTTTTCAAAGGAAGGGAAAAGTTATATCATCAGCCGTGAAATCCGTAAGATGGTGATTTTCGCGCAGCACAATATCATTAAAGACCCTCCATTCGGACAAATGGATATGGTGAGTTGCCGTAATATGCTCATCTACATGCGCAGTGAGCTGCAGAAAAAGGTGATGGAAACTTTTCATTTTTCTCTCAGTGTAGGAGGTTACCTCTTTCTTGGCTCCAGTGAAAGTGCCGGTGCCATCAAAGATTCGCTGAAAGTGATCAATAAAAAATGGAATATTTTCCAGACGACTAATAAAAGTAAATCTTTCATTTTTGAAAGCCGGGAAATCAGCAATGAACCCAGAGATGTTCAGAAGACTCCAAACGTCCAGCCTAAAAAGCTTTCGGTAGAATCCAAGATGAAAGAGGCTTTTCATGAAGCCATCGTTGAAGAGTTAGGATATGCCGCAGTGTTTATCAATGAAAGCTACGACCTCTTGCAGGCATTCGGCGACTATAAAAAGTTTCTGCACCTGCACGAAAATCAGCTACGCATGAGCCTGCTTAAAATGGTACCCAAGGAAGTATCAGTAGCTTTGACACTTGCTTTGAGGAAGGCACTTTCTAAAAACGAAAAAGTAGTTTCTAAACGCATACGTCTTGGAAAAGGAAAAGAGCGCCGGACCATCAGCCTGATCGTAAAACCCTATTTATCACCTCACCTTTACGAGCAAAAGTTTTTGCTGGTACTTTTCCGTGATGAGAAAACAGAACAAATTATTCAGGATGAAACTGATTCCGACAGCTATGACAACCAGGTGAATATTGACCGCCTATCTGAGTTAGAAGAGGAGCTGAAAGAAACCAAAGAAGACCTGCAAACTACGGTAGAGGAGTTGGAAACATCCAATGAAGAGCTGCAGTCCAGCAATGAAGAGCTATTGTCTTCCAATGAAGAGCTGCAAAGCACCAATGAAGAACTGCAGTCACTTAATGAGGAGCTGCACACTGTTAATGCGGAGCACCAGATCAAGATCAAAGAACTGGTAGAGTTGAACGATGACCTCAACAACTATTTCAGTAGCTCGAACATAGGACAGATCTTTGTAGACAGAGAGCTGATCATTAGAAAATATACCCCTGAAGTTACCAAGCAGGTCAATCTTATTGACTCTGATGTAGGCCGCCCCATCAATCACTTATCCTACAACCTCAAATACGATCACTTTGTAGAAGATATTCGCTCAGTGATAAATACGCAAGAAGTGATAGAAAAAGAGCTTGAAGTATCTGATAATCAACATTATCTGATGCGAATCATACCTTACATTCGTCAGGATAAATCGGTAGACGGAGCGGTGATCACTTTTGTGGATATCACCCGTGTGAAGCAACTTAATAACCTGCTTAGTGGCATACTGCAAAGCTCACCCAATGGTATCATGGCTTTTGATAGCGTGTATGAGGATAAAAATATAATAGACTTTAAATGGGTTATGGCTAATGATGCTATCAAGCATATTATTGGTAAAGCCCCTGACCAACTGATAGGAAAAAGCCTGCTTAAAGAGATGCCGGGCATGCAGAAAGCAGGCATTTTTAAAAAAATGAAGAAGATTGCCTCTAAAGGAGGGGTATTGCGTCAGGAGGTACATTATCAGTATGAAGAACTGGATATCTGGATAGAAGTGCTGGCTGCCCCTATGAAAAAAGGTGTAGCCATGACCATCTCTGATATACATGAAAAGAAAGAAGCCGAAGAAGAGCTCTTTATAGCCTATGAGGAGGTAAAGAAAGGAGAAGAAAAGCTACGGAAGCTTAATACCGAGCTTGAAAAGAGAGTAGAAGACCGTACCCGTGCGCTTACTGAAAGTGAACAACGCTTCCGGCTGGTAGCCCAAGCTACGAATGATGCTATCTGGGACTGGAATATGATGACCAATACATTTTGGTGGAACGATACTTTTGAAGAAATCTTTGGTTACGACCGAGATAAGCTAGAGCCGGGCATAGACGCTTTGTTCAGTTACCTGCATAATGACGAATTAGAAGCTGTAAAAAATGATATAGACAGGGTAATTAACCATGGCGATAAGCAATGGTCATTTGAGCATCGCTTCAAAAAGTCTGATGGCTCATACGCTTACGTTTATAACCGTGCGTATATAATCCATAATGAATACGGGGTACCCTACCGGATACTAGGCTCAATGATTGATGTCAGTAAGCTGAAAGAAGTGCAGGAAGAGCTAAAGCACAGCAACAAAAACCTGAAACGTATCAATGTTGACCTGGACAATTTTGTATACACTGCTTCCCATGACCTGAAAGCTCCTATTACTAACCTGGAAAGCCTGATTTCAATCTTAAAAAATGAAATCAACGGAGATGGCAAGAGAAGCGATATGGTCCTGGAAAAAATGGATACTTCTATTCAAAAGTTTAAAGACACACTAAAAGCACTGGCTGAAATTACTAAAGTACAACGTAATCCGGACAGCACCAGTGAGTTTCTCTCCATAAAGAAAACGCTGGACAATGTGCAGGAGGACATCAAACAGGCGATAGAAGAAGAAAAGCCGGAGATACATGAGGACCTGAAGGTAGATCAGTTGTATTACTCCCGAATTAACCTGAGAAGTATCATCTATAATTTGCTGAGCAATGCCATCAAGTACAAATCTCCTGACCGTAAACCGATTATTAACATACGCTCTTACGAAGAAGAAAATTACGTAGTACTGGAAGTGGAAGATAATGGTTTAGGCATGAATGAAAGGCAGCAGAAGAAGCTTTTTTCAATGTTCAAACGCTTTCACAAGCATGTACAGGGTACTGGTATTGGGCTTTATATGGTAAAGCGTATGGTTGAAAACAGAGATGGGTTTATCGAAGTGGAAAGCGAAGAAGGAGAAGGTACTTCCTTCAGAGTTTTTATCAAAAAAGAAAAAGCGCAATAAAATAGTAAGGCATCAACACTGAAGGGGAGGGAGCGTAAACCATCATCATCATCAATCCGGTTCCCGCTCGTCTCTTAAGTGTATAAATTTTTTGTATGCTTCAAACAGCAGTTGATGAGCCTTTTTATCCGGCTGAAATACATTTTTCTTTTGAGGTATAATCTCTTCTATTGAGGTAATACCCAATGCAAAAGCTCCCAGCAGTACTGCTCCCCGGGCCACGCCATGCGTACTTGAAGAGCGATACACCGGCAAATCAAACACATTGGCTATCAGCTGAGCCATAAAATCTGACTGGGTAAGGCCTCCGTCGGTCCACAGCCCTTCAATCTGGCTGGATGAAGCGGTCTGAAGCGTTTGAGCAATTCCGTACAGGTTGAATACAATACCTTCCAATGCGGCCCGGGCAAAATGGTCCCTTCCGTGCTGGCTTTGCACGCCATAAAATTTTCCGGAGACCTCTTCTCGCCACAAGGGGGCTCTCTCACCAAAAAAGTAAGGCAGGCAAATTACGCCTTCTGCTCCTACACCTGCTGTCTCTGCCTTTTGTAGAATAACAGAAGGATCAGAAATATCAGGGTAAAACTTCTGCCTCAGCCAGTCCAGCACAATTCCTCCATTATTGGTAGGCCCGCCAATCACATGATATTGGTCTGTAAGGTAGTAATCAAATATGCTCATTGCCGGATCTGGCAATGTATTCCTGGCAGTAATACGGATGGCCCCGCTGGTTCCTAAAGTCAGGGTGGCTTCCTTTTGGTTGAAACCACTGGCGTTTAGGTTGGCCAGACAGCCATCACTGGCGCCAAGGATAAACTTTGTATCTTCAGTGATGTTCGGATGATCAAAACTTCTGAAGGCTGGCCTCCCCAACTGATATGTCGGAGGGACTACCAGAGATAGCTGATGCTCCGCTATTCCAGCCCATTCCAGGGCTTGCTGATTCCATTGCAGCGTTTCTTTGTTCCACAGGCCGGAAGCACCGGCAATCGCATAATCCACCATATAACGGCCAAACCACTGCGCAATGCAATACTCTTTGATACTTATAAATTTGTGGGTTTTCCTGAAAATTTCGGCTTGATTATCCCTGAGCCAGGCTATTTTGCACAATGGCAGCATGGCGTGTACCGGAGCACCTGAGTCTTCATATAGCTGCCTGCCCAATGCAGTTTTTCTCAACCCTGAGGCATATCGGCTACTCCGCACGTCCGCCCAGATGATCGCCGGCGTCAGGGCTTTACCCTGATCATCTATCGCTATAAGGCTGTGCATGGCTGCACCAAAAGATATAGCAGCTACCGGCCTGCTAAGCTGGTCTAAGACCTGTTTTAAATTTTTTTCAGTTACCTTCAGAATTTCTTCCGGATCCTGTTCTCTGTAACCTGCTTCGGGCTGAGATAAAGAGTAGGTTGCCTCCGCAACAGCTACTGTCTCTCCCAGAGGATTAGCAGCCAGCACTTTAACACCTGTGGTCCCTACATCAATCCCTATGATAAGCTGCTCACGATCTGTAATATCCTTCATTTTGGCAAGATAAGGGGTTATAGTCAGAAGTTGAAACGCTTTTCCTTGTGCTCTTTTTTAACCTCAGGCTTCTCATTCCGGTCTTTTGGACCCAAGGACATTTACCAACCTGGATTCTGTTCAAAGTTATTTAGCCTGACTTCTCGCTGAGGTATAGGATAAAGGAGTTTGTATTCCTGTATATGATAGGATACATCACTCAGGCGACTTTTTTTGGTTTTCTGAACTTCTCCGTGCGCATGCATTACTGCCATCGCTTTTCCCGTCCGCAACAGGTTAAACCAACGATGGTTTTCAAATGCCAACTCTACTCTTTGCTCGTGATAAATGGCATCTCTGAGTTCCTCTGTATTCATTCCTTCGCTCAGTGGGCTCAGGCCCGCTCTGCTACGTACCGGGTTAAGATAAGCAAGAGCCGTACTGACATTTCCAACTTCAAGATAAGCTTCTGCCAGCATGAGTAATACATGGGCATAACGATATACAGGCCAGTTTTCATTCGTGCGCCCCCGCTCTTCAAAGGGATGCACAAATTTTTTGATGTAAGGAATTGAATCTCCTAGGGCTACATCGTGCTGACGATTATCGGCGGAAACATAAAATGCGATTGATGCTTCTTTTCGTTTATCACCGGCTTCGTATGCCATCAGTATATCTTCGGTAGGGATATTATACCCGGCACGTGACCTGCCCAAATCCGTAAAGCCGATAATATCAGTACCAGAATTGAAAGGGACAAAACGGTAAGCATATTCGCTGGCCTCCCCTTCAAGGGTAGCGTTGAATTGTATTTCAAAGATGGATTCTTTGTGATTCTTATTCGCGGGATCGAATATGTCGCCATAGTCCGCCAGTAAACTGTACTGAAGCTGTGTGACCTGCTCCAAGCTTTCAATCGCCAGCTCATAATCACCTAAGCTCAGATAAACTTCTCCCAGCATCGTCAGCGCTGCTCCACGGGTAGCGCGCCCCAGGTTTTGTTCATCGTACGTATCAGGGAGGCTGTGGATCGCATTCTCCAGATCGTTAATGATCTGAGCATAAATTTCCTCTACAGAACTTCTAACTTTTGTGAATGCCTCATCCGGCACATTTACTTCCCTCGTTACGAGGGGAACTCTTCCGTACAATCGGACCAGATGAAAGTAATATAAAGCGCGCATAAATCTGGCTTCGGCACCGTACTGTGCTTTGAGGGTTACATTTTCAAAGCTTACACCATCTATGCGGTTGAGGATAATATTGGATTGCTGAATGCCCAGGTAGCTTACATCCCAGATGCGTTGTACATCATAATTATCCGTAGTAATCAGAAACTCATCCAACTCTTCAGTTTGCTGCTCTCCACGGTCTGACTCATTAAACTGATAAGTAGTATTGTCGGAGCGCATTTCGGTCATTGCCCAGAAATTGATTTTGTCGTGCGTGTTATAAAAGCTTTGCAAATGCCCATAAGCCCCGTTCACCGCACTCAGTATCTGTTGCTCTGTCTGGTAATACGTATTTCCGCTGACTGATGAGACCGGCGCTACCTCCAGCATATCCGCACAGGCGGTAGTTATAAGGCCAAATAAAACGTATCTCCAGTTTTTCATGCTACTATCAGCTAGCAAAGCTAAAAACTAAGTTTAGCTCCCAATATAAATGTTCTGGGTACTGGATATGGTGAGTAGTCAAGCCCCGGAACCAATGTTCCGCTCCCCCCCTTCTCACCATAGTTAGTGACCTCAGGGTTACCTTTGTATTTTGTAATTAGCAGTGCATTCTGCACACTTAGGTATATCCTGGCATGCTGGAGTATACCCTCCGCCACATCCTCGGGTAGCGTATAGCCCAAGCTAATATTTTTTACATTAAGATTGGAGTTATCTTCTACCCAGAGTGAGCTGACATCTCTGAACATCACCCTTGCTCTTCCTGAACCATTGGTCGTAGGGATAAAACCGCTACCGGGAGCTTCAGGGGAACGCCAGCGATCTGCCACTTCTCTTTTTACATTAAAAACACCATCAATATTGTTAAAATACTCATTATACGCCCTGATTCTGGAACCACCTACAGCGCCTGTCATGATGATTTTTAAGTCAAAATTCCGATAAGAAAGATGGTTGGTAAACCCAAAAATATAGTCCGGGTACGGATTACCAATGATGTCAAAATCTTTGATGGGCGTGATCATGCCATCACCATCCATATCTTTAAAGCGCAGATTACCAGGTATTGCCCCGGCAAAAGAAGGCCCTGCCTTTACTTCTTCTTCACTCTGGTAAATACCATCAAACACATAGCCATAAAACATGGCCAGAGGCTTACCTACCATGGTAATGTGGGTCGGACTTTTTTCACCCGTCTCCCCCGAAAGTATAGGAGCGCCAGCCCGTCCTAGCGCCAACACTTTATTTTTATTAAAAGCAATATTAAAATTTGAGCTCCAGCTCAGCGTCGCATGCTTTAGATTACGTGAAGCTAAGCTCAGTTCCAGTCCTTCATTCTGTATTTCACCCCGGTTTTCTGTTACCTGCGCATAGCCGGAAGAGGAAGGAATTTCTACATTGAGCAAGAGGTCTTTGGTGTTTCTTTTATAATAGTCAGCACTTAGAAAAACCCTGTTATTTAACAAGCCCACGTCCATTCCAATATCTATTTCCCTGGTTTTCTCCCAGCCCAGCTCCGGATTACCCAATGTGCTCATGATCCTACCACCCGCTAAGCTTTCATTGAACACATAGTCGTTGGAGATCAGTTGGCCGAAATAGGTGTAGTTGCCAATATCAAAGTTACCACTCAACCCATAAGATACCCTCATCTTTAGTTCGCTCAACCATGCTGCATTGCTAAGAAAGGGTTCGTCGGATAACCTCCATCCCAGGGCTACTGAGGGGAAAGTCCCCCAGCGATTGTTATTTCCAAATCTTGAAGAGCCGTCTCGCCTGACAGTGGTCGTGAGCAGGTACTTATTTCTAAAACTATAATTTAGCCGGGCCAGAAAAGAAAGCAGCGCCCACTCTTCTTCAAATGTATTCCCGCTAATTCTGCCGGCGGCATTCAGTGTTTTGACTTCATCATCAGGAAAATCATCTCCAACAAATTCACTACTTTTCAATGTCTGTTTTTGTACTGTATACCCCAATAAGGTACTAAGAGAGTGGCCATCACCGAAATCACCTTGATAGCTCAGCGTATTTTCATTTAGCCAATTAAAAAAAGTATTGCTTACGTAGCGGGCGGAAGGGATAGTGGGTGGAGGCTGAAAAGTATAACCTACGGTAGAAGGGTGAAAGTATGTTTCATCCTCATGCTGCCAGTCTACATTGAAGGTAGATTTGAAGGTAAGATGTTCTGCAATTTCATAGTCCGCAAAAGTATTGATCAGCGTGCGAACACGGTTCCTGTCGTCATCTACTTCGTTCAATACCATCACAGGATTTGGGTACTCAAATGTCCCCGGAGAGGAGATCATTACATTATAGGAGCCATCTGAATTGTATACCGGTGGAATCGGGCTGGCTACCAATGCCTCGCCAAAACCCTCTTCCCCTCTTCCCAGGCCTCCGCTAACTGACCGCTTTCTTAATGAATAGGATGGAGCCAGGTTGATCCCTAACTGTAAACGATCTGAAAGCTCTGCCGTAATATTGGCTCTGAAATTAAGCCGCTGGTACCCGGTAGCCAACACTACACCTTCCTGGCGGAAATAGCCGGCAGAAAAATAAGAGGCAAGTTTATCACTTCCTCTGCTGACACTCAGGCTAATATGCTGGATAGGCGCTATTCTGGTAATTTCATCAAACCAGTTCGTCCCTACTCCTAACTGTCCGGGATTCCTATAGATTTCAGGGAGGTCAGTCTCAGTAGGTTCACGGCCTTCTTCAAAACGGATACGATCGGAGATAGCTTCCTTTCTGTATTGAGCAAACTCACGTGCATTCATCAGGTCAGGACGGTACCGCTCACTTACAGCCTGCAAGCCCCCATAAACCCCCAATTGAATACGGGACTCCCCCTTTTTACCTTGTCTGGTGGTGATCATAATTACGCCATTGGCTCCTCTGGAACCGTAAATTGCGGTAGCCGATGCATCCTTTAATATAGATACTGAAGCGATATCCTCAGGGGGAATGTCATTCATAGGATTGAACCGCTCAGTAGAGGTGGAAGAAAGAGGAAATCCATCAATCACATACAAGGGCTGGCTCCCTGCTCCTACCGCGCCTACTCCTCTGATCTGGACTTGTGGCCCTCCTCCCGGTATACCGTTAGAGGTACTGATCTGTACGCCTGCCACCTGACCCGCCAACTGCTGATCGAGACCGGATAGCGGTAGGTCTTCTATAGTCTGCATATCTACCGTAACAACTGCACCCGTTACTTCTTCTGTACGTTGTGTACCGTAGCCTACTACTACCACTTCAGAAAGAGAATGCAGACCAGTAGCCATTGCTACATCAATAGTAGTTTGCTTACCAATTTCTACTTCCCGGGTGGTATAACCCACAGAGGAAAAGACCAGGATGCCTGCTTCTTTTCCTACTTCCAATTGATACTTACCCGCAGCATCAGTTACGGTTCCTCTGCTTGTTCCCTTGACCAGCACATTGATGCCCGGCAGAGGCATAGCTGTATTCTCCTCCCTTACCTTTCCGCTTATAACTTTTAGCCTGCTACTATCTTCAAGGTGCTTATTGCTCACCACACGCATACTTTCCGCCTCTTCAGATTGCTGAGATTCCTCTTTTAGCGACTGTGTCTGTTGTTGAAGCGGACCTACCGGCCTGCTGCCTGTATTCTGCTTCTTTGGCATAATCACCAGATAGTCCCCTAGCCGGCTTATTTCCAGGTTTAGGGGGAGCAGGTACTGCCTCAGCTTTTTGAGGAAAGCCCCCTTAGCATGTATTATTTTCCTAAAATCCGAAGCTGAAAGGAAGCGGTTTTCTACCAAAGCTTCATCATAGGCAAACTTCACCTGATACTGTGCCTCCAGGCGGCTCAGGGCTTCCTTCAGAGAGATTTCATTCCGAGAGATTTCATCCCGAGAGATTTCATCCTGAAAATGAAAGTATATTTCTGTATCAGTATCTGCGTAAACAGGACAGGGGGAAAAAGCAGCTAAGCTGCAACAGCAGAAAATAAAAAAGAGAAGCTTTCTCTTCCTGGAATAAAAACACGGACTCATTGAGTAGATTTTGGTTGCGGTAAGTATGAGACCTCTCTCCTTTTTGCCTGTATCAGTGCTTTTTACTGATCGTAATTACTCCATCTTTGTTTGTAATGTCAACCTGCATGGATTTGGCGATAAGATTCAGAAGCACATCAAGCTCACCAAAAGGCACACTTGCGCTGAACCTCCGTTCACCTAATTCTTCTGATTCAAATTTCACCGTCAGGCCATAATCGTCTTCTATTTTCTTTCCAATAACCTTCAGAGGAGTAGCTTCATAAGTATGTTTACCATTCTTCCAGCTAAGATCAACCCGAATATTCGCTTTCTTTCTTTTGAAAGATTGATTCTGCTTAGAATAGCTTACCAGTTCACCGGCTTGCATTCTGAGCCTTTCTTCTTCCACCTCTTTCTTTTTGAGCTCAACCACACCTTCCTCCAAGACTACTAAGGTAAGGTTTCTTCTGTCCAGCACGTTGAAACTTGTGCCTAAAACTTCAATGTCTATTTCCTGAGCATGCACAATGAATTTACAAAGCTCAGCCTTTGGGCTTGTGTCCATTTTTTTCTCCACTTCAAAATAAGCTTCTCCATCCAGCCATACTTCTCTGTTTTCATCCCAGTCGGCGGCAATTTTCAATGTGGTATTTGCGTTAAGTAACACCTGAGAACCATCAGGAAGCACTACTTTTCGTTGTTTTCCATATCCGGTACTATATTCTGCCGTAGGCAACCACTGCTGAAGCAGAAAGATACTCAAAATAATAAGGCCACTTACTACCGCGGCTGACTTAAGCCACCTGAAGCGTGAAGAAAGATTAAGCGTAATATTCTTTTTTGACGACTGCTGTGAGTAGCCTTCAAAAAGCTCAGCTTTAATACTGCTTTTCACTTCCTGAAAATCATCTTCACTGTATTGTGCTTCTTCAATTTCCACCGATTTTACAATCACTCTGGCCTCTTGAATGATATTCCGCTTAGCTGGATGATCCCTGAGCCACTGCTCCCAAAAGGTATTTGTAAGCTCATCGGGTGATCTGACCCACCGCTGAAAGAAATGATCAGTCACAAAATCGTTAACATGAAAATATTCGTAATTCATTAGTTTTTAAAGCTCTTTGAAAGAAAGTGCCACATATAAGGGGAAATACCTTCAAAAAGGGAGTAGTATTTTTCTATTTTTTTAATAATCACACCGGCCTGCTTCTAAATATAATACAAACACAAAGAAAGCACATGAAATTTGGAGAAAATTCAGCTTTGGCTTACTCAGCGCTTCCTGCGATGATACGAGAAGGTTATAGGATGGCACATGACAGTCTGTGTGATAATTTGTGCTAGATTGAGAAGAGTCTCAATGGAATTAAATCATTTGCTATCTGAGGTCGATATAAACACATCCCCCATGCACACTAGAAACTGCCTTTACTTTTCATTATTTTTTCTTTTGGGAATAACATGCTTTTCCTGCCAGAAGGAATTAAAACCCAATGTAATCATTCTGCATACCGACCAGTGGAGGGCGAAGGCTTTTGGCTATGCCGGAGACCCTAACGTAAAGACTCCAAACATTGACCGCCTGGCAGCTAATAGTGCGAATGTAAGCCTTGCGGTATCTGGCATGCCGGTCTGCACACCCCATCGGGCTTCTGTGATGACCGGACAAAGACCGCTTACCCACGGACTGTTTATGAACGATGTACAGTTGGATACAAATGCCGTTTCACTGGCCAGCGTTTATGCGAATGCAGGTTATCAGACTGGCTACATCGGCAAATGGCACCTGGATGGAAACGGTCGCAGCAGCTTCATTCCTCCGGGAGGCCGCCGGCAAGGTTTTCAGTACTGGAAGGCGTTGGAGTGTACCCATAATTACAACAATTCGGCTTATTATGCCGGTGATTCTCCCGAGAAAAAGTTCTGGGAAGGCTATGATGCCATAGCGCAGGCAAAGGATGCTCAGCAATATATACGTGAGCATGCAAAAGGAGAAAATCCATTTCTGCTATTCTTGAGTTGGGGGACGCCTCATGCACCTTATCAAACGGCTCCGCAAAAGTACCAGGATATGTACGACCCTGAGCAGCTAAAACTCCACCCCAATGTGCCTCCGGATATGGAAGAGAAAGTGCGCCAAGACCTGGCAGGTTATTATGCCCACTGCACAGCCCTGGATGATATGGTAGACGAGATCTTGCAGACGATAGAGGAAGCGGATATTGCTGATAATACAATCATTCTCTTTACTTCTGACCACGGCGACCTGCTGGGCTCACACCGGGCCTATAAAAAGCAGCAGGCCTATGAAGAGTCTATTCGTATTCCTATGCTCATTCGTGCACCACAGCTTTCTTCCGGTGAATATAAAGCACTCATCAATTCTTATGATATTATGCCTACCCTGCTGGGGCTAAGTGGTATTAAAATACCTGAAACCGTAGAAGGTGATGACTACAGTCACTACTTAAAGGGAAAAGCTTCATTACCAGATACGGCTACAGTGCTAAGTTGTGTGCAGCCTTTCGGTCAGTGGAACCGCTTTGATCACGGAGGAAGGGAGTACCGGGGGCTGAGGACATTACGTTACACCTATACCCGTGACCTCAATGGCCCCTGGCAGCTATTTGACAATGAGCAGGACCCTTACCAGATGAACAATCTCATTGATGAGCCTGCATACGATACACTACAGGCGGCTCTGGATGCACTGCTGATGCAAAAGCTTAGAGCACAGGGTGACGAGTTCCGCCCCGGTATGGAATATATCGCAGAATGGGGCTATGAAGTAGACGAAAGGCAAACTGTTCCGTATACGCCCTGAAGCAGAGAGTTTCTATTGACAGAAGTACGTTAGGTCAGGAAAGGGTAGTTGCATATTTCGCATAAAACCTTTCCGCTATTCCCTTTACTTCTATTGCTCCCTTTTTCTCTCTGCTACAGCTTCAGCAGCTACATGTTTGTACTTTTTGCTGAAACAGCTCTGTCTTAGCGTATAAATTTTCAGCTGATCAAACGGCGGATGCCCAGTTCCAGGCCTCTGAGTTCTGCCAGCCCTCGCATCCTGCCCACGGCGGAGTAGCCGGGGTAGAATTTGCGGTCGGCATCGAAAAGAAATTGATGACCGTGGTCGGGACGCATAGGAATGGCTACATCCTCACGGCCGCTCTGCAGTCTTTTTTGCTGCTCTTCAATCACTGCCTTCATCACCGCAAACATATCGGTGTTGCCCGCCAGGTGATCAGCTTCATGAAAGCTGCCATCCAGGTTATGCCGCACATTTCGCAGGTGCAAAAAATGAATTTTATCTCCCAGTCGCTGAATTATACCCGGAAGGTCATTATCTCTTCGGGCACCTAAGGAACCTGTGCAGAAGGTGATGCCATTGCGCATAGAGGGCACACTGTTGAGGATATACTTCAGGTCTTCTTCGGTACGTACCACTCTGGGCAAGCCCAGTATGGGAAAAGGAGGGTCATCAGGGTGTATGCACATATTGATATCATATTCATCGGCTACCGGAATAATTTTGCTTAAGAAATAAGTCAGGTTTTCTCTGAGTTGCTGTTCATCAATATCTTTATAGCGTTCCAGATGGCCCATAAACTCCTGGGGCGTAAATACTTCATCCGTACCCGGAAGACCGGCCATGATGGTTTGCTGCAGGCTATCTTTTTCACTTTCGGAAAGCTTTTGCAGATAGGTATAAGCATTCTGCTTTTGTTCTTCGGTGTAAATTTCCTCTGCCTCTTTTCTCTTCAAAATGTACAGTTCAAAGGCTGCCAGCGCCACCGGATCGTAGCGCAAGGCATAAGAGCCGTCTTCCAGTTGATGTCTCAGCTGGGTACGGGTCCAGTCCAGCACCGGCATAAAGTTGTAGCAAACGGTTTTGATATTGCACTTACTCAGATGGATTAAGGTCTGCCGGTATTTCTCTATGTACGCATCCCGCTCAGGAGCAGCGGTTTTGATGCTTTCATGGATATTGACACTCTCCACCACGCTCCAGCGGAAGCCGGCATTGTCAATCATTTCTTTTCTCCGGCTGATCTCCTCCAGGCTCCACACTTCTCCGCAAGGGACATGATGCAGCGCGGTAACTATACCTTCGGCACCCACCTGTCTGATTTCAGGAAGGGTCACCGCATCATCCGGCCCGAACCAGCGCCAGGTGGGGAATAGTTTTGACTGAGTGGAGTGTAGTTTTTGCTCACTGCCCATAGGTGTAGTATTTATTGGTGTAGGTTGTTTACTGCTAAAGCTTCAGCGCCTGAAGCTCTTAAACTGCTATAGCTCGCAAGATATCTATTCCTCTGGTAAAGGAAAAGGGAGCCTTATTAATGCGTAAGAAAGCCTGAACTCCTCCTGCTTGCTTGATTATTTTTTTTGAAATTGCTAACAGAAAGCCTGTTTACATGTATATATAGACGGCCTGCCCATCTCCTTAGGTTATTATAGGATGCTGAGCCTGGTGGTCATTAAATTATACTTCATTTTTTTAGCCAATTTAAAGCCATGCCTATCGCCATTGCCCTCCACGGAGGCGCAGGAACTATTCTTCGCTCCGAAATGAAACCCGAACTGGAAATTCGTTATACTGATGCCTTACAGGATGCAGTTCGTACGGCCTATCAGCATTTACATCATCAGGGAAGCGCCCTTGATGCGGTAGAGATTGCAGTACGTATGCTGGAAGACTGCCCCTTGTTCAATGCGGGCAAAGGCTCTGTATTTACAGCCCAGGGTAAGCACGAAATGGATGCCTCTATCATGGATGGGCGGCAGCGAAATGCCGGAGCGGTATCCTTAGTTTCGGGCATAAAAAACCCTATCCAGCTGGCCCGTCTCGTTATGGAAAAATCAGAGCATGTATTTATGGCAGGCTCCGGAGCTATAGCGTTTGCCCGCCAGATGCAATGTGAGTTTGCCGATGAAGCCTATTTTTACGATCAGTTTCGTTTTGATCAGTGGCAAAAAATCAAAGATACTGATGCTTTTCAGCTAGACCATTCCGTTGATACTGCTCAGAAACCTCCCAAGAAGATGGGTACAGTGGGTGCAGTAGCTTGTGACAGTTATGGTAACATCGCTGCAGCTACCTCTACCGGAGGCATGACCAACAAACGCTGGGGCCGTATTGGTGACAGCCCTGTCATAGGCTCAGGAACCTATGCCAATAACCAGACCTGCGCAGTCTCCTGTACCGGCAGTGGCGAGTATTTTCTACGAGGCGTGGTGGCCTATGATGTCTCCTGCCTGATAGAATATAAAAACTATACGCTGGAGCAAGCCTGCCGGGAAGTGGTGCTGAAGCGACTTCCCCGGTTGGGGGGTGATGGAGGCTTGGTAGCAGTCAATGCTGAGGGCAACATAAGCATGCCTTTTAATACCGAAGGAATGTACCGAGCTTCCAAAACCGCAGAGCGTGAGCTTATCGCAATTTACGACGAAGCTTAATGGGATATGGCTTCTCCAGGAACTGCCTGGCATCAATATTCATGGGCAAGATTTCCAGTTCACGGCTATCCAGGCGGAAATGATCACCCACCGACAATACATGTACAATAAGGTTGGAAAGTGACATAGGCGTTCCTTCTTCCAGAATTTCTTCATGATTATGTGTCAGTTGGGTAGGATCAACCAATACCACCATACCGGAGCCAATGACTTCGCATTCGTTGCAGTTTTTGATGACCAGGCCGGTATCTTCGGCCAAACCTACTCCCAGCAAATGCGGAAAACGGGCTACCGCTTCCATCAGTCGTCCAAAACGCCCTCGCTGTATAAAGTGTGAATCAATAATCAGGTTAGGAATATACCCCATCCCCAGGCCGGTTTTAACCGCTCCCTTAAAGAGTGCTTCCGTAGATTTGCCCCCGGTAATCATGTCTGCCGACATTGACATAGCGCCAGCACTGGTGCCTGCGATCACAAAACCCTTCTCCTCCTGATAGCGCTTCATGATCAGATGATGCAAGGGGCTCTCACGAATAATTCTGGTAATTTTAGATTGGTTCCCACCGGAAAACATGACACAATCTGCTTTCTCTATCCATGATAAATTTTCAGGATTTTCGCATTGCGCCTTTTCGCGTATGTCCAAAATATGTACTGTGATAAGATCAAATTGCCCGAAGGCAGCTTTGTATTTCTCTCCCACCTCCAGCGGAATACTGGAAGCTGTAGTAATCACGACGATCAGGGGCTGCGGCTTATTACACTCCTTAATGACGCGAGCCAGGATACTTTTCTGTACAAAACTCAATTGGTTTGACTCATCCTCGTGAGTTCCCTTGTCTTCATTTCCTCCAATTGGAATAATCGTTCCTTTAACTCCGGAATTCATCATTGTTTATCGTATAAAATTTCATGACCATTAAACATAACAATTACCGTAAAACTAGCTTTTGTATAATTAGTAAACTATAAATGTCTAACTTAAACTTACATGCAGATAAGGAACATAAATGTGATGCGAGGACCTAACTACTGGTCTATCCGTCGGCATAAGTTGATCATCATGACTTTGGACCTGGAGGAGCTGGAAGAAAGGCCTACGCATACTATTGAAGGTTTTTATGACAGGTTAAAAGCCTTGATTCCTTCATTGCATGAACACCATTGCTCCGAGGGCGCCCCGGGAGGCTTTTTCCTCCGGGTAAAAGATGGTACCTGGATGGGGCATGTAATTGAGCATATTGCTTTAGAAATACAGACTTTGGCCGGAATGGATGTGGGTTTCGGCCGTACCCGTTCCTACGGAGAGAAAGGGGTATATCAGGTGGTATTTTCTTATATGGAAGAAGAGGTAGGTTGTTATGCGGCCAAAGCTGCTGTACGTATTGTAGAAGCCCTGATCGCTGAGCAACACTATGCCCTGGAAGAGGATATCCAAAAAATGAAAGAACTCCGGGAGCAGGAACGCCTTGGTCCCAGCACCGGTGCTATCATAGCCGAAGCGGTATCCAGAGGGATTCCCTGGATCAGGCTAAACAAACAGTCTTTATGCCAGCTGGGTTATGGTGCCAACCAGAAGCGGATACAAGCTACCATTACCAGCCAAACCAGCAGCATCAGCGTAGAACTGGCATGTGATAAGACCGATACCAAACACTTGCTGGAGCAGGCTGAAATACCTGTACCCAAAGGAGATATCGTCCATAATATGGCAGAGCTGAAAGCAGCAGTCCGGGAGCTTGGTTATCCCCTGGCTATAAAGCCTATCAATGGAAATCACGGAAGAGGAATCACTGCGGATATTACCCATTGGGAAACAGCCAGGCAGGCTTTTACTGAAGCACAGCAGGTCTCTAAAGCCGTGATAGTAGAAAAGCATATTGACGGAGACGACTACCGTTTACTGGTCATCAATCACAAACTGGTTGCTGCTGCCAAACGCTCACCAGCTCATGTGATAGGTAATGGTAAAGATAGCATTCAGCAGTTGATAGACGAAACTAACCAGGATCCACGCCGGGGCTATGGGCACGAAAAAGTGCTCACCGCTATCAAAGTAGATTCAATGACCAAAAATATTCTAAAGGCTGAAGGATATACTTTGGAAACCATACTGCCTCAGGGAAAATTGCTTAAGCTGAAAGATACTGCCAACCTAAGCACCGGAGGCACCGCGACTGATGTCACGCATAAAGTGCATCCTGAAAATGAGTTCATGGCCGAACGAATTTCCAAAATCATCGGCCTGGATATTTGTGGCATTGATGTCATGACTACGGACATAAGTCTTCCTCTGGCAAAGACAGGAGGCGCAATACTGGAAGTTAATGCCGCACCCGGCTTCCGTATGCACTTATCCCCTACTTACGGCCTGCCTCGCAATGTTGCAGCCCCAGTCATCGACATGCTCTACCCTCCCGGATCTTCTTACCGTATTCCTATCGTGGCCATCACCGGTACCAATGGTAAAACAACCACTACCCGGCTTATTGCTCATATGATGAAAATGCATGGCTACAAAGTAGGGTTTACTACTACCGATGGCATTTACGTAAATAATCACCTTCAGATGAAGGGAGATTGTACCGGTCCTAAAAGCGCACAGTTTGTACTCAAAGACCCGACTGTCAATTATGCAGTGCTTGAAGTAGCACGCGGTGGCTTGTTGCGTGCCGGACTAGGATTTGACCAGTGTGATATCGGGATAGTGACCAATATCAGTGCCGATCATCTGGGGCTAAAAGGCATACATAGCATGGAACAGCTCGCCCGTGTAAAATCCGTGATCCCGGAATCGGTACATAAAGATGGGTACGCCATCCTCAATGCCGATGACGACCTCGTGTATGGAATGGGAGAGTCCCTGGAATGCCGGGTAGCTCTATTTTCTCTTAACGAACAAAACCCTCGTATTCAGGAGCATATCCATATGGGTGGACTTGCGGCAGTTTGGGAAAACGGATACATCACTATCTGCAAAGGAGAATGGAAACTCAGGATAACTAAAGCCATTAATGTCCCACTGACTTTTGGAGGAAAGGCTACCTTCATGATTCAGAATTTACTACCTGCCGTACTCACAGGCTTCATTAATAAGTTTACCATTGAAGACATTCGGTCAGCGCTGGAATCTTTCGCCCCCTCTCCTTCACAGACTCCCGGCAGGCTGAACATGTTCACCTTCAAAAACTTCCGTTTTCTGCTGGACTACGCCCACAACCCTGCCGGCCTCAGGGCCTTGCAAGGTCTGATCAACAAGTTGGAGAGTAAACATAAAGTAGGTATCATTACTGGCATTGGAGACCGGCGCAGACAGGATACCGAAGAAGTTGGTCGTATAGCCTCTGAAATGTTTGACGAAATCATCATTCGGGTAGATCGGGATCTGCGGGGCAAAACCCAGGATGAGATCACTGAAATGCTGATTGCAGGCATACATAAGGTAGACAGGCACAAAAAAATAAGCATTATTCCCAGTGAGGCTGAAGCCATTGACCATGCTATCCATAATGCCAAGCCCGGTTCACTGATTGTACTCTGTACTGATGCCATCACAGATGCTGTGGCAAAGGTAATGGAACATAAGGAAGAAGAAGCCCGCAGACTATATCAGATTTCTGCGCAAGAGCTTCAGAATGTCATGGGAATAAGTGATGAAGCATTTAGTACTACTGAATTAAAAACGGAACCACGAACTCCACATAGTTGAGCGACTAAACCATGTATCTTGATCAGGCTTAAAGCTCAATGAAAGCAAAGCCTGTTTATCATAAACCTCCGGGGTGAGTATTGACATGCTTTTATGAAGTTTTACAATTGAGTGGTAAGCCGAAGCTCCTTCTTGCTATTCTACAGCTTGGCAGTCAAACTCATAAGTTTTTCTCCTAAAACCAAAATTTAGTGGCGTAGCATCCGCTTGCGGACAAACTGGAAATCTAGCCATCAGCTTATCATCAATTTTTATTTCCAATCCAGACCTTATGTAGGTTGAGTAAAATCCATCTCATAGGAAAAGTTTTGGAAAAGCCTGCTCCCATTGCTATTCAGAATTCTATCAGTAAGTTATCAGCAGTCAAAGTCCGTTACGATAAGAATATAGCGCATATTCTAAACTCCGCTAAAAGAACTGAAGCCTCCGTCTACCGGAATGATGGTGCCGGTTACAAATGTAGAAGCATCGCTGCACAGGTAAAGCACTGCTCCATTGAGTTCTTCCGCCTCACCGAAACGCTGCATAGGTGTATTCTTGACAATGGTCTGGCCTCTCTCAGTCAACGAGCCATCTTCATTGGTCAACAGCTTTTCATTCTGTTTTCCAATAAAAAAGCCGGGAGCAATCGCATTGACGCGTATGCCATCACCAAATTTCATCGCCATTTCCATAGCCATCCACTTGGTAAACATGTCAATACCTGCTTTGGCGATAGAGTAGCCCAGTACCCTGGTGATAGAGTGGCTTGCTGCCATAGAAGAGATATTGATGATACTGCCTGATTTCTGCGCTGCCATGGCCTTAGCAAAGACCAGCGTAGGTAATACCGAGCCCATCAGGTTGAGGTCCAGCACCTTCTTAAGAGCGTCAACGGATACATCAAAAACGGTCTGCTCAGGAGAGACTGTAGCCCCTGGCATATTCCCTCCGGCGGCATTGATCAGCACATCTATCGTTCCCCATTGCTGTAAAATTTTCTGGTTTACCTCTTCCAGACTTTCTTTGGAAGTCACATCACAGGCAAAGCCTAATACCTCGTCTCCCACTGCTTTCAGCTCCTCTACTCTTTTATGGGCAGAAGATTCGTGCAAACTTAGAATGGCAACCTTGGCGCCTTGTTCTAATAGTGTTTTTGCCATAGCGCCACCTAACACCCCTCCTCCACCGGGGATCACGATGACTTTTCCTTTTACGTCAAATAGGTTATTCATATCCGTATTGTTTAATGTTTTAATATAAGTAAGGTGACATTATTAGTTTAAATCATTGCTTTGTAGCAAGATACTCGCTTCAGTTTCTAACTGAAGTGGACAAATGAAGCAAAGTCTCAGACTTTGCCCTCATTCATGATTTCAGTCTTGAAGACTGAAACCAGTTTTTAGTTTAATGTAAATAAGTCTTCATACTTATGTAAGAAGTAGGAAGCGTGAAGTTGGAAGCCAGAAGTAAAATTTCCCGCTTCTAGCTCCCTACTTCCACTTCCTGTTTCTCCTAAAACCCAAACTGCCTCGGCAGCCAGAGACTGATTTCAGGAATATAAGTTACCAGCAGCAGCACAATGATCATAGCGATAAAGAGGGGAAGTAAGGGCCGGATGACTGATTGTATTTTGATGTTGGCGACACTACAGCCAATAAAGAGCACGGTGCCTACCGGCGGGGTACATAAGCCTACACAAAGGTTCATGATCAGTATGATGCCAAAATGTACCGGGTCTATGCCCAATTGCTGAGTAACTACCGGCAAAAAGATGGGTGTAAAGATCAGTACCGCCGGTGTCATGTCCATAAATACCCCTACGAAAAGCAGTATAATATTAATGATCAGCAAGATTAAAAAGGGGCTATCACTAAGCTGTAATAATGCCGCACTCACATTCTGAGGAATCTCCTGATATGCCATGACCCAGGATAAGCCAATGGAAGACGCTACCATCAATAATACGATGCAGGTGGTCAGACTTGTCCTGATCAATATTCCCGGCAAGTCACTCCAACTGATTTCCCGGTAGATAAAAGCCAATATCAGACAGTAAATTACAGCTACCCCTGAGGCTTCAGTAGCGGTAAATATTCCTGCTACGATACCCCCCAAGATGATTACCAGCAGCAGTAGACTAGGTAAGGCAGCCAGTAATTTGTAAATACCTTCTTTCAAAGGCACCTTATCGCCGGTGGGATAATTATGACGGTAAGCATGCGCCGCTGCGAAGCCAATGAGCGCAATACCGGTCAAAACTCCGGGTATATATCCAGCTAAGAATAAGGCAGCGATAGAGACACCACCACTCGCCAGCGAATAAATAATCAAAATATTGCTGGGAGGAATGACCAAACCGGTAGTGGCTGATGATATATTGACTGCCGCACTGAAATTTTCGTCATACCCCTCCTTCTTCATGCGGGGATGCATGATGGTACCGATAGCGGATGCCGCAGCTCCGGCTGAGCCGGATATTGCTCCAAAAAGCATGTTAGCCAGAATATTGACTACTGCCAGCCCACCGGGTAAGCGACCTACGATTACTTTGGCAAACTCTATGAGGCGGGTGGCAATTCCTCCGGTATTCATCAACTGACCAGCCAGTATGAATAAGGGAATGGCCAAAAGTGTAAAACTATCTAAGCCGGTAGCCATCCGCTGGGCAAAAGTGGTGACAGCAGGAAGATAGTCTATGGATAACAGCATCGTAATGATGCCTGCCAAGCCTATACAATAGGCGATGGGAACTCCAATAATGATAAAAAAAACAAAAGTGATGACCAGTACTAAGACTTCAAATACCTCCATTATTGCGTTGCTGTATGTAGTTCGTTGTATGTATTATCAATTGAATAATAGGCGATGAGCAGTCCGGAAACAGGGACGACGAGGTAGACATAACCCAGAGAAAGTTGCAGAGAAGCGGATACCTGTCCGAAGATAAAGCTGGTATATACCAACCATACTCCACCCACACCCAACACGCCTAAAGCAAAAGTGATGACGAAAAAATTGATTAGCAGGTCTATATACTTTTTACTTTTTGGTGACAGACTTCCTGAG
Source organism: Catalinimonas alkaloidigena (assembly GCF_029504655.1). Taxonomy (NCBI): domain Bacteria; kingdom Pseudomonadati; phylum Bacteroidota; class Cytophagia; order Cytophagales; family Catalimonadaceae; genus Catalinimonas; species Catalinimonas alkaloidigena. The sequence goes on from NZ_JAQFIL010000001.1 coordinate 5,658,342, forward strand.
ATGAGGTCAATGGCGAGGTGTTGTTTTTCTCCGGTGGCATAAGCAGAGCCTAAGAGCCCGACCCAAATCAGTAAATAGCCTGCCAGTTCATCAGTGAAGCCGAGCGGAGACTGAAAAAGGTAGCGGCTCACTACTTGCAAGCTTACATCCAACACAATCACCGTCATTAATACAATTAGTAACCATCTTACTGTTTGATCTATTAAGTGTCTTAATCTCATAGCTTGTTATTGTACCGCTTTAATTCTTTGGATAAGGGAATAAAGTTTTTCGTTCTCTCTAAAATCTTCATAGACAGATTGTACCTCTTCCTGAAAGGGTGATTTTTCAGGATAGTTGATTTCCACACCGGCCGCCTTTACAGCTTCCATCGCTTCCTGCTCAGACTCTTCCCACAGTACCCGCTGGCGCTCTACTGACTCATCGGCTGCTTCCTGTACCCATTGCTGCTCCTCTTCGCTTAGTTTGTTCCAGATGATCTGGCTGATGAGAAACACATCCGGCACCTGCGTATGCTGATCTATAGAATAGTATTTACAGACTTCGTAATGACGCGACAAATAAAAGCTGGGCGGATTATTCTCAGCGGCATCTACCACGCCACTTTGTAGGGCAGTATATAGTTCTCCCCAGGAGATAGGCGTGGGGGAACCACCCATAGCCTGTACCATCTCTATAGCGGTATTACTTTTCATCACCCTCACTTTCATGCCTTCCAGATCCGAAGGGGTATTGATGGGACGATCTTTGGTGTAAAAGCTGCGGTAGCCGGAATCATAAAAGCCCAATCCCTTGAGCCAGTACTTTTCTCCCGACTGCAGGATTTCTTTTCCAATCTCTCCATCCAGCACCTTGAAGGCGTGCGCTTTGCTCTCAAAAAGGTAAGGGAGCCCCATTACTTTGTACTCTTCAGCAAAGCTTTCCATTACCGCGGCCGATACTTTGGTCATGGCAAGGCTGCCAAACTGCAGCATCTCCAGACATTCTCTCTCCGCGCCTAGCTGTTCACTCGGATAAATTTTGAGTTGTAATTTTCCACTGGATTTTTCCTCCAGCCGCTCTGCCATAAATACCATTGCCTTATGTACAGAATGGTCGGCTGATAATCCATGACCGAGTCTCAGTACCCTAACCTCATCTTTATCTTTACAAGCGAAGAGTATCAGCAGTAATAACAGCCAGCAGTTTTTTTGTAACAGGAAATTTTTGCTCATCTACATATAGTTTTCACACACACAATAATCTGTTCAAGAGAAGCTTGAAGTCACCTATCGTGAAGTCAATTTTTAAAAAATGCGTTTACTGCACCTCCGCCCGGCTCATCTCATAAGCCTTCATGGTGATGTAGTACTTGGCAATCATATTGGCTACCTCCCATTCCGGAAGTTCACCTGCTACCAGATAGTCCAGGTACTTTTGTGTCACCTGAGAAAAGTGCGACTCATGCCCTACTTTATATTCTTCAGGAATGATAATCTCCCAACCTACATCAGCTTTTTGCATGCTCAGTCCCGGATATTTATCACCAAGTGTTTCCAATGCAGCTTTCAATTTCTGCTCAAAGTCCTGCTGGTCTTCAACAGCTTCGGTCGGCTCCACGTACAAAGTAGGTTTGTAATTTTGCGGCTCATCCTGCCGTATGACCAGATTAGCTAAATTCCCCCGCATCATGGAGAAATGGGTGTCCAGCGCACCTTCAGGCGCTTCAAAATTCCATATTACGGATACCTTACCGTGCACACCGCGAGCAGTAAAGACAAACTCCCCATTAGAATATGTGCTCAAGACTGAATCATCTTCAATGTCTTTTTGCAGGTAATCGGGATATTCATCCAGGCCAGTTACCTTGCTAAATTGGGTAGGCGTAAGCTTCGTGGGCCAGTGGCGGGCACTGACGACCTGGGTATTGGCAGTATCTATCACCTCTTCAGGAAAACATTCCCAGAGGATCAGGTCTACCAGGTGGGTGGATACATCTACTATTCCTTCCCCCTGCTGCTCGGTGTCAAAGAACCAGGCCGGACGAATAAGCGGGCTACCGGCCACATACTTGAAAAAGTGATGCACGCTTTCTTTGGAGATGGCCGGGTTTTCAGGTGTTCCTTTTTCCAGCTCACCAAATACTTCAGCCACTTGAGCAAGTTCCTTCTGTAGCATGGTAGTGATTTCGTATCGCTCAGTCATGATATCGTACAGGAGTACGCCTTTTTCCTGAGCTGTCTCCAGGGCAGCTTTCAAATCAGGATATTCAGAAGGCTGAATAACCATGGGCTTGTCGGCCAGCACATTCAGCCCTGCTTCCACTGAGGCCTTGATGTACTCGGTTTTCTTGGCATTGTTTCCAGACAGTACCACCACATTGCCGGGCTGCTCTTCCATCATTTTTTCAAAGAAGTCCGGCCCAGTATATACATCTTCCTCCCAGGCGGTAGGGTCTTCCTCCCGGGTGTTAAAGCCTTCAATACGTTGCAGGTGCATTTGCAGGTCTTCACCCTCAGGGGCATATACATGCACTACCGAGTCTACTTGATCGTACATAAATTTCTGTACCAGGGCCGCATGGAAATGTCCGGGGTCCAGGGTCATCAGCTTTACTTCTCCGGGAACTCCTGTAAAGTTATTCATCGGACTGGTTTGGTCAGAAGAGTTTTCGGTTTCCTGGGTACCGGTACATCCGGCCACTAACATCAGGGGTATGGCAAGGGCAAGGAAAGGTTGTCGTAGGTTGTTCATGTTTTTTTCTTTACAAAATAGGCTGTACAGGTAAGAATTCACAAACCTATACAGACCACCGTAAAATCAAAGACTTATTTTGCGTAAGTGGCTCGCAGCGCATCAGTATGTTTGTAACCCCAGGGGTATCTTTGTGAGCGGGCCAGCATAGAGTTAGCCTCATCATCGTTTTTGAAGCGCTCGTTTACCGGGTCCCAGTAAAGTTTGCGGGGCACCTTCATAGCGATATGTGATACCAGGCAGGCGCTGCAGGAACGGTGCGCCACCTCTGCCGGAGAGATGGTCGCCTTACGGCTCTTGATGCAGTCCAGCCAGTTGCCATGTTGCTCCGGGCTTTCGTACAAGTGAATTTCATCCTCACCGATTTCAGACTCCAGAATTTTTCTATCGCTGGCAGCAAAGGCTTCGGATGTGCCAAAGTTAGGATCAGAAGAGGTAACCGCCACATTCCCTCTGGACACAAATATCCAGCCTTCAGAGCCTTCAAAACGAACACCATTAGGATACTCACCACTTACCAGCATGGTAACGCCATTATCATATTTAGCTGTTACATTGAAGTCTCCGTGCACATTCCATAAACCTGACTTAGGGAAACTAGCCGTAGCTTCTACTTCTACCGGACCGCTATATTCGGTCCCCATACCCCAGTGAGCAATATCAATATGGTGTACACCCCAGCCGGTGATCATGCCTGCACCAAACTGCTCGCACCTTAGCCAACCCGGGCGAGAATAGTCCTCCTGCGGATGTACCCGCTTCTCAGTATAGTACTCATAAGGGGTAGAACCCAGCCACATGTCATAGTTCAGATTTTCAGGGATGGGCATTTGTGGCTCTTCCTCCCCTCCCGGGTCGCCGGGCAGGCCTACTTTGATGGTATGCACTTCTCCTATCCTGCCGTTGCGCACCAGCTCGCAGGCTCTTTTGAACTGGGGCCAGGGATTCATAGAACGCTGCTGGCTACCCAGCTGAAATACCTGTCCGGTGCGGTGCATGATATTACTCATTGCCCTACCCTCCTCTATGGTCAGAGAAGTAGGTTTTTGCAAATAAATATCTTTGCCGGCAAGCGCCGCTTCAATGGCCGGTTGCGCATGCCAGTGGTCGGGCGTACTGATGATGACCGCATCAATATCAGAGTTGGCAAGCATTTCACGGTAGTCGTCATACATCTGTACATCAACATAGTTTTTCTTGCCCTTATTTTCTTCGTACCAGCCCTCTATGAAGCGTTTGCCATCTTCTTTGCGCTTGCTGTCTACATCACTCACCGCCATCACTCTGGCTATATCATATTTCATGGTCTCCGGTAAGTCATGTCCACGGGCTATTCTACCGAAGCCAATCTGCCCAATATTAATTTTATTGCTAGGGGCGTTTTTCCCAAATACGGTAGAGGGTACGATGGTAGGCACAGCAAACGCTCCGGCTACCCCGATTGCAGACTTTTTGAGATAGTCTCTCCTACTAATATGATTTTTGTTCTTCTTCTGTTGCATGTTGTATATGTTTAGGCTGTAATTATTAGTGTGATAAATAACGAGCAGTGAATACCTTAATGAATAATGATTAACGACAAACGATTAACGAACTCATTATCATTCGTCCATGCGCTATTCTTCACCTACTACCCACTGGATACCTCCCAGAATATGACGCATAAAGGTAGGGTCGGAGTAGTGTTCAATCCGGTGCCCTAAAGCAGTATACCACTGGCGTCCACCTTCAAACTCATGGTACCAGGCGAGCGGAAACTGATCTCCAAAAATGATATCAGGGTACTCCCCTCTCTTTTCATCTTCTACGGTAGTCAGGTCGGCGGCCAGCAGCACGTGATTGCTAGGGTTCAGATGCTTTTGGTAGTAACATTCGTCCATTTCCACCTTCCACACATCCGGCAGGAAGGAGGTAGAAGGATGGTTTTTGTCCAGCACAAATACATCAAAATCCTGACGTTTTGGATGACGCAAAAACCTGCCACCCAGCATCTGGGCAAACCAGGGCCAGTCACGCTCCGAACCGCTGGCAGAATGTATGCCTACAAAGCCCCCCCCGGAACGGATATATTCCTGAAAAGCTTTCTCCTGTGCTTCTGTATCAAAAACATCATTATTGGTATTGGAAAAGATCATCGCATCGTACTGCTGTAAATCTTCTTCGGTAAAGAGGGCGGGATCCTCAGAAGCTACCACTTCAAACCCGTTTTCTTTACCTAGTTTCCTGAGGGCTTCAACACTGGCAGCTATGTTGTCATGCACAAAGCCTTCACCGTTTTTGGTGTAGACCAGTACTTTCTTCCCTTCCAGCGAAGGCAGCACACTTACCTTAACTTTGGGCGGGTTGGCAAAATCATGCCAATAGCGTTCGGCAGTAGCACTGTCAATTTCACCATCATAAACCATCATGCGGTACTTCAGGCTGTATTCTTTGCCGGGTTGCAGTGTCCAGTCTCTGTCCTGGGCAGGATTGAAGTTGAAGAATACATTTTCTTTTCCTTCATTGGCACCTGTCGGCCAGATACGCAACTGCTCAGGATAATTATAGTTGACCGGAGACGTCATGAACAGCACCCCTGCCTGACCTACATCGGTAGGCCCATCAATAAAGCACCAACGGGCACGTGTCCCGTTACCATCGGACTTATCATAGCCTTCGGAGGTGACCAGCGTAGCCGTTTGATCATCCCATTGCGCATTGGCGCGGAAGCCAAATCCCTGATAGCGATACTCTTTGATGGTGAGCGGGCTATTAGGAGCATTCAGGCTGGAAACAAAATCCACCAGAAATACTTCAGCTTCCGGCTCAGTGTTCCACACCCTGATGTCCCACTCTTCATTCAGGGCTACTTCATTATTTTCAGCATTGAGGGTATCCAAGACCACATGTTCGTGTAGCGCAGTTACTTTTCCATATACATCGCCTTCCGTGACGATAGGCACACCTTTCACCTGTACTGTACCCTGGCCTTTGTAGATATTCCAGAAATCTACTTCTTCGCCTTTGTATTCGGTATGCGTCCAGGGATTCCAGATGCCGTAATGATGGTAATGGTCAGGCGGCTGCACGCGGGTGAGGACTCCACCTTGGGGAGATTTTAGCGGGTGAATGTATCCCCCCCGACGGTAGAGAGGCGAAGCCCCTTCCGGCTCAGGTCTTAGTGCATACTGATAAGCCAGCACTTCGCTATCACCTACCTTCAATTGTATCGCCTCGCCCCTATCTTCAGCAGTGACTTTAGCACCAATTTCACTTTCACCACTGTTTTTGGAAATAAATTTGAGCTTGAAAGTTCTGCTGCCTCCGGGCGGCGTTTCTCCTCTTAGTATCCAGTGTAGCTGAGGGCGGTAGCCGGTTTCCAGTTGAGAAGGCACCGGCTTTTCCTGTCCATTGGTAATTTCTACCAATTGCAGATTATACTCTGCCAGATGTAAAGGCAAATTTTTGAGAGAAGCAGAAACAGGAGTATTTTGGCGCTGGTATTTTCCTGCTTCAACTAGCATATTGACCTCGGGGAGCGATTGTGCATGAAGCCAGGTATGTATGCCCATACAGCACAAAACAATGAAAAGGAAAATTCGGAATGCAGCTTTTGTGACAAGAAGCATAGGTAGCGGTTAAGTTGATGTAAGAATCAGGTTTCGTAATTTTCTTGATTGTTATCCATAAACATAAAAAATTAATTTTTATTTTACGCAACCGATTGTGTAAATTTTAGCATAACTTTATACATGTAGCCTGTGGGCGTGCTTCAGCCTTTACTATGCATAAGCCTGTAGCGGGTTAGATATCATTCTATATGCATTCCGACAAACAGCAATTTGTAATGCTACAAGTACGAGGGTTCCTTACGGATAAGGCTGAGCATGATGGAGTAGTGAGGCAGAACTCCGGATTATGTTTAAAACCATGAAGAAAAACAACAAAGAAGTAACCATATACGATATAGCCAGAGAACTTGAGGTTTCTCCCGCTACTGTGTCCAGAGCCCTTCAGGATCATCACAGCATAGGTAAAAAGACCACAAAGGCAGTCAAAAAACTTGCCCAAAAGCTGGGTTATCATCCTAATACAGTAGCATCCAGTCTCAGAAGGAACAGAACCAACACTATCGGGGTGATTGTACCGATGATACACCGCCCCTTCATCGCTTCGCTGATCAGTGGAATTGAGGAGACTGTCAGTAAAAAAGGGTATAATGTGATCATCTCCCAGACTTACGATGTCTATGAAAAAGAAGTAATCAATGCCCGGACACTTTACTCCAGCCGGGTTGCCGGTCTGATCTTTTCTCTCTCTATGGAAACCAGCAATTACGAACATTTCCACTCTTTTTTACATAAGAATATTCCTCTTGTATCCATAGACAGAATCGCGGAAGAAATAGACACCGACCGGGTGATTATTGACAATTACGCGGCTGGCTTTAAAGCTACTGAACACCTGATCAGCATGGGCTGTACACGCATTGCCCATTTCGGAGGGGCGCAGCACCGCAATATCTACGATGGAAGACAGAGAGGGTATATTGATGCTTTGAAATCACACAACCTTCCCATTGATGAAGACCTTATTGTGCACAATAAACTGAGCATGGAAGAAGGACAAAAAAGCACCGAACATCTTCTGGGCTTGGCTGAACCTCCTGATGGTATATTTTCTGCCAATGATTCGGCCGCAGTAGGTGCAATACAATATGCCAAGGCAAAGGGAATACGCATCCCCCAGGAATTGTCTATCGTAGGGTTTAATGATGACCCTATCTCCTCCATCATTGAACCAAGCCTCACTACTATCTCTCATCCCGCATTTGATATGGGGAAAATAGCAGCCCAGCAAGTGCTCAAAAACCGGGAGCATACGGATATAGTCCAGTCACAAACAATTGTGCTCAAAACTGAACTTATACAGCGTGCCTCCTCCTTAAAAAATGGGGCTGCTGTAAAAAAATAAGGTAAAGTGATTGAGGTCGGAGCTTATAACCAATCATATAAAAAGCGCTATTTATTAAACCGATTGCAAAAACATACAACATTAATGGATATTTTTACGATTTTTCTATTTATTGAATACATATTTAATGTAACCCTCTCCATGCAGATCCATTAAGCCAAGATGAACACGAGAAAAGAAATTACCATTTATGATATTGCCAAAGCACTGAATATTTCGGCTGCAACGGTCAGCAGAGGCTTAAAAGACCACCCTGCCATCAAAAAAGAAACAAAAAAGAAGATAGTAGAGACGGCCCAACAGATGGGCTATCAGCATAATATTTTTGCTAGTAGCCTGCGCAAAAAGAAGACCAATACTATAGGCGTAGTTGTTCCTCACCTTAACAGCTATTTTATGTCTTCCGTCATAGCTGGTATAGAAAAGGTAGCCAACCAGGCAGGCTACAACCTACTTATCAGCCAATCCCTGGAGTCCGTACAGAAAGAGCTGACCAATGTCACAACCATGTATAACAGCCGTGTGGATGGCTTACTGGTCTCACTCTCGGGAGAAACGCAAGATATTGAACACTTTGACTTTTTATTTAAAAAGGGGATACCGCTCATTTTCTTTGACCGAATATTCAAAAGTTCCCACTGTAGCAGTATCGTTATCGATAACTTCCAGGCTGGCCACGATGCTACCCATCATCTGCTGGAACAGGGCTGCCGAAGAATCGTACACATCAGCGGAAGCCTGAGGTCCAATGTATATGCAGACCGACACGCAGGCTACAGAGCAGCCCTGAATGATTACCAGGTAGCATATGATCCCGAATTGGTTATTATAGGGATCAGAGGTGGACAACTGGGCATCAAGGCCGCTCAGCAGATACTGGATATGAAAATACTGCCCGATGGCATTTTTACTGCTAACGATACTGCCGCCATTGCCTGCATGAGTGAGTTGAGAAGGGCTGGTCTCCGGATACCCCAGGACATTGCTATCATTGGTTTCAATGATGATCCTATATCCAGCCTGATTGAGCCTCTCCTGAGCAGCGTGTATTATCCCGGATATGAAATGGGTGAGCTGGCTGCCAGCACCCTAATCAAACAGCTGAATGATAAATCAGGAAATAGTCAGCGTACCATCGTCTTAAGACATGAAGTGGTGGTGCGGGAATCTTCTCTAAAAAAAGTTACTCATTGACATTGATTGCCTAGCTATATGAAAGTAAACTCACTGTTTTTTGTACTGATTTTTTCTTTTGTAACCAACAGTATACAGGCTGAAGATGGTTACCGCCTTTGGCTGAGGTATGATCAGGTTAAAGATGCACAACAGCTAAACACCTACCGGGAAGCCATCGGTGGCTGGCTGGTTGAAGGTGAGTCCCCAACCTTTGAAGTGATCCGTAAGGAATTACAGCTGGGTTTAAGCGGCCTGCTGGGAGCGTATATGCCTTCACTGCAATCTGTTGAGCAAGACGGCATGCTACTGGCCGGCACCCCTTCTTCTTCTCCTTTGATTGCTTCGCTTAACCTTAATGCCCAACTGGATACGTTAGCTGACGAAGGATATATTATTACACAAAAGACTGTCAACACTCACCCGACAACCATCATTACAGCAAAGCATGATGTAGGTGTTTTATATGGAATATTTCACTACCTGCGGCTTTTACAAACACATCAACGCATCGATAAGCTATCCATCCAAAGCACACCGGATGTGATGCATAGGGTGTTGAACCACTGGGATAACCTGGACCGAACCGTAGAGAGAGGCTACGCAGGCTTCTCCATCTGGGACTGGCACAGACTTCCTGAATATATTGCCCCTCATTACATAGATTATGCCCGTGCCAATGCATCTATCGGCATCAATGGTACAGTGCTGACCAATGTCAACGCCAACGCGCTAGTGCTTACCCCTCATTATCTGGAAAAAGCCGCTGCTCTGGCGGATGTATTTCGTCCCTTCGGAATCAAAGTATACCTTACCGCCCGCTTCAGCGCTCCGGTAGAAATCGGCGGACTGGAAACTGCTGACCCCCTTGATCCCGAAGTACAGCAGTGGTGGAACGAAAAAGCAAATGAAATCTATGAATTTATTCCTGACTTCGGAGGATTCCTGGTCAAAGCCAATTCGGAAGGCCAGCCCGGTCCGCAGAACTACGGCAGAACACATGCCGATGGCGCCAATATGCTGGCCGATGCTGTAGCTGAGCACGGTGGCATCGTGATGTGGCGTGCTTTTGTATACAGCGAGGAGGAGCCTGAAGACCGGGCCAAGCAAGCATATAATGAGTTTAAACCTCTGGATGGTGCGTTTCGGGATAATGTAATGGTACAGGTCAAAAACGGAGCTATAGATTTTCAGCCCCGTGAACCTTTTCACCCGCTTTTCGGAGCTATGCCTCAGACTCCGCTGATGATGGAATTTCAGATCACCCAGGAATATCTGGGACAGGGTACACACCTGGTCTTTCTAGCCCCTTTGTTTGAAGAAGTACTACAGTCCGACACCTATGCCCAGGGAGAAGGTGCTACCGTCGCTAAAGTGATAGATGGCAGCTTACACAACTATCAGATTACCGGCATGGCCGGAGTAGCCAACATAGGTACAGACCGCAACTGGACCGGACATCATTTTGGCCAGGCCAACTGGTACACCTTTGGCAGAATGGCCTGGGATATGAATATGTCTTCAAGAGATATCGCTGATGAGTGGATAGGCATGACCTTTTCCAATGATGAGGGCGCTATGCGAAACATCCGTACAATGATGCTCAATTCTCATGAAGCCGTTGTCAACTATATGACACCGCTGGGACTACACCATATCATGGGCGCAGGGCATCACTACGGGCCTGGTCCCTGGGTAGCGGAAATGCCCCGCGCCGACTGGACTTCGGTGTATTACCATCAGGCTGATAAAGAAGGGATAGGATTTGACCGTACCGAAACCGGCAGTAATGCAGTAGAACAATATTTCCCTCCGGTAGCCAGGAAATTTGGTGAGCCGGAAAGCTGCCCCAACAAATACCTGCTCTGGTTTCATCATCTGGACTGGGATTATAAGATGAAATCAGACAATATTTTATGGGATGAGATCGCTTTTCATTATCAGGCAGGGGTAGATAGCGTACGGCTGATGCAGGAAAAGTGGAACAGTCTGGAAAGTGAAATTGACCAGGAACGCTTTCAGCACGTCAAATCTTTTCTGGAAATACAGGAAAAAGAGGCGGATTGGTGGAAAGATGCCTGCCTGAACTATTTCCAGACCTTCTCAAAACTTCCCATTCCTGAAGGAGTAGAAAAACCAGAAGAGTCGCTGGAATACTATCAGAACCTGAGTTTTCCTTTTGCTCCGGGGATAAGGCCGAGATGGTAATCTAAAGTGCGCACGAGCAAAAAAGTAATAAATTACTCTGAGGCGCTGTGATTGATAAAATAGGTTTATCTTTTAAACTGACGAAAAATGAAATTACTATCAAGAGGGACTATAGTGGTAATTACCATAATGCTTTTGACCGGATTTTTTCTGGCTACTCCTTCCTTAAAAGAAGTATTTGAGGAAGATTTCCTTATAGGCGCAGCGATCAACAACAGGCAGGTTGATGGTGAGGATAAGCAGGCAGTAGCACTTGTTAAAGAACATTTTAACACCATCACTCCGGAAAATATGCTGAAATGGGAACGGGTACACCCTAAACCCAATGCCTACAATTTTCAGCCTGTTGACAATTATGTAGCCCTGGGCAAAGAGAATGATATGTTCATTATTGGGCATACACTGGTCTGGCATCAGCAGACTCCCAGTTGGGTATTTGAAGATGAAAAAGGCAATCCGGCAAGTAAGGATACACTGCTTAACCGCATGCAACAGCACATTGCTACTGTAGCGGGAAGATATCAGGACAAGATTGACGGTTGGGATGTAGCAAACGAAGCCCTGAATGAGGATGGCAGCCTGCGTCAAACGAAATGGTCAGCAATCATTGGAGAAGATTATTTGTCCCGGGCCTTTACTTTTGCTCATGATGCTGCTCCAAATGCGGAATTGTATTACAATGATTATAACCTGTGGAAGCCTTCTAAAAGAGAAGGCGCTATTCGCATTGTCAAAAAACTAAAAGAAAAAGGCATTCGGATTGACGGCATTGGCATGCAGGGGCATTATAGCCTCACTTCACCTCCCATAGATGAGATTGAAGCCAGCATACTTGCTTTCTCCAGACTGGGCATAAAAGTAATGGTCACCGAACTGGATATAGATGTACTACCCCGGCCAGGTAATCAGGGCGCGGATTTAAATGAAAGCTTTGGTGAAAATGCAGAGTACAACCCTTATCCCAACGGGCTACCAGATGCTGTACAGAAACAATTAGCAAAGCGTTATACCGAACTGTTTGCGCTTTTTCATAAGCATAGGGAGAAAATCAGCCGGGTAACTTTCTGGGGAGTGGCTGACCATCACTCCTGGCTCAATAACTGGCCTGTCCGTGGAAGAACTAATTACCCTTTACTCTTCGGCCGGGACTTCCAACCCAAGCCTGCATTTGAGGCGGTGATCAGGCAAGGTAAAGAGGGCTAAGACTGGCTGTATCAGGGCAATTTTCTACTCAACGCTTTTAGCCTCCTGGAAATCTATCCTGTACGCATGTCCATGCTTGTCCAGCAGTGAGAGTAAGTGTTTGCCATTCAAAAGGGAGATTGGTTTATCTCTGACATACGCCCTGGCGTCTTCCTCATATTCGGCAGTTGTAATTAATATACCTTTGGTAGCCTTCATCTCAGTTACATGCTCAAATAAAGTCTGTAAGACAGGTAAACTGACCTTCTTTCTTTTTCTTTGTGCATAAATGACAATTTTACCTCCCCGGATAGGATCAGGGTCAAAAGCCACAGCTTTTAAGATTCTTTTGCTATCTGATTTTATGAGCGTTACTTCTCCTCCCGCTACGTTAAACTCATGCTCAAAAACCTCCGTGATCAAAGCCGCAAAATCTTCCCAAGGCATAGCTACCAGGTTATCAGATTCATGCTGTTCAATAATTTCTTTCTGCGGAGCCTCACGCTCATTTTCTTTCTCAGGTTCCGCTTCAGCCATTTCCTCAGGTTTTAACGCTTGTAACTGAGTGTGGGTGACACCTCCCAATTGCTTGAAGAGTGTTTCCGGATCTTCATCTGACAGCTTAACTTCCATAAACTCAGCCTTAGGTGTATGTAGAGAAATGACACTCTCCTTGATCTCATTGCCGCTTTCCTCTTCAATGGAGGCTAGCCAACCATTAAACCGGATAAGCTGAAAGGCATCGGCCTGATCAGACTGGAATAATGCATGCAGGATACCTAATGAGATACCACACAATGCTGTGTTGTACAATGTTATCACTTGTCCATCGTTCAAGTGAACCTTAGCATCCGATACTTCTAAAGCAAGCTGCTCTTCTTCTTTTTGCATGAGCACAGCTTCAATGGAGGGCATGGCAAGCTCCAGCATCAGGCAGTGGTCATGACGGCTATATTCAAACTTAAAGTCAATAGGAAAACCCGCAGGAAAAGCTATTTTTTCCATTATCATTCTACAGTACTTGAGTATAGCTGTTGATTCTTTATTATAATAGGCCTCTCTCAACTGATCAATCTGAGCATGCTCTTGTTCTTGTTTGTTGAAGAAAGCATCTTTTCTAATTTTCCAAGCCTCAACAGCCTTTTCCCATTCCTGTTCTTCCTGCGCATACCTTTCCTTCCGCTCTATGTTTTCTTTATCAATCATTTCGCATATTTCTCGCCATTTTTTGTAGGCAATCTGGAAATTTCTGTAGGCCTTATCTCTTTTTTTAGACTTTAGCGGAGTGATAGTCTTATCTATCAGGTTTAGTTTTGGCCTGAATTCGTAGTCGCGAAAATCTGGTTCTTTAGGGTACTCAGTAGGTAATGTTCCCGAAGGCCTGGCCGGCGGAAGTTCCGTAAAATCTTCAAATGGTTTCATGCGCTCCCACTCTACGCTGATTTCCTGAGCAAGAAGCTGGGGTAATATATTTTGTATGGCATCCACTCTTTGCTGGCTCACCACTGTCAATGCTTCGGGCTCCTGAGTATCTGTTTCTTCCTGAACTTCTGCTTCTAACTGAATCTCTGCTTCTTCCTCGATATCTTTCTCTTGATCTTCCCTGGCTTTCCACGCTTCTTCTTCCAGGGATTCAGACTTCAGGTTAACTTCTTTTTCAGTTTCTCCTTGCCATAAACTGTCCAGTTCGGAGAGTTGCAGTGGTTCTTCCTGAACTGAGGTTGAATTTTGCCGCTTACGCCATTGTTCATCCCATGCATCAATCTGATCTCTTATCTCATGTACTATCTTCGGATGATCCACTGAGGAAAATACTTTGTGGGCATGCAAACCCGTATGCACTAGTTCTACAGTAAAGACAGTGCCTTCTTCACTTTGAGAGGTGTATTGTCTGGCCCTGATAAATTCGTTTCCCTGCTGTAAAGGCATAGCTCCAAGCTAAATTAAATAAATAAGAACGCACTATTAAAAATAAGATAATCTCCAATATAGAGCGAAAAATCAAGTTTTTTAGTATAAAAAGAATTTATGTAGAAGTTGTTGAATACATGTAGCGTGGTACGTTCACTTTTATAATAATCTACGCAAGGTCAATTGTCATACTTTTGTTTTCAATTCTTCCGCTATGTTTTGAATGCTTTCCGAAAGTGAATACAACCAGTTAAGCTGGGTACTGACCAGGCCAGCCTCCTGTAACTGATGATATTTTTCCAAGGTTTTGGTAGCTAAGTTATCCGAAAAATCTACTTCATCTCTCCTCACTAATTCATCAAACTGATGTTCCAGATAAGATTTAGCTTCTTCCAGATTAAAATGATGCTCATCTTCTTTGGGTCTTTCGGTACTCAGGCTGGTCTGCGCCCGCTCAAGATGGTCGTCGGTGCTATCAATAAATGCCTGAACATACTGAGACTTCTCGGTGGTAACATGATTTTGGATAAAAGTACCCAGGGCTGCGGCCGCCGTAAGAAAAGTATGGTTGAGCACGACCATATCGTAAATTTTGGCATGGTTTAACCTTTTAGATTTGGGTTCCTGGCTCATCCTTTGAAATGCGGCACTTAGGTTACCAATTGCAAGAAAGGCTTCTTTGCGGGCCAGCTTATAGGAAGTAGGCACTTCTCCCTTGTTCTGGTAAAATACGCTGATCTCCCGAAGATAATTACGGTTTGCCTTGATGCTGTCCGCGATCACGGTATGGATGCTCATAAACTCCCAGCTAGGCCAGAAAAAAAGACTGGCCAGAAATGATAAACCTGCTCCCATAGCTGTATCCACCACCCTGTACTGAATAACATTCAGCGCATTAGGCTTAATGAGCGCATAGAGAAAAATCACAATCAGGGTGATGAAAATCGCTGAACCACCATAGTTTTTCTGTACCAATGAGAAAGCAAACACCAAAGAAACGGCAGCCAGTACACCATACACATAGGGATTCTGGGTAAACAAGACGATGCCTAACGCAATCACTCCCCCGATCAAAGTGCCGTAAACACGTTTAATAGACCTGCTCTTGGTCAGTCCATAGCTGGGGCGCATAATTACGATAATGGTCAGCATGATCCAGTAGGGCATTTGTATTGGCAATACTGTGCCCAGTGTATAGCCGAAGAGTACTGTGAAAGTGAGCCGAATCGCATGCCGAAAAATGGTGGAGCCGGAATTAAGGTTTTGTTTGATCACACTCAGATCATAATCCTGATGGGTGATAAATTTTTCAACGTCTTTACTTCTGCGCATCAACTGCTCCTGATCTACCAGATCCTGCAAGACCCTTTCAATACTTTCTACTTTCTGCTGCTGCTTTTGCTCGTAGTCCAGTAAGTTCCTCAGTATAACCGCCCCCTCGGCAGCCTGAGTAGTATGGTTTTCTTTGAGGTAGTTTGTGATCATTTCCTCCGCACTTTGGTAAAGCAAATGCATATCAGTACCGGCAGACTGGTACTTACCTCCGGAAATAACCCTGGACAGGACTTCTAGTCGCTGAGACACGACATTGATGATATCCACAAAAGGTTTGAGCACATTGAGCTGCCCCTGAAAATGCTTGCTAATGATTTGGTAGTTGGCGGGATTAGAGATGGCTAGCTCCAGAATGTCAATCAGCTCAATCAGGATAAGGATATACTTGTTGGCGGAATATGATGCGCCTGAACGTAGCCGGTCTTCTACAAAAAGCTCTCTTAGCTTTTCGTGCTTTTCATTAATTTCTGTTTGCAAAAGAAATAGTTCATCCTGCTTTTCATCCTCCTGATGTACAGAAGACTGTAAGAACCTGCCTCTGGTATTCAGGTATTTGGCAGTAAGTATCATACACTCAGCCAAGATCAGTTGATTGTGTCTTCGGTGTACCAGGCTATGGGCCAGCAGAGTTACGCCCAGGTACCACACACCTCCTGTTAATATCAGTCCGGCATGGACCAATAGCGCCATGCCTGAGGTAGGCCGGGCAAAAGCCAGGATAATCGCCAACAAACCGGAAAAGCTTACCAGAGAAGCCCTGAACCCATATACCGACAGCATTGAGTTGGCGAATACCATCGTACCCAAAACCGGCAGCACCGCCCATGTCCAGCCAAATGACAGATGAATAATGAGAGTGGTGAGGGTAGCGATAATGCTGCTAATGAGGATACCGAAAGCCATGTGTCGCATACTCCCGGGCACGTCGCTGGGAGAACACAGAAATACCCCCATCACAACACTTACTGCCAGCCCCATTTCGTCCAGGATATTGAAAACCCCTAAAGGGACGAGGATGGCAAAAAGAAGGGTAACACTTTTAAAAAAATCAATGCTTTTGACAAAGCCCTGAACTGTTTTAAACATATCTGTTTATGAACACTATCGCTGATATCTCCTTATATGATACTTATGAGGGAAAATTTGGTTGTTGAAAATGGTGACGATAGAACTCCAGCGTAAATTTAAGGTAAGAAAAGTTGATTAAGCTGTACTTTACTACGGACCTTGTGCAGGAATTATGCTAAGAGCGAATTCTTAATATCACGGATAGAACGATCAATCTCCTCTTTTAAAAAGCCTTTTAAACTTAAGTCTTCGTCTACATCCGGCCAATGAACACCGGCTCCTTTGCCGATTAGGCGGTAATTGTTGAGTTGTTCCAGAGTAGCTTTTTTGAGCCTTGGAGAAGAAGATATAGCTCGATTTAATATTTTTTTGTTGGACAAAACAATCAGCATCAAATCCAGGTCAGGGTGAAAGTGTAAGGCTTTGATCTTAAATCCATCTTCATAGATGAGCTTTTCTATGTTATCGTAATCATTATTGAAAGAATTCATACCATTTTACTTTTAACAGTTCTGCATTTTTTTCTACAATATGCATGATCTCTTTGCGCTCCTGGACCTTGAAGCCATTGAGATATTTGATCTTTACCTCTGGTTCTAGCCATACTTTTCCGTCTTTTTCACCTTTTTCTACATGCACATGTGCCGGTTCTGCCCGGTCTCCGGCATAGAAGAAAAAGCGATAACCTTTTTCATGATAGATTGTAGGCATAGTAGTAAAGATAACGATTTATTGCAATATAAATTACTTAATGCCGCCCACTTACGGCAGATTCAGCAGTACTTATGAGGGAGAGTTTGGTTGTTGAAAACCCCAAATCAAATTTTGAGTGTATATAAGAAAAGAAAATTTGTTTAAGCTCTACTTATCCCCTGTTCGCTATAAAAAAACATTCACCGACCATAAGCCGGTGAATACTAAAATAGCAATAAGCAGACTATTCCTTATCATACTTTCTCCATATAAGCTGAAGCTTCATCCAGTTGCTCCATATCCGCTTCGCTAAGTTCCAACTGGCTGGCTTCTATGAAAGCCTGCAGATGCTTGCTTTGGGTAGCACTGGCGATAGGCGCCGTGACGACAGGCTTATTGACCAGCCATGCCAGCGCTACTCCTGCCTGACTGACATTATGTTTGGCAGCCACATCATCCAATGCCTCAAGAATATTTTTCCCTCTTTCATCCAGGTATTTTTCGGCAAACATGGCCCGGGCTTTCCCTTCAAAGTCTTCTTTACTTCTGTATTTGCCTGACAAAAATCCGCTGGCCAGTGAGAAATAAGAGATTACGCCCAGACCTTCCTCTTTACAGATAGAAGCTACACCTTCCTCAAAACCCTGGCGGGCGTAAAGATTGTACTCCGGCTGAAAAACCTCATAGCGGGGTAGTCCATGCTGCGCACTGGCTTTCAGTGATGCCTTTAACCTGTCGGGAGTAAGGTTGGAAGCACCTATGTATTTAACCTTTCCCATTTCAATAAGCTTCTGATAGGCTCCTAAAGTTTCTTCTACCGGAGTACGGTTATCATCCCAGTGCGTAAGGTAAAGGTCAATCTGTTCTACCTGTAGTCTTTTCAGTGAAGCATTAGCAGCTTGCAGAATATATTCTTCCGTAAGGTCTTTATGGCCTTGTCCCATGTCAGCGCCTACTTTAGTAATGATATTGACCTGATCGCGATTTCCGCGGTCTTTCATCCACTTCCCAAGAATAGTTTCAGACTCTCCTCCCTGATTACCTTCAGCCCAGCGAGAATATACATCAGCAGTATCTATGGTGTTGAAGCCTGATGCCAGTATCTCGTCAAGCATTTCAAATGATTCCTTTTCGTTCAATGTCCAACCAAATACATTGCCACCGAAAACGATCGGGGCAGTATATAAATTGGTATTTCCTAATCTTCTTTTATGCATGATACTATCGGTTTATCGGTACTAAATTCATTTTCTTCTTTCTAATCAAGATGATGGCAAGGGCTATGAAAACTCCCATACCTGCCAGTGCCGCGCCTACCAGGTCTGCCGAGGTAAACCCATAACCTAATGCGATAGGCAAGCCCGCCAGATATGCCCCGGAAGCATTGCCCATGTTAAAAGCACTCTGGTTCATGGAAGAGCCTAACATTTCGGAGCCTTTCGCTGTCCTGATCATCGTAATTTGTATGGGGGCGGAAATACAAAAAGCGACTACACCTATCACGAATGTCATGACCAGCACCGCAATGGGGTCTCCTGCCAAAAATGTATTGGCCACCAACACACTTGCCATTAGCATAAGCGCGAAAACTACCGCATGGATAGGCGAAAACTTTTCAGCCATTTTCGCTCCCAAAAGGTTTCCTATGGCCATGCCTGTTCCCGCCAGGATCATTGCGTAACTTACCACACCTTCGGGGTGACCTGCTACTTCCGTGATGAGTGGGGCGATGTAACTATACCAGGCAAAAAACCCGCCTGTCCCTATGGTAGTCAGCAAAATTACCATCCATAATTCCAGCCGCCTGAATACTTTCAGGTCTTTACGTATGCCTCCCGAAGAGGATTGTGGCAACTCAGGCATCCAGTATTTGATGCTCAACATCGCCATAATCCCTACTACGCCTACCATCAGAAAAGCTACACTCCAGCTGAACTCATGACCAAAGTAAGTACCTAATGGTACGCCTATGACATTGGCTATGGTTAGGCCGGTAAACATAATCGCAATGGCCTGCGCCTCTTTGCCCGGTTTGGAGAGTTTCCCTGCCACCACGGCTCCTATGCCAAAAAATGCGCCATGCGGTAAGCCTGACAAAAACCTTAAAACCAGAAGGGACTCATAATTGTTGGCAAAGGCGGATAAAGTGTTGAAAATGGTGAACCATACCATGAGGTAAAATAACATCCTGTGGGCAGGCCACTTGCTGCCTAAACCTGTTAGTAATGGTGCTCCTACCACCACCCCTAGCGCATAGGCCGAGATAAAATGTCCTGACTGAGGGATAGTGATTTCCAGTGCTTTTGCCACATCCGGGAGAATTCCCATAATTACGAATTCGGTCATACCTATACCGAACCCGCCAATAGCCAGCGCTACTAGTGCTTTGTTCATCTTTTACTCTTTTTGTTGGTTTATATTACTCTTATTCTTCTAAGCCTTTATGAGGCTATTCTCTATTCTACTGGCAAAGCTAGAAAATAGCATTGACAACTCCTCCATCTACTCTCAAAGCTGCGCCATTGGTTGCCGAAGAAAGCGGACTCGCCACATAGGCCACCATACTAGCTACCTCTTCAATATCAGCGAAGCGCTGAATTAAAGAGGTCGGCCTTCTTTCCTCAAAAAATGCAGTCTTCACTTCATCCAGACTTTTGCCTGCTTTTTCAGCTTCCTCTTCCAGGCCCGCTAAATTGGCTCGGCTCAGCGTAGGGCCAGGCAGTACCGCATTGACTGTCACATTCGTTCCTTTGGATAAACGGGCAAGCCCTCTGGAGACTGAAAGCTGAGCGGTTTTGGTCATGCCGTAGTGTATCATCTCCGTAGGGATATTCAGTGCGGATTCGCTGGAGATAAAGATGATCCTTCCTTCATTCTTCTTCAGCATCTGCGGGAAATAGTAACGGGCCAGTCGGACACCACTCATCACATTCACCTCAAAGATCTCAAACCACTCTTCGTCAGAGGTTTCTTCAAAATCCACCTCGTTAAAGATGCCAACATTATTGATCAGGATATCCAGCTCGGGAAGCTGAGCAATGAGGTTCTTGACCTCATCAGCTTTGGAGAAATCTGCCGCGATACCTTTTACTTTATCGTTGCTCGTATCTTTACGGATAGTGGATACAACCTCCTCCACATCTTCTTTTTTTCTTCCGTTGATGATTACCTCAGCACCTTCAGCAGCCAGCAGCTGAGCGATGGCAAAGCCAATACCTGCGGTAGAGCCGGTAACCAGTGTTTTTTTATTCTTGAGTTGCAAGTCCATAAGTATCAGTTTTTTGCTTTATAAATTGAATAAGCATTGTAGTCAGCAAAAAGATAAAGGAGGGAAAGGTATAGTCCGTAGAACATTTGGGTAGCTACCGATGACCAACTCTCCTGCAGGCTGGAACCAAAAATTAATACACAGATGAGCATGACCCCTGCGAAAGTAAATTTCCGCATGGCGAAGCCCAGCAACAAACCTATTCCCAACAGCAATTCTACCCAGGGCAGCGCGTAGGCAAAGGCTAATACAACACCATTGGGAAGCAAGGTTTCGCTAAAAGATGCTGCCATACCTTCGGCAAAGGAGGATAGTTTGGGAATGCGCACCAGTCCGTGTCCGAAAAAACTAAAACCAATAGGTAAACGAGCCAATACGTAGGCTATCATCTCTTGCTGCATAATGATTCATTTTTTGTCGATTAAACTCCAGACAGCTTTTGCAGTTCTTGTAAATATCTAAGGTAATTATGTAAATATGCATCATGAAGCGATACAAGCAGTTTGATAGCCTGATGATAGATGATTTTGAGGTGGACGAATGGGAACATCCCATGCATAACCACAATCATTTTGAGTTGATATTTATCGTAAGGGGTACAGGTACGCATCACCTGAATGGGGTGGAGTCAGAATACAGGACGGGGCATTTATTTCTTTTAGGTCCTGAGGATGTACATGCATTTAAACTTAAGCAAAAGACGAGGTTCGTCTATTTTAAATTCACCAGGCAATACCTTCACCACCACGGAGAATTACCTCTGCCTGAACTCTGGCACCGTGACCTGGAGCAATTATTATATAGTCCTGAAAGAAAAAAAGGTAATTTACTAAGCGAAGCTACAGATCAAAAGTTGGTAGAGCATCTCTTGCTCATCATTTCTGAAGAGTTTAACCGTCAGAAAGCCTTGAGCCGAAAAATTATTTTTCAGCTTTTCTCAGTGACCATACTCATCGTGAAACGAAACAGCCAGGGCTTTACGCTACAAAAATCTTCTCAGGCCGCATCAGGCATTGCTGAAGAAATTATGGGTTATATTGAAATGAATATTTATGATCCCAGGAAGCTTAGGCTGAAAAACCTGGCGGATCATTTTCATTACTCTCCCAGCTACATAGGCATGCTTTTCAAAGAAAAAGTAGGCAGCACCCTGCGAGACTATGTCAGTCAGTATCGTTACAAACTGATTGAGCAAAGGCTGAAAAGTAGCCAGACCGGCATGAAGCAGATCGCCTCAGAATTTGGTTTTGTTGACGAAAGCCACCTCCACAAATTCATCAAAAGCAAAGCAGGTAAAAGCATGAGCGAGCTCAGGGAGTAATGAAAAAAGCTTGACTTATTGTAAAGAGATTGAGAGATTACAGCGATTACCAACTATTATTTTTTTCTTTAAAATGTTAAAATCAAGCACATTTTTTCCAGCGGAGTGGCATCCGCAAAGTGCCATACAGCTTACCTGGCCACATGCAGGTACTGACTGGTTTGCTTCACTCCATGAGGTTCTGGAATGCTACGCAGAAATTGCCCGAAACATTGCTGAGAGACAAATGCTACTCATCATCTGTCATGAGCCAGAAGAGGTAAAAACGCAGCTTAAAGGATGTAATTTAAACAATATCAGGCTGCATAAACTACCTACTAATGACACCTGGGCAAGAGACCATGGAGGCATTACTTTAGTAGAAGACGGCAAGCCGGTTATACTTGACTTTCGTTTTAACGGCTGGGGGCTCAAGTTCGCTGCCAACCACGATAACCTGCTTACCCGTCGGATGTATACGGATGGGCTTTTTGCACCAAAGGTACATTATCGCAATTGCCAGCATATGGTGCTGGAAGGTGGTGCCCTGGAGTCGGATGGAGCAGGTACGTTACTCACCACGGTAGACTGCCTGATGGCTCCCAACCGCAACGATCACCTCAACAAAGAGGAAATAGAGGCTAAGCTAAAAAAGATATTCCACCTCAAACGTGTACTATGGCTGCACTACGGCTATTTGGAGGGCGATGATACCGACAGCCACGTAGATACGCTGGCCCGTTTCTGTGATCCGCAGACTATCGCCTATGTGCAGTGTCAGGAGCAGGATGACCCACACTTTGAAGCCCTGCAAAAGATGGAACAGGAACTGCTGAACTTCAAAACGCTGGAAGGTGAGCCTTATCGCCTCATTCCTCTGCCTATGGCAGATATTGCTCTGGATGAAGAAGGGCATCGCCTGCCCGCTACTTATGCTAATTTTTTGATTATCAATGGAGCCGTATTGCTACCTTTTTATGCCAATGCAGTCAAAAATCAGCAGGCAAAAGAGGCGTTGGAAAAAGCTTTTCCCCAACATGAAATTATTGGTATCAACTGCGAACCATTAATTCAGCAACACGGTTCTTTGCATTGCATTAGCATGCAGTATCCAGCAGGAGTGATTGCTAATGAGTAATAGTCTAATACCTAACATCCAATGACCAAAACCATTAAAATAGGACTGGTACAACAGTCAAACCAGGCGGAGGTAGATGCCAACGTTAATAAGCTCATTCAGAATATTGAAGCCTGCGCTGCTCAGGGAGCGCAACTGGTCGTACTGCAAGAGTTACACAATAGCTTATATTTCTGCCAGACAGAAGAGACCGATGTATTTGAGCTTGCTGAGCCTATTCCCGGCCCTTCTACTGAGCGCTTCGGAGCGGTAGCTCGCAAACTGGGCATTGTACTGGTAACCTCTCTCTTTGAAAAAAGAGCGCCCGGTATTTACCATAATACCGCCGTAGTCTTTGAGAAAGATGGTTCAATCGCTGGCAAGTATCGCAAAATGCACATCCCCGATGATCCGGCTTATTACGAAAAGTTTTATTTCACACCTGGCGACCTGGGCTTTCAGCCTATCCAAACTTCTATAGGGAAGTTAGGCGTGTTGGTCTGCTGGGACCAGTGGTATCCGGAAGCAGCCCGCCTCATGGCGATGGCCGGGGCAGATATGCTGATCTACCCTACCGCTATTGGTTGGGAATCTACTGATCCGGAAGAAGAAAAGCAGCGTCAAAAAGATGCGTGGGTGATCTCCCAGCGTGGACATGCGGTAGCCAATGGGCTTCCGGTAATTTCTGTCAACCGTATAGGGCATGAAGCTGACCCATCAGGACATACCAACGGCATACAGTTTTGGGGCAACAGTTTTGTTGCCGGTCCGCAGGGGGAGTTTCTGATACAGGCAGGTAATCAGGCAGAAGAAAACCTGGTGGTAGAGGTAGATATGCACCGCTCCGAAGATGTACGCCGCATCTGGCCTTTCTTCCGTGACCGCAGGATAGATGCCTTCTCCGGCCTTACCCAAAGGTTTCTGGATTAATTTCTTTCATTCTAATAATACAGAGCTTTTTATTCACAGAGATGAATAATGTCTTTCAAAACAGGGTGTAGGTTATTAGAATCAAACAAAAAAAGGTGATCTGTTGCCAGATCACCTTTGCTATTTAATGACGCCTTAATGCTGAATTATTTCAGCTCAAAACGGTCAAGGTTCATCACTTTGTCCCATGCCGCGATGAAGTCTTTTACGAATTTCTCCTGGGCATCCCCACATCCGTAAACTTCAGATATAGCACGTAGCTCCGAGTTAGATCCAAAGATCAGGTCTACACGGCTACCGTTCCACTTCACTTCGCCGGTAACACGATCACGGCCCTCAAAGTCGTTTTCAAACTCTGAAACTGACTTCCAGGTGGTGCCCATATCCAGTACGTTAACGAAGTAATCATTCGTAAGCGCCTCGGGACGATTGGTGAAAACACCACGCTGAGACCCATCATAATTCGTATTAAGTACACGCATACCTCCCAGCAATACTGTCATTTCGGGTACAGTCAGTGTCAGTAGTTGCGCTTTGTCCACCAGCATTTCCTCGGCTGAAGCAGAAATATTTTCACGCACCTGCATGTAATTACGGAAACCATCCGCATTTGGCTCAAGTGGTGCGAATGCTTCGGCATCAGTTTGTTCCTGCGTAGCATCAGTTCTTCCCGCTGTAAAAGGCACTGTTACTTCGTGACCAGCATTTTTCGCAGCTTTTTCAATAGCTGCGCATCCGGCTAGCACAATTAAGTCAGCCATTGAAACCTTCTTATTACCAGCCTGGGCATTATTGAAATCTTCTTGTATACCTTCCAGTGTCTCTAATACTTTTGCCAGTTGTGGAGGATTGTTCACTTCCCAATCTTTCTGAGGTGCGAGACGAATACGAGCCCCATTCGCACCACCACGTTTGTCGGAACCACGGAAAGTTGAAGCTGAAGCCCAGGCGGTAGATACCAGTTGAGAAACAGAAAGTCCGGCATCAAGTATTTTGGCCTTCAGAGAAGCAATGTCCTGGTCATTAACCAGTTCATGGTCTACTGCAGGCACAGGGTCTTGCCAGATCAGATCTTCCTCGGGAACTTCAGGACCAAGATAGCGGGCTTTAGGACCCATGTCGCGATGCGTTAACTTAAACCATGCACGTGCAAATGCGTCAGCAAACTCATCGGGATTTTCGTAGAAATGTCTGGAAATTCTCTCATACTCAGGATCTACTTTGAGGGCAATATCAGTAGTGAGCATGAAAGGAGCATGTTTCTTGTTAGGGTCGTGTGCATCGGGCACTGTACCTGCCCCGGCATCGCCCACAGGTTTCCACTGATGTGCACCGGCAGGGCTCTTGGTCTTTTCCCACTCATAACCAAAAAGGTTTTCAAAGTAGTTGTTGCTCCACTTGGTAGGCGTGGTTGTCCAGGCACCTTCCAGTCCACTGGTAATGGTGTCTCCGGCATTACCTGTACCAAAAGTATTTTTCCAGCCCATACCCATCTCCTCGAGAGACGAACCTTCGGGTTCTGCGCCTACATACTCTACAGGGTCAGCGGCCCCGTGTGTTTTACCAAAGGTATGACCACCGGCAATAAGGGCTACGGTCTCATAGTCATTCATCGCCATACGACCGAAAGTTTCACGTATGTCACGAGCTGCTCCGGCAGGATCAGGATTACCGTTAGGTCCCTCAGGGTTTACATATATCAATCCCATGTGAGCGGCTCCCAGAGGATTTTCCAGCTCATGGTCACCCGAGTAGCGCTGCTTATTTCCTAACCATTCTCCTTCTGAGCCCCAGTAGATATCTTCTTCCGGTTCCCAAACGTCCTCACGTCCGCCAGCGAAACCGAAGGTCTCTAAGCCCATAGACTCAAGAGCGCAGTTACCGGCAAGAATCATCAGGTCAGCCCATGATAAGCTTCTGCCATACTTCTGTTTTACAGGCCAGAGTAGCAAACGTGCTTTGTCAAGGTTCGCGTTATCAGGCCAACTGTTGAGGGGAGCAAAACGCTGAGTGCCTGTACCTCCACCTCCACGGCCATCAGCGATACGGTAGGTACCTGCACTGTGCCATGCCATCCTGATGATAAAAGGGCCGTAATGACCATAGTCAGCAGGCCACCACTCCTGAGAAGTGGTCAATACTTCAACGATATCTTTTTTAACCGCCTTCAGGTCAAGTTTTTGAAATTCCTCAGCATAGTTAAAGTCCTTACCCATAGGATCGGATAGAGAAGAATGCTGACGAAGAATGTTCAACCTCAACTGATTTGGCCACCAATCACGATTTGACGTACCACTACCAGCAGTAAAATTCAAGGCTCCGCCCATAAAGGGGCACTTACTTGATTCGTTTACTTCCCAACTTTTGTGGGTTCCTTCTGATGAAGTTGGATGTGTGTGTTCTTTCATTTTAGATTAAATTATTTTCATTAAGAACTCTAATTTACGCAATCCCTACTATAATTTTTATCAATTATTTTTATATAATCATAAGTAAAAATTATACTTCTATTTCCATGCTTATACCCTATTAATTTACAGAAACATAGCCCAATTCAAAAGCGTGGTAAAATAAGTGTCTACATTTTTACCCCCAAGGTTTAACAATTGAGCATAAAAAAATTTTGCTGTTTGCTGTATTGTAGCCTCCTGTTTATACAAATTGGATGGTGCCTGCACAGCTTAAAAGGCTAAAACGCGCTACTACACCCCATGAATTTTGATTTTTATGCCTGGGTCAAAAGCATAATAGCATAACAAAAAATGAGGGAGTCACTTGCTCCTTTATTGAGGTTTAAGCAAGCAATCAGGCTCTCCTGACTTTTTACTTCTCCCTCCTCTCCCTCCAAAAAAACCTCTTCTTACCAGGTTACACATTTCTATAAAGACCCACTAAGAAGTAAACCAAATCCTTTTAGGATTTCACTGAACTATCAACCTTAAACTTTTTAGTGATGGCACGCAAACACCATCTTAACAGATGCATACTTACCAAACTGATTGCCATTAGCATCATCGCTTTACTATCCTGTATTGGCAGAAATGAGGGAGATGCTTCCCTACAACGCTCCTCAGGAGAAGGATACACCTATGTTACCTATCCTGAAAAAAATAGCCTTAATAAATCAATGCAGTCAAACCAAAATTTTTGATCACTACTATGCTAAGATTCTTTTTGATTTATGTACTCCTCACTTTTATTATCAATCTGGATTTTGATCCTTCTCTCAGGGACAATCATCACCTTGTTTTTACTGAAGTTGACCAGCACAAAGAAATAGTAGTAAGACAGATGGAAGTTTTCAAAATACAACTGCCCACGCAAATGGGCACTGGCTATCAATGGACTTTTAGTGAGGTAAACCATTCAGAAGTCAAGTTACTCAGTCAAATAATGCATGACGACAAACCCCTGCCCGGAGGCAGGCAATTGCAGCTATTTTCTTTAAAAGTGCTTAGCAAAGGTAGCTATAGTATCCGACTGGCGCTTAAAAGACATTGGGAAGCAAAGGCTATCCGCCATGTGGTGCTCAGGCTAAACGTCATTGAATAACTTCATTTATCATCCATTGATTCTGAATCGGTAATTTTAGGAGTTGTACGCTCTAATTTTACTGCGTAATTTCTCAATACCATAAGTTTTTTCTATTTTTTGTTTTACACGCTGTATAGTTACAGGGTGTATTATACTCAATACGGCATAGTACTTTGCTTACTCAGCATAAGCAGTCTGGTAATATGTCATGCAACCACCTAAAATAGAAATAATCTATGCGAACACCTTTCCGTCTTTTTTCTATTCCTATCATTTCATTATTGCTGTGTAGTATCTTTTTTCAGGCTTCTTGTGCCAAGGCATTCCGAAAAGATACCATCGCACCCCCAGGGTGGCAATCGCTCAAGTCGGTTAAAGATTTCTGGGAAGCTTATCCCGATAGAATGCGTACCCTCATTGATGCGCTGGATCTCAGTTATCCAGGTTTACAAAGTGTGCAGCAGGCCGTACAGCAGGGTGATACCCTGGCGGCCGGAGAAGCAATTGTAAATTATTACCGAAATGCTGACTCCGGTTCCTGGCTACGGACAAGCTCTGAGCAAATGTCGGCTGATAAGGTTAGCAAAGAAGCTCATCAGCTTATCCATGATACAGTCAGCTTCAGCGGACTAACCGCAGCGGTACGCCTTACAGAAAGCGGGGGCTGGGACTGGGATTATCGCGGCCCTGACAAAGATGATGAGTTTGGCTACTCACTCAATGGGCAGAAATATCTTCCGATACTGCTGGAAGCCTGGCAGAAAAGTGGTGAGGCAAAATATGCTGAAAAATATGAACAGCTACTCAAAGACTGGATAGTCCACCACCCCTTACCTCCCAAGGAGGATTCTATCTACCTGGTGCTTAACTCCGGAGACGCACTGGACTGGAGAGATATAGGAGAAGTGCAGTGGCGTGATCTGGAAGCCGGGCATCGCTTAGGCGCTTCCTGGCCGCAGACTTTCTATGGTTTTCAGCCGGCGGAAGCGTTTAGCCCCGCAGCACGCCTGCTACTGCTGGCCAGCATCCCTGAGCAGACTTACTATCTGAGAAATTATCATAAGCAGGGCCACAACTGGACGACTATGGAAATGAATGGCCTTGCCCTTGCAGGACTGGCCTTTCCTGAATTTAAAGAGGCTGACGCCTGGGCAGAATATGCACTGGAAGTGATGCGGAAAGAAATTAACCGTCAGGTATATCCTGATGGCGTACAAACAGAATTGTCTACCAAAACCCAGTGGGTAGCACTGAACAGATTTGAATCCGTGGCCCAGAACTTTGAGCATGCAGGACGCGAAGTACCAGATAGCTATCTCCGCAGGATTGAAGAGATGTACAATTATATGGCTTATGCCATGCGTCCCGACGGACACCAACCCCTCAATAATGATTCAGACCGTGAAGATCTGCGTCCCCGGGTACTCACGGCAGCTCGGACTTACGACCGCCCTGACTGGCAGTGGATTGCTACCAATGGTGCGGAAGGTGTACAACCTGAGGGTTTGCCTACCACAGTATTTCCCTGGGCAGGTATCAACGTGATGCGCAATGGCTGGGACGGAGAAGCACACTGGGCTTTCTTTGATGCCGGTCCTTTCGGTACTGGCCATCAGCACAGTGACAAGCTCCATATCTCAATAGCCGCTTATGGCAGAGACTTGCTCGTTGATGGCGGACGCTTTACACATAAAGACTACTTCAGTTTTGACCCTGGTATGTGGCGGGGTTACTTCCGTAGCTCTTTCTCGCATAATGTGATATTAGTAGACGGCAAAGCACAAAACGGTGGTCCTACTATGGTGGAAGCGCCACTTGAAGAAGGGACAGACTATGTGAATACACCCGAGTTTGATTATGCAAGAGGAACTTTCTCCTCCGGCTTCAATGGGGTGGAAGGTGAAGTGGAACATAGCCGAGCGGTACTTTATGTGAAAGGCAAATATTGGGTAGTAGTAGACCATATTGATACAGATGGCCCTCATCAGTTGGAAGCACTCTGGCACTACGCTCCCCATTGTACCGTCAGCATAGAAGGGAAAGAGGTGGTGAGCACTGATGAAGGAGAAGGCAATCTGCGCATTGTACCGCTTGGCGCAACTGACTGGAAGGTAGAAATGGTTCAGGGAAAGGAAGAGCCTTATAAGCAGGGGTGGTACAGCGCTGACTATGGCAAGAAAGTCCCTAATCCTACGCTGGTATACACTGCTGATATTGATGAACCTTCTACTTTTGCCTGGCTACTTATGCCTGCCAAAGGTAAAGTCCCTGAGGTAAAAGCAGAAATTATCAGCAGCACAGATGAAGGTGTAGCAGTACAGGTCACAGAGGCGGGTAAAGTTCCCATCACTGTGAATGTACCTCTAACGCAGGGTACACCGGGAATAAAATAGGACTAAGTTGTTGCCGGCATATAAGGGTTCAATAGATCTGCCAAACTGTAATAGTTTAGCAGATCCACCTATTTCATTTCGATCATTGAGGCTTGGATTTTTGGAAACTACCTCCCGGTTTCCGGACTCTTGCCAATAGAGATCATATTGGTAAGCAGACGATATGCTCCGGGGACTCCGGCAGGAAGCTCTCTAAAGAAAGATAAGCCCGAGTATATATAATACCCTTTTCCGTACCTGGCTACCAGTAACGATCCTTTTTTGGGATCTTCTCCCGGATCATTCATGGAAAGCACAGGCTCAAATTGCTCTTCATCCCATTCATCAGGAAAATACAAGCCTCTCTCCTGTACCCAGTTATCAAAATCTTGTGTAGTAATTTTGTTGGGCGTATTCAGCAGAGGGTGGTCTTCCTGTAAAAAACGAACTTCAGCCTTTTCGTCAGCCACACGATCACGGGATATGTTAAGCTTATAAGGAGAAAAATTCTGCGTAAGCAACATATGTCCGGTATTGTATTGAGTGATCAGCGTCCCTCCCTTCTCTACATATTGTAACAGCTTGCTGTTTTGGTACCTCAACCAATCCACTGTATTGTACGCTCGTATTCCGATCATAATCGCATCATAAGTGCTCAGCTGACTTACGTCCATATCATCACTGCTTAAAATAGATACGTTATAACCAATTTCCTCCAAAGCTTTGGGCACTTCATCTCCGGCCCCCATAATGTAGCCGATGGTTTCCCCCTCTTTGCGAATATCAAGTTTCACCAATTGTGCCGATGCTGTCGGAAAAAGCGTTTGGGTAGGAATATGCTCGTAAGCAATGGTAAGCATGCTCTGAGCATACGACTCTCCGGACTGCTCAGCTACGGCCTTTACCTCTCCCACGCTCTGAGCTTGTGGAGGCAGCACGCTAAAGACAAACTCTTCTTCCTGTCCTTTTAGCGCGATACTGTAATCAAATGAAGAAGGATCAGACGCCCAGCCATCTGGAAGGTCCAACGAAACTTTTCCTTCAATACCAGATTTTCCTGCCTTTACAGTTACATGGATCGCCTTAGCTTCCTGTTCGGCAAATACATGCACATCACCTTCTATTTCAACATAGACCGGTGGCGTAATGATAAAAGGGCGATAGGTTTCACCAGAACGCGCATCATTTCTTTTGTATACTACAGGAACTTTTATATCTAGAGGCCTGCTGTCCACAGTAAGTTTGAAAATACCTTCTACCGCCGGTGGCGTATCATCCAGCCCAATCAACTGCTGATCATCTACCGTAAAGCTGAACCCATCGTGTGGCTTGCGCAGCCAGTAAGGGCCCGAATATGGCAGATCCTGAGGAATCAGTACGTCTGTCTTGTAATCCAAAGGTTTATTATCCTCAAGTGCGGTATTGATCGTTGTATCTTTACTGATACTGGTAAAAGAAACACTTCTCAATTCTACGGGCACGGCAGAGCGGTTGATTGCTTCTACATTAAGTACTACTGAATCTCCCGGTGTGGTAGAGTATTCGGCGATACCTGAGCGGCTGTTGGAGCGAAACCTGCGGCTGAGCGCGTTGGTACCACTGCGTACTTCCAGATACAAACCCAGGCAAGCCTTGATAACTTTATCTAGTTCTTCTCTTTTTACGCTCTTCCAATACCCATCTTCCAGCTGGTTCAGTGCTTCAGAAGCATCCATGAGTTTGGAAACAACGGCAGCAGGATTTTCCGGACGAAAAGAAGTGTATGCCTGCGCCAGAAGCTGCCCTACTTTCTCCCCTCCTTCTACCCTGGACCAGCTGGTATTAATACCATCAAATAGTTCATCTTCAGCCATCTCACCTTTGACATGTCTGAAGTACTCAACATCAGGTCCTCTGGAGCCGGTAGCCCCAAAACCCTGACTCTGGTGTTTGCTGCGACTCTCAGCAGCAATTTCAGTTACTGACTTGCCCAGCAGCGGGTTGTATGCCCCCAGGTCTATGCTAAGGATGGAGTCATTATCTACACTTTTTTTCTCTATGTCTTCTGTCATCCAGCTGCTTTCGTTAAATACCAGGCGGGTAGGCTGCCACAGCTCTACGTATTTTAGCTGTTCGGGAAATGCTTCCGGATCAGCAGCCAGGTCAAAAGCTTCCGCTGCCAGTATCCCTGATGTGGTATGATGACCGTGGCCTGCTCTCTCGTCAGGGGGAAAACGGGTAATCATTACATCTGGCTGAAACTTACGGATCACCCAAACTACATCGGAAAGTATTTTGTCTTTATCCCAAAGCTCCAGCGTTTCTTCGGCAGTTTTAGAGTAGCCAAAGTCAATGGCTCTGCTAAAGAATTGCTTGCTTCCATCTACACTACGTGCCTGAATCAGCTCCTGGCTGCGCAATACGCCCAGTTTTTCCCTGATTTCAGGGCCGATAAGATTTTGTCCGCCATCACCGCGGGTAAGGGCCAAATAGCCGGTGTTCATGAGTTTAGTTTGTGAGAGGTAACCGATCACCACCTGATTCTCGTCGTCAGGGTGCGCTGCCACATAAAGTGCAGTACCCAGGCTGTTTAGCTTCTTCAGCGCCAGTTGAATCTCAGCCGCTGAAAGTTTTTCAGGTGCCTGGGCAATGGCCGCGAAATGATATGTCAGGAAAAATAGTATAGTCAGGAGACTAGCACGATACTTTGTATTCATACAAAATGAATTTTAGCTAATTCGGGAGATTAACAAATTTAAGAATTAATATAAGAAGAGAAATTCCGCTTACAAGTTTGTCTGAAGTTTCTTTTTTTCTGATCATTGCAGTATTCAACGCAAGTTAAATAGGAGATAACTTTAAGTTTCCAACGATTATGATAGATTTTGTATTAGCGAAATCTATATTCAACGCAGATTTTAGACCAAAGGTATCATCTCATCTACATACGAGAGCCACGTTCTTGAGAGATGCTTTACAAAGGGAACTTCTCTATGCTTATCTTCCTTAAACATCAGTATTCTTTTATCATCAATATTTCTAATACGCTCAAATTTATAGCGATATTATGACTGTTTTTGTAAATGAAGAGCCTCTGCGTTTATTCAGAGGGGCTAATGTGGGTGATGCGATCATGAAGTATTCAGAGTCAATTTTTCGTGACATTCTATCCAGAAGAAAAGTGGTGACCAACGCCACCGGCAAGGCTTTGCCACTACAGGGCGATGTGCATGATGGTGACCGTTTTGTGGTAACCTCTTCACAGTGACCATTTCATGGCGACCATAAATAATTAAGCTTTTGGAAATCTAGACTTTGAATGTAATGCTGGGCAAAAAAACCGAGTGGCTGATTCGTATATCTGGTAGTGCTTTGCTATTTCTTGCTTTTTATAAACTGTACACTCGTCCGCTTACCCATAGTTATCACGAAGCTTTTCTTTTCCTGCACTTACAGCTTGTACTCTGGCTTATGCTGTTGCTGATTATGGCACTTGTCAGTAGTAGTTTCTCAAAGCGGAAAAACCAATGGGCTATAATTATTTTATCATTTCTATTATTAGCGCCTTATCCTTTTTTTCACCAGAGGTTTACAGCGCAGGCTGAGCAACACTTTTTTCAGCAGCGTTATACATATTTTGAGCAGATCAACCGGCAAACTTTAGATAAAACTACCGCTGCTGACGAAGAGAAATTATATAATCAGTTGGCTTCCATAGATGTGAGGAGCTATGAAAAAGGAGAAAACTACGTCGCTTATTGGGTAGACCGCATGCCTGAACAAAGGAATGGGTTTATTTTTTTGCTTGAGGGACAAATACCTGACAAACTCTTTGGATATCCGGTAAAGCAAACGAAACATATTGGAAAAAACTGGTTTAGTTTTTCCTCAGAATAGGCTCATATTTATACTAGCACCGATTTTGTTTCCTAATCAATAGCAAAATCTTTAATTTACCCCCACTTATGAGCCAAGCATTGAACGAACAGCTCTTATCTTCAGATACATAAGCATTTTATGGCTTATCTCTTAGGTTACTATCTCGGTGAGTCCTTCAGATTTCAATGCTTGCTCGGGAGTATAAATTTTATCTTTTCAAATTCATTTGAACAAAGCATGACGAAAAAAACCTACTTAGCACTCACTTTAGCGGCCAGCATGTTTGCCTGCCAGCAGCCTTCCAGCGACAGCACCTCAGAAAACGACAGCAGTAGCAATACTGAAGCGGTAAGCTCTTCTTCCGAAGAAGCTGAATTTCAACCAATCTTCAATGGTGAGAATCTTGATGGCTGGAAAATTCACGGTACCGAAAAGTGGTATGTAGAGGACGGGCAGATCATTTGTGAAAGTGGACCGGATGCAGCTTATGGCTACCTGGCAACTGAAAAATCTTACAAAGACTTTATCCTGGAACTGGAGTTCAGACAAGAGGCAGATGGTAATAGCGGTGTCTTCTTCCGCTCTTCACTGGATGGGACCAAAATCAGCGGCTGGCAGGTTGAAGTAGCTCCTCCCGGTAACGATACCGGAGGTATCTACGAATCATATGGTCGGGGTTGGCTGGAGCAGATTCCTGAGGAGAAAGAAGATATCCTGAATATGGGAGAATGGAACAAGATGCGTATTGAAGTCATCGGTGACAAAGTAAGTACCTACCTGAACGGAGAAGAAATGGTAGTACTGGAAGATGAAAAAATCGGAGATGCCAACGGTTCTATCGCATTACAAATCCATGATGGAGGTGGAATCAAAGTGAGGTGGAGAGATTTGCGAGTAAAAGAAATGTAGACACCAAACTTCTGAAGAACCAATGATTCTTCGGCTAACCTCTTATTGATCAACACCTTGAGCGATCACTTTGGGGTGTTGATCAAAACAAAGTCCTATAAAAAAAATAAATTTCAGAATATTATTCTTAACATTTACACTCTACTCATTTTAAGTTGTATTCTGATTCTTTTTATTCTATGCCACTTTATCAAAAAAAAGTAGCTAATTTTGCAATTCACTCAATCTAATCGAACAGAAAAATGGACCAAGCTACTGCACTTGAAAAGCAATTTGAGAAAATTCCTACAAGTATTTTTGAGGATTCTGAAACTGCATCTAAAGAAATTGCCAAGACCATACGGGACCTGATTGTTGAAAGACAACAGCAAGGCAAAAAAGCTGTTCTGGGTTTGGCTACCGGTTCTTCTCCTACCCGAGTATACGAAGAACTGGTTAGGATGCATCAGGAAGAAGGACTGAGCTTCAAAAATGTGATCACCTATAACCTTGATGAGTACTATCCTATTGAGCCCGACAAGCTGCAAAGCTATGTGCGCTTCATGAAAGAGTATCTCTTTGATCATGTAGACATAGATCCTGAAAATTACAATATCCCCGACGGTACCGTACCCATCGAAAAAATCAGTGAGTACTGTGTAGCGTATGAGAACAGAATCAAAGAAGCAGGAGGTATTGACATCCAGCTTCTTGGTATTGGAGGTACCGGACACATTGGTTTCAATGAACCAGGTTCCAGAGAAATGTCCCGTACCCGCCTGATTACACTTGACAAAATTACCCGTACCGCAGCAGCAAGTGACTTCTTCGGAGAGGAATTTGTACCTCGCCGGGCGATCACTATGGGTGTACAGACCATTATGGAATCTCGTCAGATTATCCTGATGGCTTGGGGTGAAGGAAAAGCTTCTGTGATCCAAAAGGCTGTAGAAGGCCCTATCACTGACCAGATTCCTGCTACTTTCTTACAGGATCATGCCAATGCACAAGTGATTGTGGATGAAGCCGCCGCCGCTGAACTGACCCGTGCTAAAACACCCTGGCTGGTTGGGCCTTGTCATTGGGACCAGAAGCTTACCCGCAAAGCAGTGGTTTGGTTATGTGATAAAGTAGATAAGCCCGTCTTAAAGCTAACCCCTGAAGATTACAATGAGAATGGTATGAGTGACCTCATTGCTGATCATGGCCCTGCTTATG
The DNA here is from genome assembly GCF_029504655.1 of Catalinimonas alkaloidigena. Taxonomy (NCBI): domain Bacteria; kingdom Pseudomonadati; phylum Bacteroidota; class Cytophagia; order Cytophagales; family Catalimonadaceae; genus Catalinimonas; species Catalinimonas alkaloidigena. Next base: position 5,694,083 of record NZ_JAQFIL010000001.1, read on the forward strand.
ATATCAATATCCGTATTTTCAACGAACTACAGCATACCATCACAGGCTGGCCAGGAGGAAAACCCAATGCGGATGACAGCCAGCGGCCCGAAAGAGCGCAGCCTTTCCCCAAGCGAGTGTTGATTTTCAGTCCTCACCCTGACGATGATGTTATATCTATGGGAGGAACACTACTCCGCCTGGTAGATCAGGGTCATGATGTACATGTTGCTTACCAGACTTCTGGAAATATCGCGGTCTTTGATGATGACGCGCTCCGCTTTGCTGATTTTGCCAATGATTTCAAAGAAGTTTTTGATCTGAAAGACGACAAAATTGAGACTTTATTCGACGAAGTTTTTAAAGCTACTGAGAGCAAGCTTCCCGGTGAGGTAGATCCTCGCCCCGTACAGTTGATCAAAGGGTTGATTCGTCGTGGTGAGGCTAAAGCAGCCTGTCGCTATTGCGGTATCCAGGAAGAAAATTACTACTTCATGGATATGCCTTTCTACGAAACTGGAAAAGTACGCAAGAAGCCTTTGGGCGAAGATGATATCCAGATCACTGTAGACTTACTGAAAAAGGTGAAACCTCATCAGATTTATGCAGCAGGTGACCTTTCAGATCCTCATGGCACGCACCGTGTCTGTCTAAGCGCCATCATGCAGGCAGTTGACAGGTTAAAAGATGAGGAATGGATGAAAGACTGCTATGTATGGCTGTACCGCGGTGCATGGCAGGAGTGGGATATTGATCAGATTGAAATGGCAGTGCCTATCAGCCCGATAGAATTGATGAGAAAGCGTCGTGCGGTGTTCAAGCACCAGTCTCAGAAAGACCGTCCTTTGTTCCCTGGCTCAGACCCCAGAGAGTTTTGGCAGCGTGCTGAAGACCGTAATAAAGGTACCGCCGATGCTTATGATAAGCTGGGATTAGCCGAATATGAGGCCATGGAAGCTTTTGTAAGATATCACTTTTAATAAGACAGATCTATTTTAACAACGGAAGGGTAGCTGTTTGGCTGCCCTTTTTTATTTTTCATACAGTTCAAGAGGCAAATCATCCGGGTCGGCAAAGAAAGTAAAACGCTTCCCGCTTAGCTTATCCGTCCTGATTTCTTCACAGTTAATTCCTTGCTCTGCTAAAGCCTGCACTGCTACCTCCACATTATCCACCTCAAAGGCCAAATGTCTCAACCCTCTTGCTTCAGGCCGACTGGGACGTGCAGGAGGCTCAGGAAATGAGAACAGCTCTATTACATACTGTCCATGAAGTGCCAGGTCCAGTTTGTAAGATTGTCTTTCCTCCCGATGCACTTCTCTTACTATCTGAAATCCCAGTATCTCTGTATAAAAGCGCTTAGACTTATGATAGTCTGAGCAGATGATCGCAATATGATGTATACCTTTGAGTTGAAGCATGCGGCTAAAATAAAAAAAGGTAAAGCCTTTCGCTCAACGTATTAGTTGAACGCCAGACTTTACCTTGAATGATGATAAAATATTTTTTTATGCTGCCTTTTTGGTTTGTCCGATTTTTACCTCTTTACGCTTATTAAGGTGAATAACGCCCGTTTTATCAAGCAGCAAGATAACCAGATAAGTTGGATCTATCTCATGCCAGCGGAAGCCTCCAAAATTAGCTCTGGAGCCATGCTTGTGGTGATTATTGTGATAGCTCTCTCCCATCATCAGGAAGTCAACAGGCAGGAAATTCTTAGAAGTATCGCTTACTTTAAAGTTCACATAGCCATACTTATGAGCAAACCAGTTGATGATTGCCCCGTGGACCGGAGACATCAGGAACTGAATAGGAAGGAGTAACCATAACCACCAAACGGTAGCAAACTGCATATAAATCAGTACATAGATAGTACCCCAGAAGAGACGGGAAACCCATGAGCGAGCGAATTTGTCAAAGATATCCCAACGGGGGTACTCCTTTGGTAAATCTTTCTTCTACTTCAAGCTTACCATTACAGATTGACGAATAAATGGTTTTGGTCTTCCACATCATCCTCCAGATCGTTTCATCGTAAGTGGGTGAGTGTGGGTCTTCGGGAGTATCAGCGAAAGCATGGTGCATGCGGTGCATCACTCCGTAACCATAGGCGCTCAGGTAATTAGAGCCCTGAAAAATCCAGGTAAGCACGAAAAATATTTTTTCGGTGGTTTTAGACATGGTAAATGCTCTGTGCGCAGCATACCTGTGTAAAAAGAATGTCTGGAAGAATAATGATAAATACCAGTGGGCTACAAAGAAAGCAAGAATTACGTACATAAGTGTTAGTTAAATAAAGAGTATGTTTCTATACACCTTTCCCTTCAAAAGGGATGTCATTTTTAAAGACAAGTGAGAAAATGAGATGTGACAAAAAAAGAAAAGTTTTTTACTTCTTTTGAAGCGTAAACTTGTTCACCTCATGGCTGACCTGGTTCACAAATTCGGATAGCTGACCAAAGTTGCAGGCTTTTTTGAAGCTTTCCAGCAGTTGAAGAGGTTGGGTGTCTGTTGAAGATTTTTTTCTGTTTTCCTGTTGAAGTTTTTCTTTAGCTCTGGAAAAAAGCTGACGGCAATTTTCTTTTTTCTTACCGAAGATTTCCTGTAAATCTTCATATTCATAATCAAACACTTCACGAAGCAGATAAATTCCTTTTTCTACCGGCTCCAGTTTTTTGTGCACCAAAGCAAGGGCTTCAGAAAGTTCATTTTCCAGATCAAAACGAGGGAGTTCAAAATCACGATATTTTTCCAACAACTCACTGTTTTTCAGATTGCTGAAATATTCGCTCTTTTTCTTACGGAAAGAATTGAGGTGGTTAATACAATTATTGGTAACTGTACGGATCAGATAAGCTTTGGTGTTTTCTATCTTTTCCTGATCTATGGTAAGCCATTTCATAAAGGTATCCTGTACGATATCTTCAGCATCCTGTAAAGATCCTACCATGCGTAATGCAATAGCATACAGTAAAGGCTGATAAAGTGATATGGTTTGTGTTTGGCTCAATTCTCCTTAAACATAGTAAATTTAGTGCCAGAATATCAAAGGCAAAGTTAAATATTGAAAATTATCTGCAAATTTTTTTCAACAGACTTAATCCATAACCAAAACCTATTTTTCTGTATCTATCCAACCGTGATGTCCCTCACTTGTTCTGACAAAAAGCAGAGAATCATAATTAGCCAATACTTCTGTATTTCCGGCGATCCAATCTCCACGTACTGCCCCGCTTCCGTAAGGATTGTCAAAGTAAAATTTATCCTGTTCGCTCAGTTCAAGCTGTTGGGTGGGTTCATCCAAGGGCTCTATCAGGCTGTCATGAATAAACCCTTTTTGCTCATCAGGCAGAGCAACGCGATACCAGCGGTTACTTTTGCCTTCAATATTCAGCCATGTATACTGAGGAAAACGCCCGATTACTTCTGAGTCTGTTGTCGGTCCCTTTCGGATATTAGAAAGTGTGGCGCTGGTGCGTACGGCAATTCCTACTTCAGAAGGATCAGCTGCCAAAATTTGCTCCTCCTTGAGCAAAGCATGTACGAAGGGATAAGGATCTACTGCCCCTCTGCTTATTTTGTAGATACTAAAATGCAGGTGCGGAGGGGTAGTACGTGCATTGCCGGTATTGCCCACAAAGCCTAAAGTATCTCCTACGGATACCCGCTGCCCTGGCTTCACTGCCTGACTATCCAGGTGAGCATAATATAGCCTGAAGCGCTTTTCCAAACTGCTTAACCAGACGACTTTACCTCCCAAACCACTTTGCATTCTGTGCCCTACCACTCCATCGCTTACTGCCAGCACAGGCGTCCCTTTAGGAGCGAAGATATCTATCCCCTTATGACTCCTTTTGCCCCCATCTCGGGGAGCACCGAAAAAACTCCCAACCGCTTTGCTGTCGATGCCGCTAACTGGAAAAGCCAGTGAAGGCTGAAAGTTAATGTTCAGCTTATAAGCTCCACCGCGCAATAGTTCAGGCTGAATACGCAAGGCATGCCAGCCGCTTTCTTCCACTTCGTACTGAAGTTGAGGCAAAGTATCGGCAGAATGTATAAGCTCAAGACTGCTGTCTTTTTCTACGGAAAAAACGTCTATGAAAATGGTAGCTTCCGGCTGCGCCAGGGTTTCCAGCGCAATGTGAATCTGCTGTCCTTCCTGTACCGGGTATCTGAGGCTAAGGGCTTTGGGCTTTTCAGGAGGAAAATAACCTGTCTCATGATAAGGCACCTCTATCAGCAGAGAATCTTCCAGGCTCATTTTGCCTGCTTTTAGCCAGTCTGCCCCCAGGGCTGTCCGGTCAAGCTCATTTTTTTGCAGCCTTTGCAGGTACTTCTCATAAGGAGAAGCTCTGGTAAAAAGCTGATCTAGTTGTTTGCTGCTGCTACATGCAGCGGCAATAAATACAATTCCGAATATATATACGCTATGAAATATTGATCGCATAGGTTAAAAGTGTAAATGACTCATCCTCTAACACAAAACCTTTCAGAATTATTCCCTGACTTACAAATACCTAAATTTTGATCAACTCAATTTTTATTTTTTGTTAAGCACAAAATAGACATGAGAGGACTGATTAAAATTTCCCGGCACAAAGCCAGCGATTTTTACTTCTTCTACTTCATATCCATTTTTTTCCAAAAGTGTGGTCCATTCTTTTATACTGCGAAATCCGCAGGGAAAAGCCATCTCAGGCACGCCTACTGCCAGGGCATTGGCCAAAAAATCTATCTGGATGATGCAGTCCTTTTGCGTAGCATAATCAAATTTGAGAAAGTCTGAGAGAGGATACTGTTGGCCTTTCAGTGACTCAAGCTGATGCTGATAATAAGGATTATTTTTTAGTTCGTCTTTTGGTAACATCACATCCTCTTCAATGATCAGCCTCCCTCCATCAGAAAGTGAATGTCGGATATTCTGTAAAAAAACACCCTGAGTTTCATCCGTATTACCTACATGATGGAGTACCGCCAGGCAACTCATCGTATCGTATTTGATTTCGCTAAAAGTGTCTGACTGAGAAAGATCCAGCGTCTGAAAACCGATCTCATCTTTTACAGCTTCAGTACGCCAGTCCATCACATCTATGCCTGCTACTCTCTGGAATGACTCATGTTGGTGTTTAAGAAAAGCCACAAAATCCCCTCCTCCACAACCTATGTCGCAATAGGAAGTACCTTGCAGGTAACCTTTTATCTTTTCGTAGCGTCTACGCAACTTCCGCTGATGTTTATAAAGCTGATAAGCCTGTAAAAATTCGTCAAACCAAATCTCATCACGAGGCTGCTTATTACGGGAAAGCCGGGCAAAAAGAGGAAAAAGCTCTTCGGCTGAACCTTGAATTTGTTTGATCCGCTGAAATGTGGAGTCTACCAGATACTGACATTTATCTATTACTGCTTTTCTATGAATAGATTGAGGATCAGGATGATGTTCAATGATTGCTTCCGCGTAGTTTCTTTTCATGATGGATTGCACAAACTTTCTGGCATCAGTATTGGTAAAAGATTTTAAGAAAGTACGGGCTTCGCTGAGTTTAGCCATATTAAATGTCAATAATTAGGGTAAACAGTAATAATTACTTAATTCAATACATTTAAGTGCGAAAGCACTTCATTCATATTAACTTAACAACAAGTTAGAATCTTTGCTCAAACCACAATTTTTGTATGCATATCATTTTTTTTGATACCCCGACCCTTAGAGATAACCTTAAGCCATTTACGCTTACTCGACCCATAAGTGAAATCCGCTCGGGTATCCTTACTATGGCTCAAAAATGGACCCATCGGCTTAGTCCACACAATCAGTACAGTAATTTTACCGAAGGCTACTTACAGAAGAAGTACCCGCTCCAGGCATCAGGAGCCGATCATCTTCTTTTTATCAATGCTAGTGTCTACCCTGAGGAAGCACTACAGCAGGCAATCACTCAGATGGAAGAAGGTCAAGCTTTAAGGCAGGGAGAACTACTCATCGCAGTTTATACTTCAGCTGATCAGCTTAATGAGATTGGTAATCAGCAGCATGATAGACCTTACAAAGAAGCTTTTGAGGCACTCACAAGTATGCTTTCCCATTGCCAGAATGTTGAATATAATCCTCCGATCCAACAACTTACGCAGCCCTGGCATATTTTTCTACAAAACGCAGCGCAAATTAAAGCCGATTATGAGCTCATTACAAAAAACCGACAGTCAGCTAAACTGGATGATCCCCATACCATCCTATATGGAAAGAAAGAAGACATCTTTATTGAAGAAGGAGTCTCAGTCAGGGCTTCCGTATTAAATGCTGAGACTGGTCCTATTTACCTGGGAAAAAACGCTACAGTTCATGAAAACGCCGTGATCAAAGGGCCTTTTGCCATGCTGGAAGGTTCACATGTAAATATAGGTAGCAAAATCAGAGAAGCGACTACTTTAGGCCCTCACTCCAAGCTAGGTGGCGAGGTGAAGAATGTGGTTATATTCGGTAACAGCAATAAAGGACACGAAGGTTTTTTGGGTAACGCTGTTATCGGCGAGTGGTGTAATTTCGGAGCAGATACTAATGCATCAAACCTGAAGAATAATTATAAGCCCGTCAAAGTGTGGAATTATGGGACACGCAGATATGAAGATAGCGGCGAACTCTTCTGTGGATTGATGATGGGCGACCATAGCAAATGTGGTATCAATACGATGTTCAATACAGGTACGGTAGTAGGAGTATCAGCCAATGTTTTTGGTACCGGCTATCCGGAAAAGTTTATTCCCAGTTTTAGCTGGGGGGGCGTAGGTGAAAGCAGTATCTATCGTATAGAAAAGGCGCTGGAGGTAGCACAGCATGTCGTCCAAAGACGCGGATTACAGCTTTCAGAAGCAGATACTGAAATCCTTGAATATATATATGAGCATCGCCAGGCAGAATGGAAAAAATGAGTACTTCCCTCTCTTTTGCCCTCTGTACTTTATTTCACTTTTTTAACGCATTGATTTCAAAAACCCTTTTCAAATTCAACTTCAGCTGATAAAAGTAGTGAGTAAAACCAACATTCATCTTTTTATTATATCTTTTATGATTTTTGTTAAAACCTCACAAAGATTTCTCGCACTGCTTTTGTAGTATACGTAAAGTATCTTAAGTAAAAACCGCTATAAACTTTTAAACTTATGTGTGGAATTGTTGCCTACATCGGACATCGACAGGCTCATGAAGTTGTCATCAAAGGACTGAAACGCCTTGAATATCGTGGATACGATAGTGCTGGGATTGCCTTAAATAATGGCAGTCTAAGTATATATAAGAAAAAAGGAAAGGTATCCGAGCTTGAGGGCCATTTGAATAACGAGCTTCCTGAAGAGTTGCTCAACAGCCATGTTGGCATGGGACATACCCGCTGGGCTACACATGGGGTACCGAATGACGTAAATGCTCACCCTCATTACTCCGGAAATAGTAAGCTGGCAATCATCCACAATGGTATCATTGAAAACTATGATGCGCTGAAGAAAGAATTGCTTCAAAAAGGACATACGTTCAAAAGTGAGACCGATACTGAAGTACTCATCCACTTCATAGAAGATGTAAAACAGCACAATGGATTTACGCTGGAAGAAGCAGTGAGAATAGCTTTGAAAAGAGTAGTGGGAGCTTATGCTATAGTTATTATGTCAGCAGATGAACCCGAAACACTAATAGCTGCGCGTAAGGGCAGTCCTCTGGTGTTGGGTCTGGGAAAAGACGAGTTTTTCTTTGCTTCCGATGCTACACCTATCGTGGAGTATGCTAATGAAGTAGTTTATCTGAATGATGATGAGGTTTGCGTAGTACAGGCTGGTAAATTTCATATCAAAGACCTGAACGATGTTCCTTCAGACCCTTATATTCAGACCATTGATATAGAACTGGAAGCTATAGAAAAAGGTGGTTTTGACTATTTTATGCTCAAAGAAATTCATGAGCAGCCCAAATCCATTAGTGATTGTCTGAGAGGCCGCCTCAATGCAGAAACTGGCACCTTAATGATGGGCGGTATCCGGGACTACATTGACGAACTCGTCAATGCCAAGCGTATCGTGATTGTGGCTTGTGGTACTTCATGGCATGCCGGATTGGTAGCTGAATACATTTTAGAAGATTTATGCCGTATACCAGTGGAAGTTGAATATGCTTCAGAATTCCGTTATCGTAACCCGGTAATCAATCCTGGAGATATTGTAATCGCCATCTCGCAGTCGGGTGAGACAGCAGATACGCTGGCGGCAGTAGAACTGGCAAAAAGTAAGGGGGCTACCGTATTAGGAGTTTGTAATGCAGTTGGTTCGTCCATTGCCCGGGCTTCTCATGCGGGTTCTTATACCCATGCCGGCCCTGAAATAGGCGTAGCCAGTACCAAAGCTTTCACTGCCCAGCTCACCGTACTTACGATGTTTGCCTTACTCATCGGTAAAAGCAAAGGCACACTCAAGGAGGATGCCTATCACAATTTACTTAAAGAGATGAGCCAGATCCCACAAAAGGTAGAAAAAGCGCTTACGCTCAATGAGCAGGTAGAGTATATTTCGCAGGTATATAAAGATGCACCTAATGCAATTTACCTTGGAAGAGGACATAACTTTCCGGTAGCACTGGAAGGCGCTTTAAAGCTTAAGGAAATATCTTATATCCATGCAGAAGGCTATCCTGCCGCTGAAATGAAGCACGGTCCTATTGCGTTGATTGACGAAGAGATGCCGGTAATCTTCATCGCTACCCAGGATGGTTCTTACGAAAAAATTGTATCTAACATACAGGAAGTTAAGGCCAGGAAAGGGCAAGTGATTGCCATAGTAACTGAAGGGGATACACAGATTGCCGAAATGGCAGATTATGTACTGGAAGTGCCTAAAGCAGATCAGCAGTTGATGCCACTGATATCTGTCATTCCTCTACAGCTGCTTTCTTATCATATTGCAGTACTGAGAGGTTGTAATGTTGACCAGCCTCGCAATCTGGCAAAGTCAGTAACTGTAGAATAATCCGAAATAAAAAACCAGCTAATCAGCATTAGCTGGTTTCTTTCAATATTTAGTTGGTATTTATACTTCAACCGGAATTTCTACCAGAAGGGTATCCCACATCATCATCATTTTGGTGCCCATCTCATTGAACTGGATAGTAAATGGCTCGTATTTTTCTGATCCTTTTTTCACTGGCACATCAAACCTCACCACATCTTTACTTTCATCGTACTCATAAGCTCCCCATAGCCCTAATTCACTGTTCAGAATGATAGTCCATTTGTCTTTTTCAGGAATAGCAAACATAGAATAAGTACCAGCTTCCACTTCCTCTCCTCCTAACTTTACATCTTCCGTCAGGGTAATTTCAGTAGCTTCATTAGCCCCCAATCTCCAGACCTTACCATAAGGCTCCTGCTCACCGATCATTTTCCTGTTACGCAGGTGAGGACGGCTATACACTACTTTGATGTAGGCATCATCTTTCTTCATTTTGGCTATTGCCATTGGGCTGGGCTTGGGTTCCATGGCTTTTTGGGCCAACACATTTTCACACATTAGCGCTACTAACGCAAAAGCAAAAAATGATAATACAATACTTTTTTTCATAGTGTGTAGTCTTTTTAGTTTAATCTTATGATAACCAAATGTAAACAAAAATGTATAAACATAAAGTATTACATCCGACAAAGATAAGCTACCCTAATGTTACTTAAATGATATTGACTTCAGGAGAAATTTCAATGTCAAACTTTTCCCAGACTGAGTCCTTGATCTCCATCGCCAGCGCCCTTACTTCATTACCTTGTGCCCCTCCATGATTTATCAATACTAAAGCCTGCTGACTATGTACGCCAGTATTACCTACTTTTTTTCCTTTCCAACCGCACTGCTCAATCAACCATCCGGCGGGGACTTTCACTTTTTTGTCAGGCAGTTGATATCCCGGCACATGCGGATAAGCTTGCTGTAAGCTTTCAAACTTACTGGCTTCTATTACTGGATTTTTAAAGAAACTACCAGCATTTCCTATTTTGAGCGGATCCGGCAGTTTACTCTTCCTTATCCGAATTACTGCCTCACTCACTTCTTCTATAGGGGTGCGGGCTTCATAGCCTTTCTGGGCACGCATCTCTTTCAGCGTCTCTTCTATGGCTCCGTAAGTTGTATTGACTTCCGGCTGCTTACTCAAGCGAAGGGTAACATGGGTTATGATGTATTTGCCTTTTAGGCTATGTTTAAATACACTTTCCCGATAGCCAAACTGACATTCTTCATGTGAAAACTGTTTTACTTTTCCATCACTCAAATTTACTGCTTCCAGGCATTCAAAGACATCCTGAATTTCCACCCCATAGGCACCAATATTTTGCATAGGTGCAGCCCCTAGCGTACCGGGTATAAGCGATAAGTTTTCTACTCCCCCATAACCACGAGCGATACAATGCAATACAAACATATGCCAGTTCTCACCCGCTCCTGCCCTTACCCATACAAAGTTTTCATTCTCTTCAACTACTTCTATGCCTGGTATATTCATTTTGACTACCAGCCCGTTAAAATTCTGTGTCAGCAGCACATTGCTGCCTCCCCCAAGAATGAATACTTCTTTCTCCCAGTAAAGCTCCTTGCTGATAAGTTCCTTTAAGTCATCTACGCTGTTTATTTCAACAAAAAAGCGCGCAATAGCATCTATTCCAAAGGTATTATAGGGTCTGAGCGAGATATTTTCCTGTATTGTCATTGGGTATGATTATTCATTGTATTGCAATTGTAAAAAATTCGCATCAAGTTTAAGACCGAAAACTTCAAAGTTTAAAATAAACGTAAGTTCTGGAAGGATATCTACCAAAGTATGCAGGAATTTGAAGAGTATTTGAGCAGCAAAAAAATAGACGCCAAAGCCTTTAAGGAAAAGGAAGCTGAGATGTGGAAAGACTGGTGTGCTCTTTTTACAGAAGTGCATCCCAATAGCTTCAGTCAGCAGAAGCTTTATTTAATAAATACCATTAGAAGACGATTTCCGATCAAAGAGAGTGCTGAACTTGAAAAAAAGGGCACAACATCTCAAGCTAAACCTAAACCAAAATTCAAAATCCCGAATCGTCCTAAGAAAAGTAATGAATAACTAGTCCTGGGTAGTCATACTCTCATCTGCAGTTTGTTTGGATTTTTCCTTATCCTTCTCTTTGGTTTTATCTTTATCCTTTTCTTTACCTTTCTCTTTCTTCTCTACAAATGCTTTTTCCTCAGCTTTGGCCTGGTCCAGTACAAACTCTTCTTCTTCTTTCTCTTCGTAGAGGTATTCATTTATTTTTTTCCTTAGCTCTTTTGCGGGAAGGTTATGAGCGATTTCTCCATTACGTACCGCAGACATCTGCCCGGTTTCTTCGGATACCACCAGCACCAATGTATCGGTAATCTCTGTCATTCCGATAGCGGCTCTATGCCGTAGTCCGAATTCAGCAGGCAAGTTATCACGCTCTGTTACCGGTAAAATGCAGCGGGCGGCTTTAATACGATTTTCATGTACAATCACAGCCCCATCGTGCAAAGGGCTATACTTATTGAAGATAGCAAGCAGCAATCGCTTAGAGACTACCGCATCTATTTCGTCACCAGATTCGGCGTAAAACTTTAAAGGAGAACTCTTTGAGAATACGATGAGCGCACCGGTATTGGAACCGCTTAGACTTTTAGAAGCATCTATAATGGGCGTGATGTTGATTTTTCCTTCGTCATCATCTTTTTTCCAAAAATTCTTAAAAAAATTATCTCGGTTGAATGCTGTAGTCTTACCTACCAGTAGAAGAAATTTTCTGATTTCAGGCTGAAAAAGGATCATTACCGCCAGTACACCCACGCTCATGAACTGACCTAAAATAGCAGAAAGCAATTCCATCTGGGCGGCTTTTACCGCCAGATAAATTAAATATAAGGTTAAAAAGCCAAAGAAAATACTCAGGGCTACACTTCCTTTCATTAGCTTGTAGACCTGGTACAAGAGTACACTTACCAGTAAAATATCAATGATATCTACCCAGCTAATTTCAAGAAACCCTATAGAAAAAAGATAAATCAACTATATATTTTTTTTAAAATTTTGATGGTTTGTATTGCTTCTTTTACATCATGAACTCTCAGGATAGAGGCACCATTCATAATGGCTACTGTATTCAGTACTGTAGTACCATTTAGCGCATCCTCAGCCGTGATTCCCAATCTCTTATAAATCATTGACTTTCGTGAGAGGCCGGCAAGTATAGGAACATCCAGCATCTGGAAGTCCTGCATTTTCCTTAACAGCTCATAATTCTGATCAATGGTCTTCGCAAAACCAAAACCGGGATCTATGATTACATCTGCCACACCCTTTTCTCTTAGTACTGTCAGCTTTTTCTGAAAGTAATCCACAATCTCTCCAGTCAGGTCTTCATACTCAGTTAACTCTTTCATTTCCTGAGGTGTTCCCCGCATATGCATCAATACGTAAGGAACTTGTAATGAAGCCACTGTACTAAACATATGGTCATCCAAGTTGCCACCCGAGATATCGTTGATCATGCATGCTCCCGCACCTACTGCTTCTCTCGCCACCTCAGATCTGAAAGTGTCTATTGATATATACGCTTCCGGAAAGAATTTAGATACCAGTTCTATTCCTTTTATTACACGTTTTATCTCTTCTTCTGTGCTGATGTGCGCCGCTCCCGGCCTGGAAGAATAGCCCCCTATGTCAATGATCTTTGCCCCCTCTTTGAGGATAGTCTCTGCCTGATTTAACAAGGAGCTTTCATCTGAAACGTAGCGCCCGCCATCGTAAAAAGAATCGGGGGTTACATTTAAAATCCCCATAACGATTGGGCTACTCAGATCAATCAGATTTCCCTTTAAATTTATGCTTCTTTTAAGAGAAAATATTTTACCTTTTGCTTGTATATTGATCAATTTTCGTACCCAAGTTATTTTATATATCAATTAATTTTGAGAATTCAAAATGTACACGAATATAGTCATGTTGCCAGCGCTTACAAAGAAGTCATTGAAAAGAAAAATACTTAAAGCCAGCTAAGTGAAAAATACCGTTTTTGCGTTTTCTTTTTAGGTTCGTTTAATACGCAACTTTACCTTTTCAAAAAGTAGAAAATCAATAAACCTCTACAGAACTATTAAATGAATAGATGGGGTTTTCTATTTAATCAGTTTAACTTTGTACAGTAGTAAATTATATTTCATGAATATTATTGTCCAGATTTCCCGCTTCCTAGTGGGTGGTTTATTTATCTTTTCCGGTCTGATCAAGATTAATGACCCTGTAGGCACTGCCATCAAGCTTGAAGAATACTTTGAAGTTTTTGCGGCTGATTTTGCTCCTTTCTTTGCATACCTGGTTCCTGCGGCTCTTTTTTTCTCGGTTTTACTAAGTGTACTGGAAGTAGTGCTAGGAGTAGCTGTACTGCTCAATTACCGCATGCGCATCACCGCCTGGATCTTACTGGGGCTGATTGTGTTTTTTACTTTCCTCACTTTCTATTCAGCCTACTTTAATAAAGTTACTGATTGTGGTTGCTTCGGCGATGCCATCAAGCTTACTCCCTGGCAGTCTTTTATCAAGGATATTATTCTGTTGGTACTTATACTACTTTTATTCTTGTACCGCGATCGGGTTGAACCTTTTTTGGATCAGGGAAGGGCAGATATTACTATTGGGGTGGTTGCTTTAGTCAATATCGCAGGAGCGATTATTGCTATTCAACATCTCCCTTACATTGATTTCAGAGCCTACAAAGTTGGGGCAAATATACCCCAATTGATGCAGCCTTCCGCTCAACTGAAGTACAAATACATTATGACCAAGGATGGTAAAGAGGAGGAGTTTATGGATTATCCATCTGATGGTGGTTATGAGTTTAAAGAAATGGTACTACTCAACCCGGAAGCTCAGCCTAAAATCACTGACTATAGTGTGTGGAATCCGGAAGGAGATTTTACCGAACAGACATTTGAGGGTGATAAGTTTATCATTATTATGTACGATGCTCAAAAGGCAGATACAGAGTCGCTGGATGAAATCAAAAGACTAAGCAGTAAACTTCCCGAGCACATTGACCCTATCATCCTCACCGCTTCCGGGGAAACTATTTTTGAATCTTTTCGCCACGAACATCAGTTGGCCCTACCCTACTACTTTGCGGATGCTACCGTGCTTAAAACTATTATCCGGTCAAATCCCGGATTGGTACTGATGCAAGATGGAGTAGTCCTCGCCAAGTGGCATCATAATGATGTGCCTGAAGCTAAAGCAATTGAGCAACTAATCAATAGAGATATTGCCTCCAGTAATTAATCTATGTCATGAAAATTTTTTTAGTGGGTATGCCCGGTTCAGGAAAAACTACCCTTGGCAAACAGCTTGCACGCCTGCTGGACATGCAATTTATTGATCTGGATACTGAGATTGAGCATCTTGCCCGTACCACGATTAGCGAGATCTTTCAGCAGCATGGTGAGGCTTACTTCCGGGAGATGGAACGAGACACTTTGGATAAAGTCATTCATGAACATGAAAGCTTCATAATGGCTACCGGGGGTGGTGCCCCTTGCTTTCATAACAATATGGAAGCTATGAACAGCGCTGGTCTGTCAATTTTTATTGATATTCCTTCTCATGAGATTATTAGCCGTATGAGTAAGAAGGGGATGGCTGACAGGCCCTTGTTCCAGGGGCTGGACACAGAAAATATGGTAGAAGAATTTGACAAAAAATTCAGACCCAGAATTCCTTTTTATAAACAGGCAAAAATAGAAATATCAGGTGATTATGTGACCGCCGAGCGTATCATTCACCTGATATCTCTACAAAAGAAAAAAGATACTAGAAGTTAAAGCCGACAGAGAGGACTACGTTCGTTAAGTTATTATCTGACTGAGGGGTATCATCAATTGAGAAGAAAGAAGCTCCCTGGTAAGGAAAAAAGTCAGTAGAATACTGTGTATTCACTACTGCCAGATCCGCAAAGAAAGAAGGAGTACTGATACCTACTCCACCAGAAAGTACCTGTCGGTCTCTGTCCAGGTTGTCATTCACATACTGCGTAGGATCAGCATACATAGCATAGCCTAAGCGCAGGCGAAAAATATCATACCTGAACTCTCCTCCTACCTTATAATTGATGACAGACTCCATCACATCGTCAATCTCAATATTTACATCTCCGGTATTAAACTCATTTGAGCTAAAGCGATTCGCTGCGTAATTGATATACTCCACGTCGGCAGTAATAAAACCGTATTTTTCAAAGAAATAAGCAAACCCACCGCTGACTTTAGAAGGCGTAGATAAGGTGTATTCAGAAAAGTTTTGAGGGCTTCTTCGTATTTCTTCAGGCCCTCCTGAATCAAAAGGCTCACTATCATCACTTTCTTGTATACCTAGTACTAATGATTCAAGGTTGAAAAAGTACTCTTCTGTAAGGCTGTAAAAGGTCGGTGTCTTGTAAGAAAAGCCTAAAGTAAGCTCGTTGATGGGGCGGTATACAAAGCCGAGGGTAGCATTGATCCCACTGCCGTCTAACCTCAATGTCTCTTCTAAGGTGACATAATCCACATAGTCAATAGACAACTGATTGTCTACTGGAAAGAAGGGAAAACCCTCCGCTACATCATCCTGATACTCCTGGGTATAAATGGGTGTTTCGTCAAAAACACTAACCTTTTCGTAGGTGAAGTTTTTGAACCCTATGCTCGCACCAAAATAAAGCTTATCTTTGTAGTTACCTCCATACGCAAAATTCCATTCACTCTGTCTACCTATTTCTTCCACTCGTCCCTCCTGGAGAGCGATAGTACCGGCAGGGATGGAGGCTACATAAGAATCCTGATCATCCGGATAAGCATTAATCAGGTAGTTTTCATAGGCCGCATCTATATAGCGCGGAAAAAAACCTTCGGCTGCATTGTCCAGCAGAACATCAGCATTATCACCAATGTCATTGGCCTGCAAAGCAAATTCATCAAGCAGTGAAAATGTATTTTCAGCGGGGCCAAAGGTATAATTCACATTGTACGAGTTGGTCTGATTATAGGTGATCGCGAATGAGCCTCCTCTATAATCAGCCGGAATAATATCATCCTTGGTATTATTAATTACCACACCAAAATTGGATACATTAAAATGATTATCAAACGTCTCTGAGTTAACGCCCAGAAAGTTCGTATTGGTGCGGGCATTCTGAAAATTTGGAGAGATCACTGCCTGCGAGCGGTTATAAAATCCTAATCCGGCAGGATTAATAAAAGCTGAGCTCACATCACCTCCGAGGGCAACGCCTCCCCCTCCGATACCCAATATTCGGGCTGTGCCAAGGGGAGCATTTCTGCTGATAAGCAGCGCATCTTCAGCAAACTGTGCATAACTCTCTGCTACCAAAAAGGCACAGAAAATAAAGGTTAATATATAGTGTTTATTAAGATACTTCATAGGTTATTCAAATCGTATTGACAAAAAAATAGTGTAGTAAGATAACGCTCTCACTACACTACATGTTGCCTTCAAAAAAGGTCTTAAACCTTAATCTTAACTATTTATTCACCGCCTCCGCCACGAGAGCTGCGTCCTCCGCTACTTCTGCTGGGAGAAGAGCTTCTGGAGGGTGATGAGCTTCTGTTATAGCTTCCGCTGCTCCTGGATGGAGAGTAAGAGCTATTGCTGCGAGAACGGCTGTTATAGCTGGGAGAAGAACTTCTACTGTTACTTCTTGTGCCATAGTTGCTACGTGAATTGTAGCTGGGGCTAGAAGAATATGTCCTTCTGGAAGGACTTGTACTACGGTAAGAGTTGCTTCTGCTGCTTCTGGTAGCTTCAGTGGCAGAATATGTTCTGCTACCTCTGCTGGCAGGCGTTGAACTTCTGTATACTCTACTTGACTCAGCAGATCCTGCACTTGATCTTGAGCGCTTATAATACTCGTTTTGGGTACGGGTATAATCTCTGCTGCTGGTAGTACGAGAATTTCTAATACTGCTGCGGTCAGAAACGGCTGTTGCTCTGTTCCTGCTGTTGTAAGAACGTCCTAATGCATCACGATTACTTCTGGTATCATATGATGCCCTGCTAGCTCTCTGAGTGCTCCTTCCGGTCGTAGCCAGACGGCGATTCACACCAAGCTCGTTATTATTGATGATCACTACACCGGGTCGGTTGTAATATCCACCGTAAAAGCCATCATAGAAACCGGCATAATAGCTATTTCTAAAGCCCCACGGACTTCCATATCCCCAACCTCTGTAAAACGGATCTCTCCAGGGACGATATGCCCAAGCATTACCAAAGCCCCATCCGAATCCAATGTTGACTCCTACATTCCAGCCCGGGCGACCCCACATGGAAGAGCCCATAAAAGGATCATAGAATGAGCTGTAGAAAGGATCGTAAAATCCACCGTAATAAGGATTCCCAAATGAGCTATAGCCCATGGGCGAACCGTAGAAATTGTTCACAACCTGAGGTTGTCTTTCATTTCCCTCGTAATAACCTTCACGATTATAGTCTTCTACATAATACTCTTCATTCTGCACAGAGTTTTCTTCTACAGGCTGCTGACTTTCAGCATTACTATACTTTGCAATGTACTCAGGGTTAACGTTCTTGGAGGAATAACTTTGCTGGTCGTAGACATAAGATCCCTGTTGGTACTCTGCTTCTTTAGGCTCATTTAGCTTAGTGAATTCTACTGTATTCCTATCGCTGGCCGTAAAGTACAAATCATCGTACTCATTTGATTGAGTAAGCTGATCTGAGGTAGCACAGGCACCTAACAGCGTCAATGCCGCCAGACCAATTGCTAATGTTGTTCCGTAAGTTTTCATAAATATCCTCCTATTTAAACTAATACTCTACAATTATTATACGGCAAAGTACGAAAATAGATTTGTAATAAATATCTTTGCCAGTGCCTAATATACCATTTTCAGGTAAAAATTCACAAATATAGTACCAACAATAAGCATTTCATGAGTAAAGGACTACCCAAAAGAAGCGAAGATTATTCAGCCTGGTATAATGAACTGGTTAAACGTGCAGAACTGGCAGAAACCTCTGAAGTTAGGGGGTGTATGGTCATTAAACCCTACGGATATGCCATCTGGGAAAAGATGCAGGCTCAGCTAGACAAGATGTTTAAAGCGACAGGACATACCAATGCTTATTTCCCTCTTTTTATCCCAAAATCTTACCTGAGTAGAGAAGCAGACCATGTGGAAGGATTTGCCAAAGAATGTGCAGTGGTTACGCATCACCGCCTGAAAAATGCCGAAGATGGAAGTGGTGTAGTAGTAGACCCTGAGGCTAAACTGGAAGAGGAACTGATTGTGCGCCCAACCTCTGAAACCGTGATTTGGAACTCATATCGTAACTGGATACAGTCATACCGGGATTTACCCTTACTGATCAACCAATGGGCCAATGTGGTAAGATGGGAACTCAGAACCCGCCTTTTCCTGCGTACTACCGAGTTCTTATGGCAGGAAGGGCATACCGCACATGCAAACAGAGAGGAAGCGATTGAAGAGACGGTCCGTATGATGAATGTGTATGCTGAATTTGCTGAAGAGCACATGGCTATGCCCGTGATCAAGGGCATAAAAACTGAAAGCGAACGTTTTGCCGGCGCATTGGATACCTATTGTATTGAAGCCCTTATGCAGGATGGCAAAGCCTTACAGGCTGGCACCTCCCACTTTCTGGGGCAGAACTTTGCCAAAGCTTTTGATGTAAAGTTCGCAACTAAAGATGGAGGACTGGAACACGTATGGGGGACATCATGGGGTGTTAGCACTCGTTTGATGGGAGCTTTGATCATGGCACACTCCGATGACAACGGTCTGGTGCTTCCTCCTAAGCTAGCCCCTATACAGGTAGTGATCGTGCCCATCTTCAGAAAGCAGGAAGAATTTGAAGCCATTTCTGAGAAAGCATTAGAAATGAAAGCTAAACTTGAGCAACTTGGAATTTCGGTCAAGTATGATGATCGTGACACACACAAGCCAGGGTGGAAATTTGCCGAATACGAACTTAAAGGTGTACCCTTGAGAATAGCGATGGGACCTCGTGACCTGGAAAATGGAACTGTTGAAATAGCACGCAGAGATATACTCGAGAAGCAGACTCATCAAGCCGATGAGAAGCTCCCTCAGATGATACATGACCTTCTGGACACGATCCAAAAAGATATTTACAACAAAGCATATAGTTTCAGAAAAGAGAGGACGGTACGTGTAGACAGCTATGATGAAATGAAAAAGATTTTGGAAGATGAAGGAGGATTCATCTCTGCGCACTGGGATGGCACCGCTGAGACAGAAACCCGTATCAAAGAAGAAACCAAAGCTACTATACGCTGTATCCCCCTAAACAGTGAAGGGGAAGAAGGTACGTGTATTTACTCCGGGAAGCCATCCTCTCAGCGGGTGATCTTTGCCAAAGCATATTAATCTTGTATATTGAGGAGTTCACTGCAGGCTCTTCAAAATTTTACCATCATGTGGTTAGCTATCATTATCCTGTTGATTATCGGTATTCTACTGATCGTAACTGAATTAGTTTTCATTCCGGGTACTACAATATTCGGAATTGCCGGCTTAGTACTCACTGCCGCGGGTGTAATTATGGCTTTCATTAACTTTGGTACGGCTACTGGTCTCATCATATTGGCAATTTCTTTCGTGCTCATCTCTGCTTTGTTGATCGTAAGCTTCAGGTCAGATACCTGGGAGGGTATATCTCTGAAAAGCGCAAATACTGGACACGTCAATGAGGATGTGAAAAACAATCTCTGGAAAGGTGATAAAGGCATAGCTCTTTCTGCACTTCGTCCGGGAGGTAAAGCTGAATTTAAAGATACAATAGTAGAGGTGAGCACCTTAGGTCAATATCTTGACGCAGGATCAGAAATAAAGATTATTAGTATAAAAGATCATAAAATCATTGTAGAACCAGCGAATACACACCAAACTAAAACTACTAACCAGTAAAACTTCTATGGACGGACTCTCGCTCATTTTGATCATTGTTGCTTCAATAGTAGCATTTTTCACTTTTTTGTATTTTATCCCACTTAACCTGTGGATCACTGCCCGCTTTTCAGGCGTAAAAGTTGGGCTACTGGAGCTGGTCTTCATGCGAATCCGTAAGGTTCCTCCTCGTATCGTCGTGGACTCACTTATTACAGCAACTAAAGCGGGACTTGATGTTACCTCTTCTGACCTGGAAACGCACTACCTTGCCGGAGGTAATGTGCCTTCAGTGATCAAAGCACTGATTTCAGCTGACAAAGCGAATATCAGGCTTACTTTTAAGCAAGCTACTGCCATTGACCTGGCTGGCCGGGATGTATTTGAAGCGGTGCAAATCTCGGTGAACCCCAAAGTAATCAATACGCCTGAAGTTGCTGCTGTCGCTGCCGATGGTATACAACTGATGGCCAAAGCCAGGGTAACGGTTCGTGCCAATATTGCTCAACTTGTGGGAGGTGCCGGTGAAGACACAATACTTGCCAGAGTTGGTGAAGGGATTGTAACCTCTATAGGCTCTGCCCGCAAGCATACTGATGTACTGGAAAACCCTGATAATATTTCCAAGCTCGTACTACAAAGAGGCCTGGATGCCGGCACAGCCTTTGAAATTCTTTCCATAGATATTGCTGACGTAAACGTAGGAGACAATATCGGAGCAAAGCTGCAAATTGACCAAGCCAATGCTGACCTGAAAGTCGCAGAAGCCAAAGCTGAAGAACGCAGGGCCATGGCGGTGGCTAATGAGCAGGAAATGAGGGCCAAGTCGCAAGAGGCAAGAGCAAAAGTAATTGAAGCTGAAGCTGAGGTGCCCAAAGCGCTGGCCGAATCATTTCGCTCCGGTAACTTAGGTGTGATGGATTATTATCGTATGCAGAACATTCAGGCTGATACCGATATGCGCTCCGCCATCTCCGGCGAGGATGATACGCGTGCTAAGAAGGATGATGAAGATTAACGCTTGATACATTATCACCCCGGCCTTTCATCTATCATTCAGCAGTAGAGAAAGCTTCAATCGCTGATTGCTTTTTACCCAACAAAACAAAAGATTATGCTGGCCAGAGTTTTTGCAAAAGGTGGAATTATCTCTCCCGGTGATTTTTCCAAAGTGCTGGAAATAGCACAAGAATTAGGTTCAGACTATGTGCACCTGGGGGCCAGACAAGATATTCTTTTTCCTATCCGCATAAGTAATATGGAGAAAGTGGGTGAGCTGCTGAAGCAGTTGCCTCTAAAGTATGAGTACCAGAGTAAGGACCGTGAAAACATCGTGAGCTCATATGTTACACTGGATGTGATGCCTTCTACCTCCTGGCTGGCACCACATATTTACCATTATATTCTGGATAGCTTTGACTACGAACCTTCCGATAAAATTAATATTACCGACCCTACGCAGGGCATGGTGCCGCTGTTTACCGGGAATATTAATTTTATAGCCTCCAATATTGACAATTACTGGTACATGTACATTCGCTACTCTGCCTTGGATGCCAAGCCCTGGTGTTGCCCTGATCTGATTTATGGATTTGACCTTGCCAAAGTTTCCCGGGCCATTGAAGCGCTTAAAGCCGTAGCGAACAAGATTTCACCGGCAGAGATTTACGCTCAGCTCAAGACTAAATTACACTTCAATGCTCGCACGCTAGCGCAACCTCTGGAATATCCGGAAATGATCTTTCCTTATTTTGAAGGTATCAACCGTGCAGAAAGTGATAAGTACTGGATGGGTCTTTACTGGCGTAATAACCGCTTTACCATCAAATTTCTGGAAGTTTTCTGTAATCAGTGTCTCAAAACCAATATCGGTATCATCTGCCTTACTCCCTGGAAATCCATTCTGATCAAAGGGGTGATGGAAAAAGATAAGCTGGAATGGGAGAAAATCCTGGGAAAATACGGCATCAATATGCGCCACTCTTCTCTGGAGCTTAACTGGCACCTCCCGGTAGCCGATCAGGATGCTTTAGAGCTAAAAAATTACCTGGTACGTGCGCTTGACCAGCAGGACATCAGCACCTACGGACTTTCATTTTCTATCAAGACACAGAAACATGTTGTGCTTTTTACTTCTATCGTTATAGAGAGAGAAGAAGCTGAAAATGAAGAAGACGCTTACCAGTACAACATCTTATATGCCAAAGATTTTAACCCTAACTTTTTTGAGTATTACTATTATGCCCGGGCAGTTAATCGTGATATCATCCCTTCCTTGCTTATTGAGCTAAGCAAGAAATATTACGAGCAGCTCAACACCAAAAAAACAGCTCCTCCTGATTCAGAAAAAAGCCAGACTCATCAGGAATCACATAAATTGGTTTTTCAGTGCAGCGAATGTCTGAGTGTTTACGATGAAGCTTATGGAGACACCTTGGCAAAAGTTCCTGCCGGCACGCCATTTTCCTTGTTGCCCGATAGCTTTAGATGCTCAGTTTGTGGAAGCCCTAAATCTAAATTCAGGCAGGCTGAACTTTCCAGGTAAACACTCTTATTCGTCAGGCATCTGCTCCTGTCGGGCTTTGATTACATCACATGCGAGGTAAAACGCTTCGCGCATGGATACTTCACTAGCTTCTCCTTTACCGGCAATATCATAAGCGGTACCATGATCGGGTGAGGTGCGTACTACAGGCAGGCCGGCAGTAAAATTTACGCCCTGCTCAAAAGCCATTGTCTTGAATGCAACCAATCCCTGATCATGATACATAGCCAGTATGCCATCAAATTTCTTGTGCATATTTACACCAAAGAAACCGTCGGCAGGAAAAGGGCCGAAGATCAGTTTACCTTCCTCTTTAAGTTCCTGAATCACTGGCTTGATAATCTCCTGCTCTTCTGAACCCAACAAACCATCTTCTCCGGCATGTGGATTGAGACCTAAAACCGCAATTTTGGGCTTAAGAATTCCAAAGTCCAGCTTCAAGGATTCTTCCATCACCTTCAGCTTACGGCGGACGAGATCGCGGGTCAGGTGGTTGCTCACCTGGTTGAGTGGAATATGACCGGTAGCGACACCCACACGCAATTGGTCATGCACCATCATCATGAGCATATCTTTAGCCTCAAAGGTTTGGGCAAAATATTCAGTATGTCCGGCAAATTTAAACTCCTCATTCTGTATGTTATGCTTGTTGATGGGCGCTGTTACGATAGCATCTGTATAGTCATCTTTAAGGGCCTGTGTAGCTTCTTTCAAAGAGAGCCAGGCTGCTTCACCTGCCTCATTCGTAACTTTACCAGCTTCTACCAGTACCTGCTGCCAGCAGTTGATCACATTGACTTTACCATACGCAATCTCATCCATTGACCTGATGGTCATAAAGTTGAAGCTGTCTTCCAGATTAAGGCTTTTACGGTAAAAAGATACTACTTTAGAAGAACCAAAAATGACAGGTGTCATCATGTTTAGCATACGCTTATCTGCCAGTGCTTTGATCACTACCTCCGGACCTATACCATTGAAATCCCCCAGACTGATTCCTATTACCGGAAGCTCGCCTTTCTTTTTCCGCTTGATTTTCTGTGGTTTACTTACTGAAATATCTGTCTTTTCCATGATCTCTATTTCGCCAGTGTTTTAAGAAACTGATACAAAAGTCTTACGCCAGCACCGCTACCATTTTTACCCTTATAAAAGTCGGGAGTTTCCAGAAAAGCTGAACCTGCGATATCCATATGTATCCAAGGGTAAGCTGTGAAGTGCTTCAAAAACACAGCTGCGGTGATCGCTCCTGCCATCCTACCTCCGATATTTTTAAGGTCAGCGATATCAGAATTGAGATACTCGCGGTACTCATCCCATAAAGGAAATTCAACGAGACGTTCGTAGGTTTCGTTTCCTGCGTTTTTTAATTGCTGCTTTGTTTTTTCATCTGCGGTGCCCATCATCACAATGCCTTCTTTACCCAGCGCCATCGCTGCAGCTCCGGTAAGGGTAGCCAGGTCAATGACCAGTTCGGGCTCGTATTTTTTGGCATATACCAGCGCATCGGCCAGTATCAGCCGTCCTTCAGCATCGGTGTTTAGTACTTCTACAGTAGAGCCATCAGAAATGCTAATCACATCACCGGGAGTGATGGCATTTCCGCCAGGGCGATTATCGGTAGAGGGAATCAGGCCTACCAGATGAATAGGTAATTTATTCTTGACCGTTGCCATAAATGCCCCCGCCACCGCAGCAGCACCTCCCATGTCCGACTTCATCATCATCATGGAGTTTGAAGGCTTCAGACTTAAGCCACCAGTATCGTAGGTTACACCTTTGCCCACCAGCACGTAAGGCTTTTTGTTGACTGCTTTATCCGGCTTGTATTCCAGTACAATAAAAGCAGGTGGATCTACACTCCCTGCATTTACCGCCAAAAGCCCCCCCATTTTCAAAGCCCTGATTTTATCTTTACCAAACACCTCTACTTTGAATCCAAGCTCTTTTCCGGCCTTCCGCAGAGATTTGCTCAATTGTTCAGCACTCAGTGTAACTACTGGTTCATTGACCAAGTCACGCGCGTAGAAAGTAGCATCTACAAGCTTACTGACTTCCTCCAGAGCCTTCTTTTTTAAATTAGGATGGATAATGGTAAGTGCTTCAAATACCCTTGCATCTTTCTCTTTAACAGCGGATTTATATTTGTCAAAGCTATAGCTTGAAAGCAGCAGTCCTTCGCTGAAATCAAGAAGGGGTTGTACATCTGAAGTAGTGGTAAGCTGAAGGTCTTCCAGTTGCTCACTCCGAATAATATTCGCCAGCTCAAAGCCTTTCTTGCGGTAATACTCACGCTTCAGATGACTTTCTTGCTCCTCGGCAGGCGCAATAAAAAACAGCATGCGCTCATACTGATTGACGGAAACAAGTCTTATTTTATCCTTCAGCTTCTTTTTCACATACTGCTTTTCCGCCTCATTTTGGCAGTAGCCTGAAGCCTCCTCCTGGCTGGCGAGCAAGACTGCCAGAGGTGCATTTTTTTTAACTTCTTTAGCCTGCTTTAGCATTACTGACATAAAAAATCTCTTATTTTACGACGCAATTTAACAATGCTTTTTTAATAAAGAGGATTATTGCTCACCTTTCTATTTTAAGCTTGACAAAGCATAAACCTGAGAAGCTAACACTGTGGTAAGACCAAAAAAACACCTGGGACAACATTTTTTGAAAGACAAGAACATCGCTTCCAAAATTGTTCAAAGCCTGACACTGCACCGAGGCTACCGGCAGGTATTGGAGATTGGTCCCGGCACTGGTGTGCTGACGCAGTTTTTGGTACAGGACAACCGCTTCACTACTTCCCTAATAGAGCTGGACACAGAATCTGTACATTATCTTCAGGAACATTATCCTGATCTGAAGCCGCGCATATTTTACAAAGACTTTCTCAAAACTGATCTGCTGGCACTGATGCAGGAACCTTTCGCGGTGATTGGCAATTTCCCTTACAATATTTCTTCACAGATATTCTTCAAAATCCTGGATATCAAAAATGAAGTACCGGAGGTTGTCTGTATGTTACAAAAGGAAGTAGCCGACCGACTTAAATCGCCTCCCGGAAGTAAGGCATATGGCATACTGAGCGTATTGTTACAGGCTTATTATGACATAGACTATCTCTTTACCGTGGAGCCGGGCGTCTTTAACCCGCCTCCCAGGGTACGCTCGGGCGTAATCCGGCTGAAGCGTAATGATACTCAGCAGCTTGCCTGCGACGAGCAGCTATTCCGAAAGGTGGTAAAGCAAAGTTTTCAAACCCGCCGCAAGACCTTGCGCAATGCATTGAAACCTCTAAATTTGCCCGAAACAATTAGGCAGCTTAATACCTTAGATTTACGAGCAGAGCAATTATCCGTCAATGATTTTGTAGAACTCACGCTAAAAATAGAAGAGTCTTGGAAACAGGAGCCATAATGCATTTTGAGGTATCGCAGGAGTATCTGGAGTGGCTGAGAGCAGCCATTCGCCAGGATGAAGCGCAGTCTGTGCAGGAGAGTATGGAAGATGCCAGCCCCCCTGATATCCTCACGGTACTTTATGAGCTGAATACCGAAGAGTCCAAGTACGTGATTAAGCTGTTGGATGAAGAACGGGCGGCTGATATTATTGTAGAGATTGAGGATGAGCAGCAAACTGCTTTTCTGAGAAACTTTACTTCTGAAGAAGTAGCTCGCTTCATCGACTACCTGGACTCAGATGATGGTGCTGATATTCTCAACCGCCTTCCTATACAAACCCGCGAGGAAGTCATTGATAAAATGGAGAATGCAGAAAAGGCACGCCATGTCAAAGACCTGATCCGTTATGAGGAAGACCGGGCCGGTGGCCTGATGGCCAAGGAGTTGATCAAAGTCAATATTGACTGGACAGTAAAGCAATGTATAGAGGAAATCCGCCGGCAGGCAGAAAATGTGGAGAAAGTCTATTCAGTTTATGTAGTAGATAAGCAAAATCACCTGACCGGTAAAGTATCCTTGAAGCGAATTGTACTATCTAATGATGATACTAAAGTCGCAGATATTTACGACGAAGAAGTAGTATCGGTAGAGACTTATCAGGAAGAGGAGGAAATAGCCGATATCATGCGTCGCTACGATTTGGAGGCTATTCCGGTGGTTGACATTATGAACCGGCTGGTAGGCCGCATCACCATTGATGACGTAGTGGACGTCATTACCGAGATGGCAGAGCAGGAGCGACAGATGATGTCCGGTATTTCTGAAGATGTGGAGGAACGCAGCGGAAGCGTATGGTTGCTCTCGCGTGCTCGCCTTCCCTGGCTGGTCATTGGTATGGTAGGAGGACTTTTAGGAGCACAGTTCATCGGTATTTTTGAAAAAGACATTGCACTGGTTCCGGCCATGGCCTTTTTTATTCCCCTGATTACAGCTACCGGAGGTAATGTAGGGATTCAGTCTTCCTCATTGGTAGTACAAAGTCTGGCAAACACTTCAGTGTTTAGTGATAACCTGGGGAAACGACTCTGGAAGGTACTCCTTGTCGCTCTTCTTAACGGATTAGCGCTAGCTGCTCTTGTATTTGCTTTCAACCTTTTGTTTGGAGAAAAATTAACCCTGGCTGCTGTTGTAGCCATAGCATTATTCAGTGTAGTCTTGCTGGCTTCGCTCATGGGTACGATTACGCCACTTATACTTAACAAACTCGGTGTCAATCCGGCCCTGGCTTCCGGTCCCTTCATTACTACTGCCAATGACCTTTTAGGCCTAGCCGTCTATTTCTCAGTAGCCCACATGCTTTACGGATTTTAACTATTTTTGGCATCATGTTTCTCGCTGCAATAGTGCTTGGTGTTATGGTTTTTAATGGTGTAGTACGATTGCTATTGTGTCATTAAACACACTAAGAACCACGAGTTATAACACCATGAACCAAGAACCACGAATTATAACCCCATAAAAAAAATGAAAACCTGTCTGATTATAGATTTAATGCATGAAAGTATCACCCCTCTTCTCCAACAGATTGGTTGGCAGGCAGACTACCGTCCGGAGATCAATCGCGAAGAAATCCTTCAGATCATTCACCAATACGAAGGATTGATTGTGAGGAGTAAGACTACCATTGACAAAGAAGTGATTGATCGTGCAGAAAAACTTCAGTGGATCGGCCGCGCCGGTGCCGGACTGGATCAATTGGATGTTGAAACACTGGAGGAAAGAAATATCAAGATTGTTAATGCTCCTGAAGGTAATCGTGATGCATTAGGTGAGCATGCCGTTGCCCTGCTGCTAAGCCTGTTTAATAAAATTCATGTGGCCGACCGTCAAATTCGTAAAGGGAGCTGGGACAGGGAAGGTAATCGGGGTGTGGAACTTATGAGTAAGACTGTCGGAATCATTGGTTACGGTTTCATGGGTCAGGCTTTCGCTCGTCGTCTTCAGGGATTTGGTGTAAAAGTACTGGCCTATGATAAATACAAGCAAAATTACGGCGATGAGTATGCCCGAGAAGCCAGCCTGGAAGATATATTTGCGCAAGCAGATGTACTGAGTTTACATGTGCCTTTGACTGAGGAAACCCGCTTTATGATTAACCATACATTTCTGCAAAAATTCAGTAAAGATATCTATCTTCTCAATACTGCACGCGGCAAGAACATAAGCTTCAAAACCCTGGTAGAGGCGTTGGATAGCGGAAAGCTCAAAGGGGCTGCACTGGATGTATTGGAAAATGAAAAAATCACACATTTTACTACTGAACAGCAGCATTATTTTAACTTAATCATCCATCATGACAATGTTATTTTTACTCCACACGTTGGTGGGTGGACATTTGAGTCTTATGAGAAGATTAACAAAACTCTGGTGGGCAAAATCAAATCTTTAAAGTAAAATACTTTGTTCAATGTGCGTTTTGCCCACATTTCCAAACTGAATTCATAAGCCAGATTGTTAAATTGCAAGACTATTGCATCAATCTATTGCGCCGCAGGCATGAAATACACAGTAAAATATAAGAAAATTATTGACTGGTATAAGTCCATTATGGAGCGCCCGGTTACAATTTCGCTTTTTGTACTATTATGCCTTTCTGTTTTAGTTCTTTCTTTAAGCTATGAGTATTATAAGTACGATTTTTATGAGTTTTGGGGTCAAGTACTGGCTGAAGCTCACGGTATGCTCTTTGACATTGCTGTCATCGGTATCCTGATCTACTGGCTCAATGAGCGAGGACAGAAAAGGCAGGCTATTCGTACCTACAAAGATGAAATTGAAGATTTCCGTACCTGGCAATCAGAAGAAGCGGCCTTTCGTACGGTAGGTAATATCAAAAGGTTAAACCGTGAGAAAATTTACAGTATTGATCTGGTAGACTGTTATCTTACCCGCACAAACCTCAGTCATGTAGTGCTCAAATCGGCTAACCTGAATAATGCCAATGTTACGCATGCTAACCTGATAGAGTGTAATCTGGAAGGCGCTCGTCTTAATCAAACTAACTTTGAAGGCTCCAATCTCAACCAAGCTTTTCTTAAGCATGCCTATGCCAGTGGAGCTTCTTTCAAAGATACGTATCTCATCAAAGCCACTCTTCAGGCATCTTTCCTTATCAGGTCTGATTTTGAAAACGCCTTTATGATGGAGGCTGATCTGCGAGATGCCTACGTAGTGGGTGCCAATTTCAAAAATGCTAATCTTTATAAGGCTGACCTGAGGGGAGCTGAAGGGCTTACAATAGAACAGCTTACCCAGGCCAACACGCTGCATCAGGCATTGCTGGATGACGACCTGATGAATCAGATTAAAGACAGGCATGCTACCCTTCTGGCTCGCTAGCACAAAAAATTATTCTTCATTTCTTAGAATTACTTTCTAAAGCAAGCTGACATTTTATCATCAGCCAAATAATTTATTATATTGACCTCATAAAGTTTAGCTAATAGGCTTACCTAAATTTCCATCATTTTTTTCCTAAACCTTAATCTATACTGCACTTTATGAGAACATTCTTTCATTACACAACAGCACTACTGCTGTGTCTGCTTTTGTTTCATCCACTTATTGGGCAGCGAAACAGGGCAAATTCTTCTTTCGAAACTCCCATGACAGCCTCAACCTTTGAGGGGCTGGAACTGCGTAACATTGGCCCGGCTTTTATGTCAGGACGTATTGCGGACCTGGCCATTCATCCTGAAGATCCGAGCACCTGGTACATTGCTGTAGGCTCAGGCGGCGTATGGAAAACCGTAAATGCCGGGACCACTTTTGAGCCTATTTTTGACGAACAAAATTTGTATTCTATTGGCTGCCTCAGCATAGATCCTTCCGATTCTGATATCATCTGGGTAGGCACTGGTGAAAATGTTGGAGGCCGCCATGTGGGCTATGGAGATGGCGTTTACCGCTCTGAGGACGGAGGCCAGAGCTGGCAAAATATGGGACTGCCAAATTCTGAGCATATTTCTAAAATTATTGTTCACCCTGAGAATTCAGATATTGTCTGGGTAGCTGCCCAGGGGCCCCTTTGGAATAAGGGAGGAGATCGTGGCCTCTACAAAACTACCGATGGCGGTAAGAGTTGGAAGAGAACATTAGGTGATGATGCATGGACAGGGGTTACTGACTTGCTCATTGACCCTCGGAACCCTGACCAACTGTATGCCGCGACCTGGCAACGGCATCGTACCGTAGCCGCTTATATGGGTGGTGGTCCGGGCACCGGCATTTACCGCTCCACCGACGGAGGCGAAAGCTGGGAAGAACTGGCTAACGGTCTGCCCGAATCGGATATGGGTAAGATCGGCCTGGCAATTTCCCCACAACAACCCGATATTGTCTATGCTGCCATAGAGCTTGATCGGGGCACAGGAGGAATTTTTCGCTCTGCCGACCGAGGAAGTAGTTGGGAGAAAAGATCTGATGTGGTTTCTGGTGGCACCGGCCCACATTATTATCAGGAACTCTATGCTTCTCCTCATCAGTTTGAACGGATTTACCTGGCTGATGCTACCATGCAGGTTTCAGACGATGGAGGAAAAACTTTTACCAATCTCAACACACAATTTCGTCACGGCGATAACCATGCCCTTACTTTCAAAAAAGATGATCCTGACTACCTCTTGATTGGCACCGATGGTGGGGTTTACGAAAGCTTTGACCTGGGCAAAACCTGGCGTTATATGCAGAATTTACCCCTCACTCAGTTTTATAAAATTGCGCTGGACGATACAGAGCCTTTCTACAAGATCTATGGTGGTACCCAGGACAACGGTTCTCAGGGTGGTCCATCACGTACCGATAATGTGCAGGGCATCCAGAATGCTGATTGGAAACTGGTACTCAACTGGGATGGCCACCAACCTGCCACTGAGCCTGGCAACCCCAATATTGTATATGCCGAACGGCAGCAGGGAGCACTTTCCCGCCTGGACATGAAAACCGGTGAAGTTATTGACATTCAGCCGCAACCTAGTGCCGATGAGGACTACGAACGCTTCAACTGGGATTCTCCCATCCTGGTAAGTTCGCATGATCCGGCCAGAATTTATTTTGCCTCACAGCGAGTTTGGAGGTCCAACAATCGGGGTGACGAATGGGAAGCCATTTCAGGTGATTTGACTAAGGATCAGGAACGCATAGAATTGCCTATTATGGACAAAACCCAAAGTTGGGATGCTGCCTGGGATGTTGGGGCCATGTCTAACTACAACACCATTACTTCTTTGGCAGAATCTCCTGTGCAGGAAGGAACTGTATACGCTGGTACGGATGATGGTATTGTACAAGTGACAGAAGATGGAGGTCAGAACTGGCGTAGAATAGATGTAGGGAGCATGCCCGGTGTGCCTGCGACAGCTTTTGTCAACGATATTAAAGCAGACCTACACGATGCCAATACCGTTTATGTGGCTCTGGACAATCACAAATATGGTGACTTTTCACCTTATCTGGTTAAAAGTACAGACCGGGGAAGAAGCTGGCAGTCCATCCGGGGAGACCTGCCCGACCGCACACTGGTATGGCGACTCGTACAGGATCATGTAAAACCTGAACTCATGTTTGCTGCTACTGAGTTTGGTGTCTACTTTACCGTAGATGGCGGGGAGCGCTGGATAAAACTGGAAGGTGGCGTACCTACTATTTCATTTAGAGATCTCGCGATTCATAAAAGAGAGAATGACCTGGTGGCGGCTTCTTTTGGCAGAGGTATTTATATTCTGGATGATTATACTGCCCTGCGTGGTGTATCTGAGCAGCAACTGATGGCCGAAGCTACCCTCTTTCCTGCCCGAAAAGCTTTGTGGTATATTCCTCGCTCCGACATTGACTTTGAGGACAAAAAAGGTTCTTTGGGTGATGCTCATTTCGTAGCGCCCAACCCTGACTTCGGAGCCACTTTCACTTATTATCTCAAAGATGGGCTTAAGACACGTGAAGATGTCCGCGTAGAAAATGAAAAAACACTGAAACAGGAAGAGCAGGCGATTCCTTTTCCCGGCTGGGATGCGGTAGAAGCTGAGCGGAGAGAGCAAGCTCCTCAGATTTTACTTAGCATTCAGGACAGCAATGGTAATACCATTCGTCGTATTGAAGGGCCTGTTACCTCTGGCTTCCATAGAGTCGCCTGGGATCTTCGCTACCCTGCTCCCGAGCCTTTACAAATGAATAGTGAAGCCGGAGAGAGCCAGGGAATGATGGCTGCTCCCGGTACTTATACGGCTTCGCTTTCAAAAAAAGTAGATGGTGAAGTTACAGCACTTTCTGAACCCATCACTTTCGAAGTAGAACCTCTGTATGATGGAACGCTTGAGGGCGCTCCTGCCAGTCAGGTGGCTGAGTTCTGGAGAGCGTACGAGGATACATACCGGGCAGTGAGTGCCATAGGGATTTCGCTAGACAATGCCCTGACCAAAGCTGAGCGTTTGCAGTTAGCGCTGGAACGCTCTACTACTGCCCCCGGTGAGTTTGATGCGCAAATGTATAGTCTGCGTCAGTCGCTGATGGACCTGGATGAAGAGCTAAACGGTAATCGTGCCAAGCAGGATATTGGAGAAAAAACCAAGCCTACCATTAGCGAACGACTTTTTGCTGTAGAAAGAGGGATCAGCCATTCTACTTATGGCCCGACGCCTACCCATCAGCAAAACCTGGCTATTGTTAAAGAGCAATTGCAGAACATTCAGAATAAGCTCAAATCAGCACAGAGCCAGATAGCGCAAATATCCGCTGAACTTATGGAGAATGGAGCTCCCTGGGTAGAAGGTGAAGCCCTCCCGCCAGTAGGGCCTGAGAAAAACTGATACTAAACTTAACTCTGCTAAAGTGCAATGCTTTGGCAGAGTTTTCCTTCCCCCTACCCTCCAGTTACTGATGCTACTACAAACGTTGGTTAATTGACTGTAGCTTGTATGATTTTGTCAATCATCTCATAACTATTGTTTCTGAGCTTAGGCTGAACAGTTGATTTAGCAGCTTCGTCATTGGTCCAGGTCGCTAATACCCATTTTGCTTCCGGGCTTTCAGCTTTTTCCAGCTCTGACAGTTTTTTAGAAAGCTCATCTGTTTTTCCTAGCTTTTTCAGTGCTCCCAGCAGCAAGAGACTATTTACCCCACCATTACTACTATTCTCATAACGTTGGACAATTTGTTGTAGGTGCTGATCAGCTTTCCGCGTCTGTCCCAGCCTTTGGTAAGCATGGGCCAGCAGAAAGTCCTGTTCACTCTCATCAGGATTATAGGGTTTTCCTACGCCCAGATTCTCCGGCCACTCCAAAGAAGCCTGAAGAATTTTGACAGCCTTTTTGTAATTATTTTTATCCATCTGAGCCATGGCAGCCTTCAGATGCGCGCGCTCATAAATTGCCCTTCCTTCCGACGCACCTTCATAGGGTAATACATGAATTTTATCTAGCAAAGTTAAGCTTTGCTCATATTGGTCATTGTGTAACAAGGCCTGGGCATAGTCCATCCCAATCACATAGTTGTCAGGAAACATGCGATAGGCTTGCACTGCCATCTTCAATTCTTCTTCATACTTTTCTTCCTTATTCAGGTATTGGAGCAGTAAATGCCAGCTATTCCACAGTTCCTCATTTAGAGTCAGGGCTTTACGCAAGTCATCTTCTTTATCTTTTCCTTCTGTCTTTTCCAGCAGTTCAGCCCTGCTCAGGTAGAAGGGCGGAAAGTCCGGCTGCTCTCCACAGGCCTTGAATTGCTCAACAGCTTTGTCCATTTGATTTTTAGCCCAATAGTTCAGCCCCAGATAGTAGTGTAGCTTCCACTGTTTTTGCTGACTGACTGCCCATTCCAGGACCTTTAAAGTTTCACTGCGAAAAGGTGCGACAAAAGCAGCTGATTGAGCAACTGCCTCATCCAAATATTTTTTTCCTTCTTCTGTATTCTCCTGATTTAAATAAGCCAGCCAAAGCGTAACTATAGTATTTTCAGGAGATTGCTGCAACACAGCCTGAGCATCTTCCTGCTGCCCCATTTTCAGATAATCCATCGCCACTTCCAGATAGGTCTGTGCCGGGAATTCGTTTTGGATATGGGATTTGAATTGCTCCAGATACTGTGAATTATTGTCCAATAGGTAAGCTTCAAAACGGGCAAAGTGATTCAGTGGGTCCAAGGCCAAAAGCCGGTCAAGCAACTCGCGGGCAGCAATCTCATTTTCGTTTTTTCTATGAATAACCATCAGGCTTTGCAGTCCACTGATGTTATAGCTGTTGAAGGCTAACGACTGCTGAGCATAATGCTTCGCCCGATCAAAACTTTGAGTCTGCATATAAATTTCAGCCATCTGGGCATAAGCGGCAGAACGATATTCCATAGAGCGGGCAGCCCACCCCAGCGCTTCCAAAGCATTTACCTTGTCTTCTAAAGCTTTGTAAATAATTCCCGCTACATAATTGGCATCAAAGTCATAGGTATCTGCTTTCAGGGCATGATTGGCCTGTTCCAGCGCATCTTCATATTGCGCATTTTGATAATGCAATTCTGCCAGAGCTACACGCGCCTCATAATGGGCGGGATCTTCCTGCAGACTAGCTTTCAGCTTTTCTTCCGCCTGTGCATAATTTCGGTTTTTCATTAAGGACTTGCCGGCTTCAAACAATTGATAGGCCGGGGTGGGTTGAATATCCTCATCACCTTCAAAAGGACGTTTCAGGTCATTTGTTTCTTTCTGAGTTGTAGAGAAAATGACTTGATCACCGATACTGACTACTAGCTCCTGAACTCCCTCATTTGTATTTACAGTTTGCTGAAAAACCTCCATGGGTTTTAGCGACACTGCTTCCCGGAAGAGAACATCATCGCCGGATTTTATTATGAACACATCGTCAATTTGCTGAAATGCGTTGAAACCGATAGCCAGCCCATTTTCTGTTTCTTCCACATTGACAGCTCCTAAGGGAGAGGCCGCACTGATACCTCCGATTTCTTTGACCGGAAACCACAGTTCACGCCACTGATCCGTTACATAAGGCCCAAAACCCACTTCACTGACAGGGTTGACCTGGCTGGAATAGGAATACTGATTCAGCAGACGGCCTGCCTGAAACTCAATGTACTGCCCATCGGAATCGGTGAGCAGGTCTTCCCAGATTGCCCCTGAGCGAGATAATGCCCATATCCATAGCTTCTGTCCCGGCATTTCTTCGTACAGTGACCAATGGCCGAAGCCGAAATCTTTTTCATGCCAGTATCCCCCAAAAAAGTCGTGATAGTTGCCTACCACATGATAAGATTTGCTTCCACCAAAAGCATTGTTTTTATACATGGCCAGATCTCTGCCCTCCTCATCTGTTGGCCAGGAGTATACATCACCGGGATGCCCCAAATAAGCATCACCGGGGTAAAATAACTCCAAATCCTGAGAGGCACGAGCAGCGGCGGTCATCCAATTGTAATAGGCCTGATGCGCAGGAGTGGGATTGTACCATAATGCTTCAGTTTCAAAATAGGCTTTGTCTGCCGGCAAGGTAATCTTAACGCGCCACTGCGTGCGTGAGGGAAGGTCAATGGTGCCAACGGTACAGCTTACGCTGCCATCTTCCTTTTCTTCAATAATATAATCTACCGGCGATGCCGTGGAAGGAGCATGACCGATAATTCCGAAGTTGAACTCTATACCCCCGGAGGTCCAGGGACCACGCATGGCAATATTGCGAAACTTCATGACCTCATTTCGGTAGATAAACTCCTCACCCGTTTCTTTCTCTATCGCTCCCCATACCTTACCACCTGACTCTGGTAATACAAAGACCTGGATGTAATCATTTTCCATGGTGACTACCTTCCACTCCTGTTCTTTCCCTTCATGGCTGTAACCGGTAAATTGATGGTAAGGATAGATTTTGGGGTTGAAAGTGAGGGCAGGAACAGGGTTAGGATCAGAATAAGGATAGGTTTTGATCATTCTGTTTTCCTCTTTGATGGTAGCTTTTTGAGCTTTAAGAGGAAGGTGACATAAGATAAGAGCACTGGTAAATATCAAATATTTGAAAAGAATAATTTGAGTGCATGAAAAAAAAGGGCAGCTAAGATGCATCTTAAAATGTATTAGGTAGATTGATAATGTAAAAGAGTTTTAAGAAGTACAGTTTGACTATTCTCTCACCTGCGAGTTCAGCACAATTACATTAGCCCAGCTATCTTTATTGACCTCAATAAAACGTTGATGTGCGGGATGGTTAAAGTACTCCTCAATGGCTTTTTCGCTTTCAAAAGTAGCATAATGCAGCACATCATAGTCACCGGTATTTTCATATGCTGCCGGGAAAGTCTCTCCTGCGCGATACGACAATATTTGTGGAATGCTATCCTGAAGAGATTCAAAGTATTTCATATGCGCTTGAATGGCCTCTTCAGAAGCATCTTCCTTAAACTTAAAAGCAACGACCCGCTGAATAGGCGGCGATTCTTCTGACAAAGCAGGGGTAACTTTAGGCTCTACATCAGGTTGGACCTGCTCACTTACCCGGCTTTCCTGGGGTTGACACGATAGGCATAATAGCATACTGCCAATTATCAGATATCTCTGCATGTATTCAGGTTTTAGATGAATGTAATGGTATTATTACTAATTTAAAGATTTGATTTGGCATGTACTCAAGTACAGACTGGTTAAATTAAAGCAGAGTTTTTTGTATAGCAACCCTCTTATCTTAATACCTGCTAATACCAAAAAAAGATTCTACTTCTATAATTTGCTGATGGCTTATTGCGCTTTTTAAGCACAGCAAAATTACCTGCCTACCTGTTACGTTTAGCATTTTTTTTGTTCCGCTACATAAAACTTACCAAGTTAGATTTTGACAGCTTTGGTAAACTTTAGTGTTAGAAAAACAGTATACAAACACTATGGTGAAAGATTGAGAAATATTTTTGTTATACTTTACATATTAAAAATGTAACTTTTTATTGTTTTGAATATTTTTTATCACTATTTTTATTAAATATTACATAAAAATACTTTTTCCTATTATAAAAAGTGAAGAGATATGAGTACAAGATCCGCTTTAGAACTGAAAGTTAGAATTACGATAGTATTACTTCTTTGGGCTGCCATATGCCTAACTACTTTCTCAGGACGTTCCACTATTCTAAACAGCAAACTCAAAAGTGATGCTGACCAGAAAGAGAAAAATTTGCCTGAGTATGTGATGAACTGGGGTAAACTGAACGACTAATTCAGTTTATCCCTCACATTTTTTAAGCGCTCAATAGACTGAACCATTGCCCTGACAGTGTGATAGTTTACTTTCCAGGAGTGGCTCATATGGGTCCAAACAGGTTCACCTTTACGGCTTAATAAAGGCCACCACTCTCCTACCGGATGATGAATCATCTTATCAAATACAAAGCGATGAACATTTTCATATACCTTCAGGTATTTTTCATCACCGAAGGTAAGGTAGGCCTGTAACATCCCAATCAGCACTTCTGCCTGCTGCCAGAACTCTTTTTCCCGATCATAGACCTCACCTGCATGCGAGCCTTCTACGTAGACCCCACCATGGGTTTCATCTATTCCGTAATTCACCGCATGCTCGTAGGAAGCTTTGAGCACTGAAACATAATCTTTAGTGTCTATCTTGAGTATCTTTAAGGCATGGGTGAAAAGCCAGGCAAATTCCACATTATGCCCGTAACTGGTATTATCATCAGCCTGCTTTTTAGCTCCATCTTCCGTAAAGCGGTCCCAGCCCCAGACAATATCAAATTTGATCTGAGGAGCTACTTCCCAGTTCGGATAAAACTGAGGAACGCCTGTACGATATTTAGGGTGCAATATCCTTTTTAGCATAATGTCAATCACTTCTAGGAGTTTGCGACGATGTACAGGAAGCTGGCTGCATTCATAAAGACTGGTGAAAGCTTCCATCAGGTGCATATGTACATCCAATGTCTTACGATCACCTCCCGCAGCTCCCGGCCCTTTAAGCTGCCAATCGCGAGTAAACATTTCAAAATAGCCCCCATACATGGTATCAGCACAATACTTCTGTATCAGATCAAAGACTTTGCAGGCATACTCCAGTCCAATATCATCACCAGAGGCCATCGTATATTCACAAAGGCTGTAGATGGCAAAACTATGACCATATAATATCTTTTCATCTATTTTGACATTAGCCTTGCGATCCAGTAGCCAATAAAAACCACCATATTCCCGATCCCACATGTGGTTAATCAGGAAATCTACTCCATGTCTTGCGTACTCAAGACACTTACCCTCACCATAACCTGCCCGATGGGCTGAGGAAAAAGTATATACGCAACGTGTCTGGGCAATGAGAGATTTTTCATCTGTTTCCGCATCTTTACCGTCTTTGTCAAAGTGGGTGATGAAGCCTCCGTGCTCCTCATCTTTACTGCGGTCCAGCCAGAAGGGAAGTAACTCTTGTTTTAAGTGCTGTTCTGCCTCTTGCAGAAAGTCTTGAATTTGCTGTGTATTCATATAAGTTTAGGTTGTTAGTATACTGCTAAAGCTAAATGAATGTAAAAAGAAAACCAATGAAGAAGCACCCAAAAGGTAGGGGATAGCAGAACATTTTTGTAAATTCAATATATACAGATGCCTAATACAACAAGCATGAAAAAGCTCACCTACACCAGCCTTATTATACTGATCAGTATTTTTATATTTCAAAATTTTGTCCCAAGGGCAAATGAAGACTCAGTCTTGCGAAGTGCACAGGCTTTCCTCAATTCACTCAATGAGAACCAACTGGATAAAGCTACCTTTTCACTGGCAGATGAAGAACGCTACAACTGGAACTTTACCCCTGTTCCCCGGCAAGGACTTCCTATCAAAGAAATGACGGATGCCCAGCAAGAAGCCGCTTTCTCCCTGATGAGGGCCTCACTCAGTGCTGAAGGCTACGAAAAGGCACAGCAGGTTAGAGAGCTGGAAGAAATACTGAGAGGAGTTGAAGGCCGTAGCCCCGATGATACTTACCGCGATCCCGACAACTATTATTTTACTGTTTTCGGAAAACCCGCGCATGATGAAGCCTGGGGGTGGCGCTTTGAAGGACACCATATTTCGCTCAATTTTTCCTCAGTCAGCGACGAAATTGTATCCGTTACACCTACTTTTTTCGGATCAAACCCTGCCAAAGTACCCTCAGGGCCTCGCAAAGGCTGGAGAATTCTGGAACCGGAAGAAGACCTGGGCAGAGCATTGGTAAAATCACTTAGTCAGGAACAGCAGAAAACAGCTTTGATCGCAGAGGAAGCTTACCCGGATATAGTAACCAGTAATGATAAGGTCGCAAACATATCAAAGATGGAAGGACTTGCTTACAGCCAGATGACGCAAGAACAGCAGGAGCAACTGATACAACTGATTGAGGTATATTATAGTGTACATAAACCTGAGATCGCGAAAGAAGCTATGTTACGTATAAAAAAAGCGGGTTTGGAGAATATTCGTTTTGCCTGGGCAGGAAGTTATGAGGTAGGTGACAAACATTATTACCGTATCCATGGGCCGGGCTTTGTAATAGAATATGATAACACCCAGAATGACGCCAATCATATTCACACCGTCATCCGTGATATGGAAAAAGACTTTGGAGAAGATATACTCAGTAAGCATTATGAGGAAGCACACAATTGATTTGCTGAAACTTAATTAATTTTCTGTGTAGTGTAAGGTATCAGGAAAGCCCATCAAATTCTCCTGAAGTCTATCGGTAATTTTAAGGCCAATTACCAACAGACTTTAGAAGGATGTTCAAAAATTTATTCTATACCATTCTCATTTTAGTTTCAATATTCTCCTGCCGCGAGGAGGAGGTCATCATCATACAACAGCCTGCTGACCCAGTAATAGAAGACTCTACCAGTAATAGCAAGGTAAATATCAATGGCTATGTACAGAAAGGACCCTTTATCAACGGAACTACGTTGATCATTACCGAACTGGATGACTCGCTGGCAGCCACCGGCAAAACTTTTACTACCCAGATCACTGATAATCGTGGTTCTTTCTTTATCAAAACCAGCCAGCTAGACTATACCAACCTTCAACTCATTGCGACTGGCTTTTATTTTGATGAAGTCAAAGGTAAAAAGTCTGCCGCACAGCTCACGCTCTTTGCGCTGGCCGATGTCTCTACGGATGCCAGAATTAATGTCAACATCCTTTCTCATCTGGAAAAAGACCGGGTGCTTTATCTTATCAATCAGGGCAAAGACTTTCTGGAAGCCAAAGCACAAGCCCAGGCTGAAATCCTGGCCATTTTCGGCATTGAAAAAGAAGATATGCAACATTCTGAGCTACTTGACATCTCACAGGCAGGTGAAGATAATGCTATTCTACTTGCCATTTCTGCCATTCTACAAGGAGAGAATTCCGTAGCCCAACTTTCTGAATTACTGGCAGATATCAGCACTGACCTTAGGGAAGATGGTATGGTGAACAGTGAGAAAATTCTAGAAGCCCTCAAACACAATGCCATCAATCTTGATCTTCCGGCTATCCGACAACATCTGGTAAAAAGATATGAAGAACTAAGCGTAGAGGCCAGCATCGCCAACTTTGAACAGTATGTAGACAGTGATGGGGATGGAATACTAAATAAAGATGATGATAATACGCCCGATGAATTTGTCTTCACTGCTGTAGAGAACGCTAAGCGTAATACTGTTTATCTCTCAGAAGTAGTTACTATAAGTGGATTACCCTATCCGGCAATCGCCCAGCTTAGTGAAGGTGAGCTGATTAAGAACGGAGAAAGCATAGGGCAAGATACTGCTTATGTCAGCGATGGAGATGAGCTGCAAATTAAAATGATTAGTCCTATAAGCTGGGGCGGACAGATTTCTTCTCTACTCACTGTAGGAGATTATCAGACATCTTTTGCGCTGAGCAATGAGGCTTATCCCTGGGCGACTGCTGTTTCTGGCTACCTGCAGGTAGGACCTT
The DNA here is from genome assembly GCF_029504655.1 of Catalinimonas alkaloidigena. Taxonomy (NCBI): domain Bacteria; kingdom Pseudomonadati; phylum Bacteroidota; class Cytophagia; order Cytophagales; family Catalimonadaceae; genus Catalinimonas; species Catalinimonas alkaloidigena. The sequence goes on from NZ_JAQFIL010000001.1 coordinate 5,735,007, forward strand.
TTTCCAATGGAGCTTCATTTGCTTTAACACAACTGGATTCTAGCCTCAGTAAAACTGATAAAAGCTTCAACACCCAAACTACCAACAGCCAGGGCGCTTATCAAAAGGGAGAAATAGAAGTAGATTACCCCTGGGCAATAGTTGAGGGAAAAGGGTATTACTATGATTTTATCAATACACAAACTTCAGAAAGTGAGATGCAACTCAATGCTTATACTGATTTGTCTACCAATGATCAAATTAATGCTAATGTGCTCACGCACCTGGAAGTACCAAGAGTAAAATACCTGATGAATTCAGGACTAAGTTTCACTGAAGCCAAACAGCAGGCACAGAAGGAAGTGCTGGCAGTATTTGAAATTCAGGAAGACATTTCTACCCTCTCCGAGCATTTTGACATTACAAAGAACAATACAGAAGGAGCTATTCTGCTTGCCATATCTGCCATACTGCAAGGCTATGAAAGTACCGGAACTTTGCAGGAATTATTACGGAATATCAGCGAAGACCTGGAAACTGATGGTACGCTGGACAATCCGGTATTAGGTTCAGCTTTGATCAATAATGCCATGTATTTGAATCTGGCCTCCATTCGTACGACTGTAAATAACAAATACAAAGAATTAGGTAAAACCATTACTGTGGCTGATTTTGAGAAGTGTATAAAGGCTTTTATAAACACTACTGAATTTACGCTGACGAAGAAAATTGAATATCCTGCTTCTGGAATATATGGAGAGAATATCTTAAGTGGTAAAAAAACTAAATATCCAAAAGAAACTCGTGAAATAGGTGCTTATGTAAATTTACCTTCTCATTCAAAATTAGACATCAGAATTACAGCGATCAATCCGAAAAATTTTTCCTTTGGAACCTTGGTAAGAGAAGGATGGACTTACGTTGATTCAAAAAATGGATTAGTCATTTTGAGAGCAAACCAGACAGGGGAGATCAAGTTTCAGATAGACATTTTTGAAGATACCAAAATTGAAGTATTTGAAAATGGAGCTACTACACCCACACGTATAATAAATATTGATGCTTATTAATTTGGCTATGCGAAACTTTATAATATCGACCTTAATATTATCAATACTTGCTGTCATTAGTTGCCGCGAGGATGAGGAAGTCATTGATACTCCTCCGGTGGTTGTGGATTCAACTCTGACAGTGGATATTTCCGGATATGTGCAGAAAGGACCATTCATCAATGGGACAGCGATTACGGTATCCGAACTAGATAAAAAACTGGTCACTACCGGAAAGAACTTCACTACCCAGATTGCTGACAACAAAGGTTCATTCAGCCTGAAAGGCATCAAGCTCAAATCCAATTTTGTACAGCTACAAGCCGATGGTTTTTACTTTGATGAAGTGAAAGGAGAAAAGTCCGCTGCCCAACTCACGCTCTTTGCCCTTTCCGATCTAAAAGATATTACAAACATCAATGCCAACCTGCTCTCACACATGGAAAGAACGAGGGTCATCTACCTGATGCAGGAAGAAGAGAAAAGCTTTGTGGATGCTAAACAACAGGCTCAGCAGGAAATACTGACCGTCTTTGGGATTGAAAAAGAGGACATTCAACACTCTGAAGTTCTGGATATTTCTCAGGAAGGCGATGATAATGCTATCCTATTGGCAATTTCAGCCATACTACAGGCCGATAACTCTGTAGCCGAACTTTCAGAGTTGGTAGCCAATATCATCACTGACTTAAGAGAAGATGGCGTGCTTAATAGCGAAACCAGCAAAACCAAGCTTAGAGAGCAAGCCATGTCACTCAATTTGCCTCAGATCAGAGCTCATCTGGAGAAGCGCTATGCGGATATGGGTGTAGAAGCCAGCATCCCTAACTTTGAGCAGTATATTGACAGTGATGGAGATGGTATTCTGAATAAAGATGAAGATGATACTCCTGAGAACTTTGAATTTACCACGCAAAAAGATGTAGCCATTAATACCAAAGTTATTTCCAATGCTGTCAAGATAAGTGGGCTGAAAGAAGGAGGCACTGCCGATGCAGTCGTGCAGAATGGGCATATCCTTTTGAATGATAAGCTGCTAGAAGACTCGGTCGTCCAAATCAGGAACGGCGATCAGCTACAACTTCAGCTTACTTCCAGTAGTGGTTATATGGACACGGTAAGCACTAAAATTACGATTGGAACACTAGTCAAAAGCTTCACCGCCATTAGCGATGACTATACTCCTGATGCTTTCAGCTTTACTGCTCAAAAAGATGTAGCCATTGATTCTTTCTACACTTCCAATACCATTACCGTAAGTGGAATCCCTTTCGCTACACCGCTCAAAATTGAAGGTGGAACCATGATCAAAAACGGTGAAGAACTGGAAAGCGACACTACATCAGTGAAAAACGGAGATGAACTGGCTGTCAAACTACTTTCCAGCAGTGAGTTTGAGGCCAACACCTCAGCGCTGGTAGATATTAATGGCATAAGTGCCAGCTTCAGCATTATTACTGACGATTATACACCTGATCCATTCAGCTTTACCTCTATTGAAAATGCGGAAAGAGATTCAGTTTATACTTCTAATACCATTACTATCAGTGGACTTCCTCATGCTACGCCAATATTTCTAGACTCTGGATCTTTATTCATTAATGGAAAAGTTGTATCAAACGAAAGTGCTACGGTAAAGGATGGAGATAAGGTTATGATACAATTGACTTCTAAAAATGATTTTGATCATGTATCTAAAGCTTTATTGCAAATTAACACTTTTAATAGAACTTTTGAGGTTAGCACTCCCGACAATGTATGGCAACAAATTACTGTTCACCCGGGAGGAATAGGTAATATAGAAATATCTGGCTTTGTGATTGATAATAAGATTTATATCGGCCCCGGAGACATAAACCGTAGATACTTTTACGAATATAACCCTGGCACTAAACAGTGGACCCAAAAAGCCGATCTTCCAAAGATAATAGATGATCAAGGAGATGAAAATGAATTACGTGGAAGAGGCACAGGGTTTTCTGTCAATGGCAAAGGTTATCTATTTGGTCTTTATAATGGATGTGAATCCCACGCATTTTTTGAGTATGATCCGGATACCGATATATGGACGAAAAAGGCGGATTATCCGGCTATGGGGGTGTGTGATATGGTATCTTTTTCTATAGGTGATTACGGATATATGGAAGGTTGGCGGTACGACCCATCTCATGATCTTTGGACAGAAATTGCAAAGACACCTTTTCTAGAAGAGAAACGTGCAGAGCTTCGTGCAGGTTTTTCCACCAAAGAAAAAGGTTATACAATTTTAAATAACAATTTCTGGGAATATGATCCTGGTACTGATACCTGGAAACAACTTAGTGATTACCCAGGAGAGCCATCATCTCGTCACTTCGTTGACTTCGTTATTGGTGAATACGCTTATGTAGGCAGTAGTGTATCTGCATATGACCTTGACCCTGAGAGAGAAACTATATATGCAGGATCACATGAGAAAACAAGTTTCTGGAGATATGAATTTAAAACTGATACCTGGAAAAAGATTGATATTGGCTCATTCTATTTTCAGTATACTTTCAATTGCAGCGCTTCAGAAAAAGGCTATCATTGGAGAAATGATAACTGGTCTCCAAATATATACGAGTTCACCCCACCGCAGGAGTAGGCTGATATTGCCTACTTCTCTCTGAAGTGTATCCTGATACACATACATTCAAAACTAAAGTAAGAATGTATATTTCACATAGTGAGTTTCAGTTTTCATGCGTATAACTTATGTAAATAATCAAACAAATCACCCTTATATTTACATATAAATACTTAACATACTATATTTATGGCGTATTATCATTAATATTTATTATGAGCAAACACTTAATTTTACTAGCGCTTATATCAATTTCCCTGATTAGCTGCCATGAAGATGAAGTAAATGAGCCAGAAATAAAGGTCAACTTATCCGGTTATGTGCAGAAAGGCCCCTTTCTGAATGGCTCAACCGTTATGATCATTGAACTGGATGATGCGCTTCAGCCCAGCGGAAGAACTTTTAGTACTGAAGTTCAGGACAATCAGGGTACATTTTCTTTTAGCGATATCAGCCTGATTTCTCCTTACGTACAAGTGGTAGGTGAAGGATTTTACTATAATGAAGTAAAGGGTGAAGCGTCTTCTGCCCCCTTAACGCTTAAGGCATTGGTAGATATCACGGATAAGTCAACGGTCAATCTCAATGTATTGCTGCATCTGCAGAGAGAAAGGGTAAGCTATCTGATAGAACAAGGAAAGTCATTTGAGGAAGCCAAAACACAGGCGATGCAGGAAATTATACACGTTTTTGGGATAGAAAAAAATACTGTTGCTGATGCCGAAATGATGGACATTTCCAAAGAAGGAGATGATCATGCCATCCTGCTGGCCGTTTCTGCCACCTTACAGGGGAGGCTTACGGTAGCTGAGCTCTCCGAACTGCTGGCCGGTATCAGTACAGATGTAAAAGAAGATGGAAAACTGGACAGTGAAGCGATACAGGAAAAAATCCGTGCCGGTGCCACTTATGCCAGTGCAGGGGTTATCAGAGAAAATCTCACCGAACGCTACAAAGCGCTGGGAACAGATATTACCTTACCTGATTTTGAAAAGTATCTGGATAGTGATGGGGATGGAATCATCAACTCAGAAGATGACGAAATGCCGGAGGCATTTGCTTTTACCCCTGTCACCAAAGCTAAAATGGATACTTTTTATGTGTCCGAGACCATTATGCTGGAGGGGCTTCCCCATCCTGCAGAAAGCTGGCTGTCCGGAGCAGGCGCCCGCCTGATCGTCAACGGAGAAGAAAAAGAAAATGGAATTGCTCTTTCCGAAGGAGATGAGATAGCCATCAAACTGCCAACCGGTGATGAGTACTCCACCACCCATACTGCCGAACTGACGGTAGGAAAATTTACGACACAGTGGACAGTGACCACTGCTGCCAACCCGCTTCAGACGATAGGGTATCCCGGACATTCGGAATACTCCTTAACAACTTTTGTGTGGGGAAACAATCTGTTTGCAGGCCTGGGGGAGGACATTGGTTTTGCTGCCAGAAAAGAGTGGTATGCCTATGATACAAACGATGAGCAGTGGGGGCCAAAAGCTAACTTTCCTGGCAATGCTGATGTCAACATCAGGCTTTCTGCAAAGGATAAATTTTATGCCGGGCTGGGTGAAAATGGGCAGGCTATCTGGCAATATGATCCTGTTGCGGATACCTGGACAGCTATCGCCGACTTTCCTGGTCAGGCCACTACTTACTTTACCTATGCTAGTGGCAGTAAATGGTATGCCGGACTGGGAGATAATGGTAATGCCCTGTGGGAATATGACCCTGCTACCAACACCTGGTCGGCTATTGCTGATTTTCCGGCAGGAGCTTCAGCAATCCAAACTTTTACTATCCATGATAAAGTATTTGCCAGCCTTACTTTTCAGGAATCCGGAAAATCCGCTGAAATATGGCAATTTGATACAGTGAGCAAATCATGGAAATCCGTAGGAAATGCCGAAGCCTCAAACTTTCTTTTTGCCATAGATGAAAAGGGGTATTTCGCCAGAGAAAACTCCTCTGAGCTCCTCAGCTTTTCGCCTGCTACCGCTTCCTGGACCACTGTAACCACATTGCCCCAATCCAAACCCAAATTTGGTTTCTCAATGCAGGGCAAAGGCTATTTGTATTTTGATACTGACTTCAAAAATTCACTCTACGCCTATGACCTTGCCAGTAACACCATAACGCAAATCAAAGGGATTGAGCAGGAGTCCCGTATTTTTACTTTTGCCGTGACTGCTGAAAATTATGCTATTTTATGTACCAGCGTCAGCACTGCCATGGGAAGCTCATTTTATAGGTTTTCTCCTTAGCGCTATGCGGTTTCTACAATAAACATTCAAAGCCATAAGCCATGTTAATTCCTAGTAAAGCTCCTATCCTCATCAGGAGCTTTTTTCATTTACTCTAAAAGATCAAATTGCTGGGCGCATCTTTTCTCCAAAACCTGTGAGATTCTTCCAACTCCAATTCAAGGAAGCTTAGCATACTTATTGGTAAATTTAATTTTTTTACTATAAAAAATACATTTATGAGTATATTTACATAAAAAGGTAAATATAAACTTGTAATGAAAATATTTATAAGCTCCACCCTACTATTCATTTTTTGCTTTTTCATCTTATTGTCCTGCCGCGAGGATGATGAGGTCATCAGTACACCACCCATTGCAACAGATTCTACCCTCACCATTGACCTTTCCGGTTATGTGCAGAAAGGCCCATTTATTAATGGGACAGCTATCACTTTGGGTGAACTCAATGAAAACTTACTAGCTACCGGTAAGAATTTCACTACTCAAATCAATGACAATAAGGGAGCTTTCAATTTTAAGGAAGTACCGCTTAACTCCCCCTTTGTACAACTTCAGGCCAATGGCTTCTATTTTGATGAAGTGAAAGGGGAAAAGTCTGCTGCACAGCTCACCATCTTTGGCTTAGCTAAGGTTACTGATGCTACTTCGGTCAATGTCAACCTGCTTTCCTACCTTGAGTTTAGTAGGGTAGCCTACCTTATGCAGGAAGAAGAAAGTGCTTTTGAAGAGGCTAAGCAGAAAGCCCAAAAAGAAATTCTAACCATTTTCGGTATAGAAACTGACAGCATTGGCTATTCCGAAACGCTGGACATTTCACATGATGGCGATGATAATGCCATACTTCTGGCTATTTCAGCAATACTTCAAGCCAATAATACCGTAGCTGAGCTTTCTGAACTTCTGGCCAACCTGATCACTGACCTCAAAGAAGATGGTGTGCTCAATAGCGAGACTACCAAAACCAAGCTTAGAGAGCAAGCCATGTCACTCAATTTGCCTCAGATCAGAGCTCATCTGGAAAAGCGCTATGCGGATATGGGCGTAGAAGCCAGCATTCCTAACTTTGAGCAGTACATTGACAGTGATGGGGACGGTATCCTCAACAAAGATGAAGATGATACGCCGGAGGATTTTACTTTTACATTACAAAATGATGTAGCCATCAATACCAAAGTTATTTCCAATGCTGTCAAGATAAGTGGACTGAAAGAAGGAGGCACTGCCGATGCTGTTGTGCAGAATGGGCATATCCTTTTGAATGATAAGCTGGTAGAAGACTCAGTAACGCAAGTAAAAAACGGCGATCAGCTACAACTTCAGCTTACCTCCGGTAGCGATTATATGGACACGGTAAGCACTAAAATTACGATTGGAACTTTAGTCAAAAGCTTCACCGCCATTAGCGATAATTATATTCCTGAAGCTTTCAGTTTCACGGCGCAGAAAGATGTAGCCGTTGATTCTTTCTACACTTCCAATACCATTACCGTAAGTGGGATACCCTACGAAACACCGCTCAAAATTGAAGACGGAATCATCATCAAAAACGGTAAAGAACTGGAAAGCGACACTACATCAGTGAAAAACGGAGATGAACTGGCTGTCAAATTGCTTTCCAGCAGTGAGTTTGAGGCCAGCACCTCAGCGCTGGTAGATATTAATGGCATAAGTGCCAGCTTCAGCATTACTACCGATGACTACTCTCCTGATCCTTTCAGCTTCACGCCTATTGAAAATGCTAAGAGAGATTCGGTTTATACTTCTAATACGATTACTATCAGCGGACTGCCTCACCCCACTCCTATTGGAGTAGCACAGTTTTCTACAGATAATGGCATTATATATGTCAATGGAAATGAATACTTAGACAACACGTTCAGTCTGAAAAATGGTGATGAAGTATTTATAAAGATAAGTTCTTCTAAAGAGTTTTCCTCTATCACTAACGCTTCATTATCCATTAATAATATAATTAGCCTATTTCAAGTCACTACGGAGCAAAATCCTCTAAGAGTAATTGATAATAACATTCCTTTTAAATATCGCACTAATTATGATGGTATTTATCTAGATCGTTCTCTGTATATTATTACTGGAGATAAACTTTATGAATTTAGTTTGACTGACAAAACCTGGAATAAAAAAGCTAATTACCCTGGAGGATATGTTGATTGGCTCACATTTTTTTCCATTAATAACAAACTCTATGCTGGACTAGGGTGGGATGACCCTAAAGTAGCAATGGCCGATAAAAACTTTTGGGAATATGATCCCAATACCAATATTTGGAAAGAAGTCGCTTCGTTTCCTGGAAGAAAAAGGTACAGTGCAAAAAGTTTTGTAGTCGGTAAAAAAGCATATGTTGGCCTTGGAAACAGTGGTGATCCTAGTGATATATTAAAAGATATTTGGGAATATAACCCTGAAACAAACCTATGGACTCAAATCACAAATTATCCTGGTAACATAAACAGTAGTAACGACAGGATAATAGCACAAATATTAAACTCAAATATGTTTATAGGTTCACCCATCGTTAATGAATCTTCTAGTACTTTTGAGTTAGAGTATTGGCAATATGATATAAATAATAATGCTTGGAAAAAAAGAGCGAATAACCATCATATTAATACTACTGCTAATCAAGGTTTTGTTCTTTATGATAAAGGATATATCTTAAGTAAAAACTCCCTTTCATTTTATAATTACGATACCAATATTTGGAGTAAATCAATATATCTTCCTTTCTCAGATACTGATCTCAAAATAATCTTCACAAGCCCAAAAAGTATATATTTCATCAATGGCTATTCTCTATACGAATTCACCCCACCCCAGGAGTAGGCCGCATTTGCCTACTTCTGCCTGAAGAATATGTTCAAAGGCACGCCTTCAAAGTTAAAGTGTCCTCTTAGTTTATTCTCCAGGTAACGTTTATAGGCGTTCTTTACATATTTGGGATGGTTGCAGAAAAAGGCAAAAGAGGGTGTTCTGGTCGGTAATTGCGTAATATACTTGATCTTAATATGCTTACCTTTGACCGAAGGCGGTGGATAATGCTCAATATCTTTACCCAGCAGGTCATTTAGTTTGGAAGTACTGATACGTCGCTGGCGGTTTTCATAAATCTCAGAAGCTTTTTCTATCGCCTGAAACACTCTCTGTTTGGTGGCCATAGAGGTAAAGACAATGGGGATATAGTTAAATTCGCCCAAGCGCTCATCAATCTGCTTTTTGTATGCCAGCGCTGTTTTGGTATCTTTCTCTATCAAATCCCATTTATTAACCAAAATCAGTATGCCTTTCCTGTGTTTGTCGGCGAGCTGCACGATATTCATATCCTGCGCTTCCATCCCCCTTTGTGCATCCAGCATGATGATGCAGATGTCGCTGTCTTCCAGTGCCTGTACAGAGCGAATAGTGGAGTAAAATTCTATATTATCCGAAATCTTGGCTTTCTTCCGTAGCCCTGCGGTGTCAATCAGGATAAAATCCTTTCCGTACAGCTTATAACGAGAATGTAATGCATCGCGCGTAGTACCGGCAACATCAGTAACGATGCTACGCTCCTCTCCCAAAAGCACATTCAGAAAAGACGATTTGCCTACATTGGGCCGGCCCAAAATAGCCAGCCGGGGAATGCCCGCTTCCGGATCCTCATCATCATCGGCCGGAAAGTGGGAAACGACGGCATCCAGAAGATCACCGGTACCTGAGCCGCTTACGGATGAGATAGGAAAAACTTCTCCCAGACCTATGCCATAAAACTCAGAGGCCATAAACGAACGCTCATGGTTATCCGCCTTATTGGCGACGATATAAAGAGGCTTCTGGGTACCCCGCAGAATATTGGCAAAGCTCTCATCCAGATCTGTGATGCCGGTTTCACAGTCTACCATAAAAAGAATTACGCTAGCCTCATTGATCGCCAACTGCACCTGCGTACGTATTGCACCCTCAAAAATATCGTCAGAATTGGCTACATAACCTCCGGTATCAATTACTGTAAAGTGCAGTCCATTCCATTGTCCATAACCATAATGCCGGTCACGGGTCACGCCACTCACATCATCCATAATGGCCTTGCGTTGCTCAATTAAACGGTTGAACAGCGTTGACTTCCCTACATTGGGCCTACCTACGATCGCTACTATATTTGACACTTTATTTTTATCTTATGGTTCTTGGTTCTGAATGTTACGGTTTTTGGTTCTTAGTTCTGTGTCTAGTTGTGTTATAGTTAAAAAAGATGAAAATTAATAACCATAGCACCCTAATACCTTAAACTATAACGCTTAGAACCATAACACTATTTATCTATAGCCAAAATTATGAAGTTTCGGCTGCTTTTTACGCCAATCGGGAGAAACTTTCACAAATTGCTCTAAGTAAACCTGCTTGGCAAAAAACTTTTCCAGGTCAGCCCGGGCTTCTATACCCACTTTTTTGATAGCTTCTCCTCCTTTTCCAATCAGTATTCCCTTCTGACTTTTACGCTCCACGAAGATCTCAGAACGCATGCGGATGATACTTTCGTCTTCTTTAAACTCAGTAACTACTACCTCACAACTGTAGGGAACTTCTTTCTTATAATTTTTAAAAATCTTCTCCCGAATGATCTCAGCTGCAAAGAAACGCTCAGGCTTATCGGTAAGTTCATCTTTGGGGAAATATGGCGGGTGCTCAGGAAGCCGGCGTAAAATAGCTTCGAAAACCTCAGAAATATTTAAACCTTCCAGTGCGGAAACCAGCATGGCTTCTTCGGGCTTAAGAATTTCCTGCCAGTAAGCCATCTTATCTTCAGCTTGTGAGCCTTTGGCAAGATCAATTTTGTTCATGACCAGAATGACCGGCACCTCTGCTTCTTTAAGCCTTTCAATATGCTCCTCTTCCTGATATTTTTCGTAGAGGTCGGTTACAAAGAGGATGACATCCGCATCTTCCAGGGCTACACTTACAAAGCGCATCATAGACTGGTGTAGCTCATATTCCGGCTTCAGGATGCCCGGGGTATCGGAGTACACCACCTGAAAATCATCGCTCGGTGATGATCCATTGATGATGCCCATAATGCGATGTCGGGTGGTTTGGGCCTTGGAAGTGATGATAGAAAGCCGTTCACCCACCAGTTGGTTCATCAGGGTAGACTTCCCCACATTAGGCTTCCCTACGATACTCACAAATCCAGCTTTATGTTTTTTAGCTTCCATCTAGAAAAATTTTTACAAAGATATTTGATTAAAAAATAAAAAGCGCTACTTTTGTATCCTCTTAAGCGAAAAAGACGTTTAAAAATATACATCGCGGGGTGGAGCAGTTGGTAGCTCGTCGGGCTCATAACCCGAAGGTCACAGGTTCGAGTCCTGTCCCCGCTACTCATTAACCTGAAGTTCTCACTTCAGGTTTTTTTGTTTTTATTCCTTCTAAATGCTCAAGTTACAATTTTTATAATAATTCATTTGTCTGTTTCCATTTTGCAGATTCAGACATTCTGCCCATCTTGTTTGCTGTTCATTTGAGCTTGTAGTAATCGCAGAGACATCATGCACTGGAATCATCTTTTTTCTCCTGTCCGCTTAGGTGTGGAAGATCGCCCTACGCATACGGATATGATCCGTAATCCTTATCAGCAGGATTATGACCGGCTTATCTTTTCTTCTCCTTTCCGGCGTTTGCAAAATAAAACCCAGGTTTTTCCGCTGCCCGGTAGTGTATTTGTCCATAATCGCTTAACACATAGTCTAGAAGTAGCTTGTGTAGGAAGATCACTGGGCAATATCATCGGGCACCGTATCGCGGATGAGTACCCTGAGGAAGAAGCCCGGTTTGAGCACTTTTACCGCAACGAAATGGGTTCGGTGATCAGTGCGGCCTGCATCGCCCATGACATTGGCAATCCACCTTTTGGTCATTCAGGAGAAAAAGCGATTTCTACCTATTTTACCAATCTGGAAGGGGAAATCAGAAGCCTTTTAGAAGACAGTTTTAACCCCAGCCAGTGGAACGACCTGACCAATTTTGAAGGAAATGCCAACGGTTTACGGCTGCTGACGCATCAGTTTAAAGAGCGGAGCTATGGCGGCTTACGACTTACCTACACTACTTTGGCAGCTATGGTAAAGTATCCCTGTGAATCGTCTATAGGCCTGGATAAAAACCGCAAGAGCCGGAGCAAGTTTGGGTTCTTTCATTCAGAAATTGAGACTTTTAACAAAATTGCAGCCGAACTGAAAATCAAAGCTACTTCTGATGCTCCCCAGGCTTATGTACGCCACCCTTTTGTGTACCTGGTAGAAGCGGCTGATGACATCTGCTATCAGGTAATTGACTGGGAGGATGCCCACCGACTTAAGATCATTAGCACAGAGGAAGCGCAAAATCAGCTCTTACAGTTTTTTGCCGACTCCCCCGAGCATTATCAAAAGCATAAAACAAATGCGCTCAAAATTCAGGACCTGAATGAAAGAATGGGTTACCTGAGAGCAGTGACAATCAATAGCCTGGTGAATGAGTGCGCAGAAATTTTCTGGCAAAATCGTGATGCGATCCTGAAAGGTACTTATGAGAAAAGTTTGCTGGATGAATTGTCAGATACTTTGGGCAAAGCATTTCAAGCTTTACAAAGCAAATCTGTGGACCGCATTTACAATTATCGCCCGGTAGTAGAGATTGAGCTAGCCGGCTATAAGATTCTGGGAGGTTTACTGGAAGAGTTTGTACCGGCAGTACTGGATATGAAAGGCCATCAAAGTAAGAAACTACTTCGCTTACTTCCCCTCCAGTTTCAACCCGATGGAAATACCAGTCTGTATGAAAAAGTACAATCAGTTGTGGATTTCGTTTCTGGAATGACCGATCTCTACGCGGTTGATCTTTTCCGCCATATCAAAGGAATTTCTTTGCCGGAGTTACGCTAAGCAAAACATACAGGCAGCAATACTTATTTAGAAATAGAAAAGGGACAAAAGTTTAGAGATTCACAGATTAGTCATTATCTCTAAGAACCTTCAACTTTTAACCTTTAACTATTTCCATGTCTGGAAAAGAAGCATTTAATATTGATCTGGCAATAAGTCTGTTGCGAAAAGAAGTTGCAGGACTTCCCAAGGCTGCCCTTTTTGACCTCTACGATCAGGGCTATACTTCTTTATTTGAGCAGTTGGTCACCTGCATGATTTCCATACGCACTTATGATGAAGTTACCGTACCAACTGCTATTCAGCTTTTTGAGAAGGCACGAACCCCCAAAGCAATGGCAAAGCTATCGGTAGAAGAAATTGATACTGCCATTCAGGCTAGCACTTTTCATGCTGCTAAGGCCCAACAGATTCTTGATATTGCTGAAAAGATCATGGATGAACATAAAGGACAGCTAGCCTGTGATTTTGATACTTTACTCTCTTTCAGTGGAGTGGGTCCCAAGTGTGCAAACCTGGCATTAGGCATTGCCTGCCAGCAGATGCGCATTGGCGTAGATATTCATGTGCACAGAATAACTAACCGTTGGGGTTATGTACAAGGCAAAACACCTGAGAAGACCATGCTGGCGCTTGAAGAAAAACTGCCGGAACAATACCGGGTAGAAATAAATCGTCTGCTTGTACCTTTTGGCAAACACGTTTGTAAGGGTACTATTCCTCTGTGTTCTCATTGCCCGTTAGAATCTATGTGCCAGCAAGTGGGAGTAAGTAATCCCCGTTAGAAAACAGTTTGCCAGGTATTTCTTTTATTGAAAAAAGGGGAAGTATACTTTATATTTATTTCTATTTTAAAAACTCCTGAAAGCGTTGTTTCAGAGCTTTGTATCGTAAAGAAAACTCTTCCATCTCCCCTTTCACAATATGATGTTCTTCATCCGTAATCACATGATCTTTGGTACGGTTGGCAAGTTCCAGTTTACGGTAGAGCCGGGCTTCGTGAGCATATACTTTGTGACGGAAATCATCAATTTTGGAAAGTATTTCTATCCATTGACCCTTAAAATACAGCGCATCTTCTTTTAGATCACGCTCTTGCAGCTGAGGTACTTTTTTGGCTAGCAGGTGTTGAAAATATTTGATTTCATCCTGATAAAGGTCAAACTCATTGAGCCAGTGGCGATGCTCATTATGCAGGTGTACTAAATTCTTGTAAGCCATAGTTTTGAAGGGTATGTTGCAATTATTCCAATGTAACGAAAAGACAGAGAAAAATCAGGTTTAAAGCCATCTTGGTTCTAGGTGATATAGTGATTAAGAGAGGAGGTTTATGACTTTGTACTTTCTAAACTATAATACCTAGAACCATAACACCATCATATCGGTGCAGGCAAAAGCTGATTTTCTCTGAGCAAAGGTCTAAGCTTACGACGGAAGTTTAGCTGCTGACCGGAGTTGGGAAATTCAATTATATCATCATGGATCACATTAAAACCACTGGCTCGCAGAGATTCGCCTATAGCCCGGAAAACCACTGCCGAAATTAGTACGATTGGTGTACCAGGACGTGCTACCTGCAATATTTCTTTCATCAATACCGGCAGGTTCTCACGGTATAGGTTTGTCCTTGCAGCAGCCGTTTTTCCAGGTAAAGGCTTATCAACTGCGCCAATAAGGTAGTAGCCTTCTTCCTGTAATCGTTCCAAAAAATAAGTCTTTTCCCGCCTGATTGCTTTGACGGTTTCAAATGCTTCTACCTCTTCGGGGAATAATACCTTTATCGTTTCCAAAAACAAGCTATCCCCTCTTCGCACATGCTCATAATAGAAATACCGGTTTCGCTCTTCGACAGGGGGGGCTTCAGTGATAAAAAGAACTTTTATATTTGCAGGACGATATTTCTCTCTGGCTTGCTGAAACGCGCTGATACTCATGTAATATAGTGTTATTGTTCTTGTGATTTGGTTTAAAGCTGATGGGGAACGATATCATGGTGTAAAAACGCAGGAAGTTGATTTTGTGTTAACTGAAAAAAGGTAAAATGGCTAAAGTAGAACGTTTTGAGGACTTAAGATGCTGGCAAATGGCAAGGGTTCTGGTAAAAGAAGTCTATCAGTCTGGTTCATCCGGCGAGCTTGGCAGGGACTTTGGCGCCCGCGATCAAATCAGGCGGGCTTCTATTTCTGTGATGAACAATATAGCTGAAGGATTTGCCAGATATCATCCCAAGGACTTTGGGCGCTTCCTCAACTATGCTCAGAGTTCAGCTGCTGAAGTAAAAAGCATGCTTTACCTGTTTGAAGATCTGGCCTATATGGAGCAGGAGAAAATCCAAAAATTGCATACACAAACGGACAATACCAGAAAATCTATTTTAGCACTAATCAAATATTTGTCAGCAAGTGAAAAGAAACTTAGTGGCATGAGCGGCTCCCGAGTCAGAGAACCCCGAGAAAATTATCGTACAAATGTAGAATCGTATCAAATATCAGAAGAGCACCTCCAACCCTCAACCCAAAAACCATAACACACTAAGAACTATAACACCATAACACTCAAACACCATCGCACCCTAACACTAATTCTCCCGAACCTTTTTTCCTCACTTCCGGTATTACATATTATGAAACGCGTAGTAGTAGGTATGTCGGGCGGAGTAGACTCCAGTGTCGCCGCCTATTTATTGAAAGAACAAGGCTATGAAGTCATCGGCCTGTTCATGAAAAACTGGCATGACGATAGTGTAGTCATCAGCCGTGAGTGCCCCTGGCTGGAAGACAGCAATGATGCCCTCATCGTAGCGCAAAAGCTGGATATACCTTTCCAGACCATTGACCTCAGCAAAGAGTACAAAGAGCGTATCGTAGACTATATGTTTCATGAATATGAGCGTGGCCGTACGCCTAATCCTGATGTGCTCTGTAATCGGGAGATTAAATTTGACATCTTTCTAAAAACTGCGCTTAAGCTAGGTGCTGACTACGTAGCTACCGGACATTATTGCCGCAAAGCGGAAACCATTAGTGCTGATGGCAGTACTACCTATCATCTTTTGGCGGGAAAAGACGGTAACAAAGATCAAAGCTACTTTCTTTGCCAGTTAAACCAGGAGCAATTGAGCAAAGCTATGTTCCCTATTGGTGAATTGCAGAAAGCTGAAGTGAGACAAATTGCCCGCGAGCAGGACCTGGTTACTGCGGACAAAAAAGATTCCCAAGGGCTTTGCTTTGTAGGTAAGGTAAGACTTCCTGAGTTTTTGCAGCAAAAACTTCAGCCAAAACCCGGCAAGATCATTGAAATCCCTGCTGATGCGGCTGTGTATGAAAAGTTTTTAGCGGTAGCCGGAACATCAGACGCAGCGCCTGTAAGCCTGAGTGAATTGAGTACTCCCTACGAATATTCTGCGGACATAGGCAAAGAAGTTGGCTCTCATAATGGCGCGCATTATTATACCATAGGCCAGCGCAAAGGCCTGAATGTGGGAGGTACGCCCAAGCCTCTGTTTATTATTGCCATAGACACGGACGAAAATATTGTCTATACCGGACAAGGGGGTGATCATCCGGGGCTTTACCGTCCTGCGTTGTTCATCAGTCAGGCTGAGACCCATTGGGTAAGGGAAGATCTGAAGCTGAAAAACAGAGAATCTGCTTCATATCAGGTACGCATACGTTATCGCCAGCCTTTGGAAAAAGCCACCCTTTATCAGGAGCACGATGGATTATACATTATTTTTGATCGTCCACAGAAAAGTATTGCCAAAGGACAGTTTGCAGCCTGGTATCAGGCTGATGAGCTTATAGGTTCGGGAGTGATTGCTTAACTCCCGATACCTTTTCCCTTCTTGCCATACTGATTCAAATACCATTTTCATTCAGAATCACTTTTTGCCCTGTATGAGGGGAATTCTTTCTCTTTCGGTACATTTTAACTACTGCCCGTTTCTTTTCTCATAAACCAAGCGGGTATATTCTTGCTTATATTTAAGAAGTGACTTGACAATGTGAAAAGTTTCGCTTAATTAATAAGCAGTTTATGAAAGCAGTTATCCCCCTGATGCTCCTCTGCATCGTCCTTACTTCAGCATATTCTCAACCAGAATCCACTAATTCTGCTGTTTCTTCAGTAGAACATAATGGCTTTTCCTTTGCCCATTTTAATGAACTAACGATTCCCAAAAAAGCTTTTCATGCAGAAGACTGCATGTACTATCAGGAAGATTTGCTGGAAGCTTACCAGCGTAATAAAGATTTCCTGGATCAAGCATTACTACCCAGTCTGATTGCACTGGCTTATTACCCTGAGCTGAAAGACACTAAAATCCGCTTCGTATACTTAGATACTAAAACTTCACTGGCAGCCCGTCCACGTTTCTGGAGTTTGTTTCGTGGCAGGGACAAACGGAGCTATAATATCTTTATTGATAAGAAGGTAAAGGAGCGCGAAGGTGTTCTTTTTGAAGACTTTCCTTTTAATGCTCAACTGGGCGGAATTGGGCATGAATATGCGCATATTATAGACTACTCCAAACGGAGTGGATTAGATATTCTTTGGCTAGGTATCAAATACCTTTTTAGTAAGAAAGCCAAAGCCAAACTTGAACATAAAGTTGATAAAATCGCCATTGAAAGAGGGCTGGGCTGGCAGGCAATTGCCTGGGAAGAACACGTAATTCAGAACTCTAAAGCTTCCAAAAAATACAAGACGTATAAAAAAAGTGTTTATCTGAGTACAGAGGAAATTAAAGAACATATGCAAAACTGTGCTGTTTATGAGGAGGCGAGATAGAGTTAGCTTGTTTTCTATTTGAGTCTGGTTTTGCTTACTTTTAGTATCAGCAATTTCAAATAATAAATAATTATTTTTTCAACTTAAAGTCATCACATTTTGTCCGATTTAGTCAAACCAATCGCAGAGTGGTGTGCAGCAATCGTAGAAGTAATTGGTGTAGGCATACTCACTTTAACAGCTCTTTATATTTGCATTTATAGCTTAATAAAAGTTTTTGGCAAGGATAAAACTGAAAATACATTTCATAAAGCCCGTCAACAACTTGGAAGGGGTATCCTTATGGGACTTGAACTACTTGTAGCCGCTGATATTATCCATACGGTGGCGGTAGATTTATCATTCAGCACTGTGGGAGTACTGGCAATTATAGTTCTCATTCGTACTTTTCTTAGTTTCACGCTGGAACTGGAACTTACTGGTAAATGGCCCTGGCAACATAATAGTAGTGTGAAGCAGGGTCAGAATACTTAAGCACCAGTGCTATTTTACTCCAAGCCTAAAATGTTGTACGTCAACCTTTTATAACAAAAAACGCCTTATTATTTATGCTCAGCTACTTAAAACTGACTTTGCTAAACTTTAGGAAGCTGCTTCATTATCTTATTTCATAGATATCAAAATCGTTAGACTTACCGTATTTGATCAGGTCATTCAGGGTATAAATTTCTAAGGAGGTGAGGTCTTTTAGTTTGTAGTTATCTTCACCTAACCGCTCCATTACCTCAAACTCTGACTCTTCACCATAATTTGTTAAGAAGTATTTTTTTCCTATCCTGATATTGTCAAATGAAATGGGCATTCTTAGTTTATAGTTAAATGTTAGAAAGTTTAACACAAGCAGCTATTTCAGAATCCATAGTTCTGTTGAATTAGCTTTTTGTATTGCTTGAAAACTTCAGTATTCACAGGTGCGTCTGTGACGATTTCCAATAACCGAGCATGATCGGCTGAACGCTCATAAAAACCAGGCAACAACTGTTTTAGTTCTTGAATATCTGCTTCGCTTTTTAAATGAATGCGCATATACTGCAAACCAAAATCACGGGCAGTATTTTCACCTTCCAGTTGCTGACGGGTTTCAAAATATTCTTCCAGTTCGGGCTGACCTGCCGGCCCATCAATCATTCTGAAAATTCCTCCCGCATGATTATTTAGCAGTATTACCCGCAAATTGGGCAGCTTATAATTATGCCAGAAAGCATTACGATCATAAAAAAAGGCAAGGTCCCCGGTGATTAGTACAGTCAGGCGGTCAGAACTCAAGGCGGAACCCACTGCTGCGCTATTGCTCCCATCTATACCGCTGCTACCCCGATTGGCAAAAACCTCTACTCTCTTTTGTTTTTCGCTTAGACCAATCAGATTAGCATAACGTACTGCCATGCTGTTGGCCAGATGTAAATTACTTTGGTCAGGCAAAGAGTAGAGGACCTCCTTTACCGCCTGAAACTCACTTGGCTGATTGACCTTCCCTCTTTCAAACAGAGTCTTGATATAGTTTACTGCTTTGAGCTCTTCACTTTGCCAGACCTCCGCAAAATCACTTTGAGTAGAAGGTATACCTTTTGACTGCTGCATGCCTTGGAAAAACGCCAAAGGTGAAGCATGAATCACCTGAGTTAAAACCTGAAAAGTATCGGCTGCACTACCAGAAGGCTGTACATGCCAATGCTGGGCAGGGCTGTACTTCCGAAGGAAAAGCTTCAGATTTTTCGACATCACCGACAAGCCAAAAGTAATGAGCAGGGCCGGTTGAAGCCGTTTAAACAAGTCTTCGTCTTTTTGTGCCAGTAGTACATCAGCATGTTTGCCCCCTTCCGGTAAGGCATGCATATTAGAAATCACATCAGCTATTACTGGGACGTGCTGCTCACGACATATTCTTTCAAGAGCAGCTGACAGCTCCTCATTTAATACGCCCTGACCACAAACGATCAGCTTCTTTTCTGCTGCCCTCCACTGCTCCAGTAAAGCTGAAGTCTGTACCTCTGACAGACTATAGCTAGCAGGAATTTGTCGGATCACTTTTACCTTATGATCAAACTTAATTTCTTCATCAGGCTGCGGATAAAAGGGTTCTCTGATCGGTATATTGATATGCACTGGCCCCTGCGGATACGCTATGCTAAGATTATGAGCCTCAGAAACTATTCTACCCGCAAACCATTGGTCTTCTTCCTGCTGACCTACAGGAAACTCAAGACTGGCTTTGATGTGCTTTCCATATATCTCACGTTGCCGGATCGTCTGTCCATCCAATTGGTCTATCCATTCCGGTGGTCGGTCAGCGGTAAGTAAAAGTAAGGGTATCTGCTGAAAAAAAGCTTCGGCTACTGCCGGGGCATAGTTATAAGCGGCTGAGCCAGATGTACAAATCAAGACCACGCGGTTCATGTAGCTGGCGGGCTATGCCTAAAGCCACAAAAGCCGCAGAACGCTCATCACTTAGGGTATACGTTTTTATCTGAGGATGCCGTACAAAAGCAATAGAAAGTGGAGCACAGCGAGAGCCGGGAGAAAGCACCGCATGCTTTACACCCAATTGTGCACATATCTGTGCAGTATTTATGATTGAGGGAAGTATCAAACTATTAGGACTTGCTATTATGCTTCAACTTTTATTGACACAGCAAGTTTGCCAAACTTTCCTGAATTAGCAACAAGCTTTATGTTTCAGGGATAGTAAAAAAAAAAGGAGCCGAAGCTCCCTAATATCATTATACGCTTAGTTGTAAGTATCGTAACATTCAACTTTTAACCTAAAACTGTCAACTTATCTACTAGAGTGACTGGTTCTCTATAGACGCAAGCTGTACCAGCACTTCGTACTCCTCAGCCGTAATATCCTGGTAGAAAAAGTGGATAGGGTTTACTTTGTCATCGTCTTTCAAAATTTCATAATGTAAGTGGGGCGCAGTAGAAGTACCCGTATTTCCTACATAACCGATGCACTGCCCTCTTTCTATGGTTTGACCAACCTTTACGTTGAAGTCTGACAAATGCGCATACTTGGTAACATAACCAAAGCCGTGATCTATCTCAACCTGCTTTCCATAGCCCGTAAAGGAGCTCTTCACAGTAATCACCTTGCCTGCACCGGTTGCATAAATAGGGGTGCCCTGCGGAGCAGAAAAGTCTATACCGGGGTGCATCATTTTCACTTTATAAATAGGGTGCATGCGCATACCAAAGCCGGAGGCCAACCTTCTTAATTCCTTGTTAGAAACCGGCTGGATCGCCGGAATAGAAGCTAACATCTCTGTTTTATCTTCTGCCATACCCAGCAAATCATCATATGACTTCGTCTGTATGTACAGCTGACGCTTAAGTTTGTCTACTTTTTCTTTGGTATTGAGAATCAGCTCTTCTCTTTCTAAACCATCTTCCAGTAGCTCTTTATACCGCTCCACTCCTCCTACTCCTGCATTTCTCACAGAGAGTGGTATAGGCTCGGCTTCAAATATAGTACGGTAAACATGATTATCTCTTTCCTGCAAAGACTCTAGCATATCATCAGCACGCTCCATGTCTTTACTTAGCATATCATAATAAAACTGTAGCTCTTCATTTTCTTTTTTTAGCCGGGCTGCCTTGGGAGACTCAAAGTAGGTATCAAATACTATAATCAGACATATTCCTGCTACCAACACCAATGATATGAAGCCCAATACATTTAAAAAAACATCCCACTTGCTTACCCGGATGCGTTCGTATTTACAGGTTTCCGTATCGTAATAATATTTTATCTTAGACATTGTTAATGCTGGTTTCTAATCTTTAATTTTGTCCCTTTAAGCATTTGAAAATTAACAGTATCAGTCATATATACATGAAAGAGTGAGTTATATTATAAATGTGGTAATATCCTAAATTTTCTCTATTTCGTATTATGCGTTTACGCTGAAAAATTACGTATACAATGAATTCTCAGGAAATCAGAACAACATTCATACAATTTTTTGAAAGTAAAAAACATCAGTTTGTACCATCTGCCCCTATCGTAACAAAAAACGACCCAACTCTTATGTTTACGAATGCGGGCATGAACCAGTTTAAAGACTACTTTTTAGGCAACAAACCCGCACCAAACACTCGAGTTGCAAACAGTCAAAAGTGTTTAAGAGTTTCAGGTAAGCACAATGACCTGGAAGAGGTAGGCATAGATACTTACCATCATACCATGTTTGAGATGTTAGGAAACTGGTCTTTCGGAGACTATTTCAAGAAAGAAGCGATCTCATGGGCCTGGGAACTGCTGACAGAAGTCTATAAGCTCCCTAAAGACCGCTTATATGTCACTGTATTTGGTGGAGATAAAGGTGATAACTTACCCGTTGACCAGGAAGCTTATGACCACTGGAAGAATATCATTGAAGAGAGCCGTATTCTATATGGAAACAAGAAAGACAACTTCTGGGAGATGGGTGATACCGGACCCTGTGGTCCCTGCTCCGAAATTCATATTGACCTTCGCTCTCAAAAAGAAGTGGATCAAACTCCGGGTAAAGCGCTGGTCAATCAGGACCATCCGCTGGTAGTAGAGATATGGAACCTGGTATTTATGCAGTTCAACAGGCAGGCTTCGGGTGAACTCAAACCCCTGCCTGCCAAGCATGTAGATACCGGAATGGGCTTTGAACGTTTGGCTATGGCCATACAAAAAGCAGCTTCTACCTATGATACCGATATTTTTACGCCCCTGATTACGCAGGTGTCCGTTTGGGCAGGCGTAAAGTATGGAGAAAAGAAAGAAACAGATATCGCCCTCAGAGTGATCGTTGATCATATCCGCGCTATTTCTTTCGCTATCGCTGACGGGCAACTGCCTTCCAATAACAAAGCAGGCTATGTAATTCGTCGTATCTTGCGAAGAGCTGTCAGATACGGTTATACTTTTCTGAATTTCAAAGAGCCTTTTCTTTATCGCCTGCTTCCTACTCTTTCTGAACAGTTCGCAGATATTTTTCCCGAACTGCCCGCACAAAATGACTTTGTGGCCAAAGTAATACAAGAGGAAGAAGCTTCTTTCTTAAGAACACTGGAAATAGGTTTACGCAAGCTGGACCAGATCAAGCAGGAATATGGTGAGCAGAAAATAATTCCCGGAGCAGTAGCCTTTGAATTGTATGACACTTATGGCTTTCCGCTGGACCTTACGGCTCTGATTGCCAGAGAAAGTGGCCTTTCAGTTGATGAAAAGGGTTTCCAGCAGGAAATGGAGAAACAGAAAAAGCGTTCTAAAGGGGCCGCTACAGTAGACACTGGCGACTGGGTCACCCTCCTGGATGAAGACGAGATAACGTTTGTAGGCTATGATAGCTTGCTTACTGAAGCACAGATTGTTCGTTACCGTCAGCTTAAAGAAAAGAATAAGACTTATTACCAACTTGTCCTGAACCGTACACCTTTCTACCCTGAAGGCGGTGGACAGGTGGGAGATACTGGCTACTTAGAGGCAGATGGCAAAAAGACTTATATCATAGATACCAAAAAGGAAAATGACCTGATCATCCACTATGCCAAGGAACTGCCGGAAGATGTCAACGCTACTTTTCAATGTGTAGTCAACGAGGAAAAGCGCCTGCTTACTATGAATAACCACAGTGCTACGCACTTGCTGCATGCAGCGCTTAAACAGGTGCTGGGAGATCATGTACAACAGAAGGGATCACTGGTTAACGACCACCTGCTGAGATTTGATTTTTCTCACTTTGCCAGGATGAGTGAGGAGGAAATCAGAAGGGTAGAACATATTGTGAATCAAAAGATACGCGCTAACATTGCTTTGGAAGAAATGCGTAATGTCCCTATGGCCGAAGCCAAAGAGATGGGAGCGACAGCATTATTTGGTGAGAAATACGGTGATTTTGTACGTGTGATTGCTTTTGACAGAAACTATTCCCTTGAGCTCTGCGGAGGTACACATGTGCCCTCTACTGGAAATATAGGCTTGTTTAAGATTGTATCAGAAAGCTCTATATCAGCCGGTGTAAGGAGGCTTGAAGCAATATCCGCTGATGCCGCTGAGGCTTATGTATATGAGCAGGAAGATTTGATGAAAGAAATCAAAGAAACCCTGAAAAACCCTGCTAATCTTAAAAAGGCGGTTGAAACGCTGGTAAATGAACGCAACCAGTTACAGAAAGAGATAGAAAGCTTACAGCAAAAAGAAGCATTAAACGCTAAGGACAGCATTATCAATAAGGCTTACCAGCTTGGCGAGATAAAAGTGATTGTGGATAAAGTATCTTTACCTAATGCGGATATGCTCAAAAAGCTAAGCTTTGATATTAAGAATCAACTGAGTAATCTAATCCTCGTATTGGCTGCTGATGTTGATGGCAAGCCTCAGATCGCTATGTCTATTGATGAATCGCTTATTAAAGCGCACAATTTACATGCAGGAAATATGGTGCGGGAGCTAGCTAAGAATATCAAAGGGGGCGGCGGTGGTCAACCTTTCTTCGCAACAGCCGGGGGAAAAGATGTCAGTGGATTAGATAATGTACTGACGGAAGCTAAAAAAATGATTGAGGAAAAAATAAATAAACTTTAAGTAAACAATTTGATTGGTGAGCCAGCAGAGGAATTTACGGGTATGCTGGCTTATTAGTCCTTTTACGGTATACGAGATGTAGTGCTTTGAGCAGACTTTGCTGCTTTTCATTTTATTCTTCGTTGAAATCAATCTTATCTACCAGGTAGGCTCCTCCTATCTGCTTGATCAACATAAAAACTCTAAACTCACCCCGGTCGTAAGTGTAGGTGCCTACTGTATATTTCAAACCTTCTTTTGAAGAACCCTGATGCACATAACGAAAGCCTTGAGGGGGGTATTTATTGAAAAAATCTTTGAGAACAAACTCTGCCTGGTTACGACTATAACTTGCCTTCTCTCCATTTACACTGATCTCTACAGTATTATTGAGGTATTTGCTCAGTTCTCTTGAGCTCCCTGTTTTTAAAGCATCCCTTACGTTATTGATCACTTCGTTCTGGGCATTAGAAAGTACGCTTCCTAACATCAGCCAGCATACTAAAGTAATCGCAAACGTCCTAATGATCTTTACATTCATAAACTTACTGCAAAATTTACAGTTTTGGTTACCAAAACTGTGCCAACGACCGGACTATTGGAAAGATTCAAATCTATCATCTATAAAACTTACTTTACCGCTCTATAGCTCAACAGGATCCCCCTGTTAGCTATGGACAGCCTATGCGAACTGCATCATGTTAAAGATATCCACAAATTTAAACATACTGTAAAATCAGTAAAGACAAGTTACTCTTGTCTGGTAATTTAGCAATATAGAAAAAAAACACTCACTTATTTTTCATAATTCGTCAAATTACAGCTTTCCTTACTTAAATTTCCTTAACACCTACTCATACCATAATATTGGTAGTTTTCTTTCAAACTGTATCTTTGGATTTATAGTATTTCCTATTTAAAGCTGATTCGTTTACTTAAAACATGAGTGCCGGTAATATGATCCGAAAAATTGGGCTAAAAAAAATAAAGTTAGGCCGTATCACTCTTGGTTTATCATTACTTTTATTTAGTGTACTCATAGGCATGGTAGGCTTCATCACGCTTGAAGGATATTCAATGCTGGAAGCCTTCTATATGGCCATTATCACTTTATCTACAGTAGGTTTTACAGAAGTCCAGACCCTCTCAGACAATGGGCGTCTGTTTACCAGCTTTTATATCATATTTAACCTGGGAATATTTGCTTATGCCATTAGTATTATCACTACCTATATTGTAGAAGGTGAATTCAAAGACATTTTTCATCAATACATGATTAGTAAACGGGTTCAACGTATGCAGAATCATATCATCGTTTGTGGATTTGGCCGAAATGGTACCAAAACCTGTGCTGAGCTATTGAAAAGTCAGCGCTCATTTATTCTCATTGAAAAAGATGTGGATCTGGTAGACAGCTTTCCTTCCAATAATAATTTTGAATATATCATCGGTGATGCTACCAGTGACGAAATACTGCTCACTGCCGGTATAGAGCGGGCAGGGGCAATCATTACCACGCTACCCCGCGATGCCGACAATGTATTCATCACATTAACAGCCCGTGAACTT